>JAFAPR010000282.1 GCA_019247075.1 Solirubrobacterales bacterium
CATTGCAGGCGCATGGCTGTGGGCAGGGCCGGCGCGGCAATCCCGGCCACCGCAGCGACCACGAGGCTCGCCCGGCTCACGTGGGTATAGGCGACTGGCCACAGCGCGCCGATCGCCACCGCTCGGACCACGGCGATCGGCGGGATGGCTCGCCTGGATCCGAAGCGATCCAGCATCCGCCCACGGTTCGGCCCGGTGAGGGCCCCGGCCGCCAGATTGGTCGCCTCGGCCGCACCGGCAAGCGCGTAGGAATGCGTAGTGCCCTGGATAAGCAGGATCAGCGGGATCGGATAGGCGCCGGTCGAGAGGCGACCGAGCAGCGATGTGACCACCAGTCGGCGGGCGGGCCGCACAGCGAACAGCGGCAGGTAGGCGGAGATCAACCCAAGACGGCCCGACCGGAGACCCGTCGTCACCGAGCGGGACGCGGACCGCCTGTCGGATGGCGGGGCGAGGTCGCGGCGCCGCCCGGCAGCTCGGCCGCTGCGCCGCGCCAGCGCCGCCCCTGGCCGAGGTCCGGAAAGGCTGCCTCGACTGCGAACCGTTCGCTGCCTGGTTCGATCCCGGGAGCCGCCAACGCCGCCAGTCGCTCGCGATGCCGTCGCGCCTGCAACTCCCCGTTGAGCATCGCCAAAAACTCGGCTGCCGAACGATCGACCGGGGGCGCGCGCTCAACGGCCACCGAGCACCACTCGGCGACATCGCTCCAGCGCCACAGGCGCGCTGCGCCCTCCACCCACACCGCCGCCGCGGGAAACCCCCCGGGTCCGCGACGGCCGGCGATCAGCTGCGCCGCGCTCTGGCGCGTCCGACCCAGGCGGCGTGCGATCGCCGCGGCACTCACCAGCTCGTCGGGCTCGACCCGCACCACCCGCCACTCCGCCTCGGCGCCTTCAACCTCCCGGATCGCGTCGAGCACAGCGTCGGCCAACGTCGCAGCCGACCGGACGACCTCGGCGACCGGAACCCCGTCGCGCTCACGCACCGCTACACCTCCACACCGGTCGGCCACACGCGCGGCTTGACCGGCGCCGCGGAGGCGCTCGAGCAGCAGGCCGAAGCGATACTCCACGAGCTCAGCGTACGGAGGTGCGTTGACATTTGTCAACACCTGGCGATGGGCCGGACGCTTGGATGTTTCCCGCGAATAGCGCGGTAAACATCCAAGACGGCGCCCGCGCGGGTCAGACGGAACGCCCGCAGTGCGCAAGAGGGCCCGCGACCCCGGACCCCGAGTCGCGCCTTACGCCGGACCGCGAGCACACGTCATACTGGCCTGATGGCGGAGCGCAACGTGCTTGGCGGCCCGCTCGAGAGCTGCGGCACCCAGCCCCTAACCGGTTTCTACCGCGACGGCTGCTGCCGCACCGGTCCCGAGGACATCGGCAGTCACACCATCTGCGCGGTCGTCAGCGCCGAGTTCCTCGACCACCAGCGGACCATCGGCAACGACCTCATCACCCCCGCCCCCACCTACGGGTTTCCGGGACTCCAGCCGGGCGATCGCTGGTGCGTGGTCGCCGCCAACTGGCTGCGCGCGCACGAGGCGGGCGCGGGGGCATACGTGGTCCTGGCCGCGACTCACGAGCGGGCGCTCGAGGTCGTGCCGCTCGAAGTGCTCGAGCAGTACGCGGTGGACGTGCCGGCCGATCCAAGTGCGCTCGGGGGCTGATCGCCGGCATGGCAGCCATAGAGCCGATGACGACGACGCGCTGGGACGACGGGCGCCCGCGGTCTCACCGCGAGCATTTCGCCGTCAGGCGGACTCGCTCAGCCGTGCGGCCGCAAGCGCGAGCACCCGCGCAATCGTAAGTCCTGCCTGCTCGCCGTCGTCTGACGCGAACTCCTTTGCGCCCTGGTCCGTGTGAAAAGCCCAGCCGCCCTCGCGCCCGACGCCAATCAGCGCGGCGCGAGTGCGCCGGGAGATGTTTCCGAAGTCGGTCGCGAACGGCAGCGGCTGTGGATCGTCTACGAACCGGCGGTCAATCGCGTGGAAGGCGTCCGCCACAGCGGCGGTTAGCTGGGGATCCGGCGCCACGCCCTGGTAGAGCGGGCCCTCCTGCCACTTGCCGGGGAGCCGCGCACGGACCTCGGCGGCGCGCTCCTCGAGCACCTGCTCGCTCGAGCCCCAGAACAGGAACGTGCATTGCACCCCCAACGCCGTTCCCTCCTCGACGTCGCCATCCAAGACGAGCCGCTCGAGCATGACTTCGCCGGGGCGCTCGGCGTCGATGGCGGCGCGAGCGGCGCTCAGCGGCGCCTGGTCGGCGCCGCTGAGCGAGCGCGAGCCGAACACGGTCAGGCGGTCGCGGCGCATCCACAGCGACTGGAGCGAGACGGTATCGACGAATTCGGGATGCGCGTACAGTGCCGCATCGACGTCGTCCCAGAAGCCGGCCTCGACGGTGAGCGCCTTACCGCCGCCGCGCTCGACGGTACCCGGCGCGTGGATCTCGTCCGCGGGACAACCCATGACCGTGACGACGCCGCCGAGCTCGTCACGGAGGTCGGCCAGCGCCGCGGCGGCCGCGACGACGCCACCAGCGATCGGCCCGTGGCCACAGGAATGCACCGGCTCGACGCGACCGTCGTCGCGCAGGGTGGGCACAGCGTCATACAGACACACCAGGCCCACCGAGCGGCCGGGACGCACCCCGCGCAGAACGGCACGGAAGGCGGTCGCAATGTCGCCGACGCCCGGTTCGACCTCGAGGCCGGCACGGGCGAGCGCCTCGCAGAGGTAGCGCGAGCACTCGTGCTCCTCGTGGCCAAGCTCCGGGTGGGCGTGCACGAATCGCATCACCTCGCCAACCAGCGGGGCTCGCGCGTCGACCGCCGCGAGTACCTCACGCTGAGCGATCACGTCGTAAGTACGACCTTCGTCGCCTCGCGCGTGTCGAACGCCCGGTAGGCGGCGGAGGCATCGTCGAGCGGCAGCGTATCTGTGATCACGGCCGACGGCCGCAGCACACCGTCCTCGATCATCCTCAGCAGCCGCTCTCGGTCGCGGCTGGGGTTCCCAATCGCGAAGGTGAGGGTGATCTCCTTCTCGAACATCGTGGCGTTGTTGAGAGGGAAGTCGGGCTCGAAGTGCGCCCCCACGACCGACACCACGCCCTGTGGTCGCACGAGTCCAAGTGCAGAGGTCATGGCGGCCGCAGAACCGGAGGCTTCGACAATTGCGTCAGCGCCGAGGCCTCCCGTCGCCGCGGAAACCGCATCGGCCGCACCATTGGGGTCGACTGCGCAGGCGCCGAGCGACTCGGCCAGTTGGCGCCTCGCGGGAACCCCATCGACCGCGATCACCCGCTGCCCGGAGGCACTGGCACAGATCACCGCCATCAGCCCGACCGGCCCACAGCCCAGAACGGTGACGAGCTCTCCCAGCCCAAGCGAGCACTTCTCTACGGCCACCATCCCGGTGGGCAGGATGTCTGCGACGAAAACCGCGTCCTCGTTCGAGACGCCATCCGGAACCGGCCACAGGCAGCGGTCGGCCCGCGGCACACGCACCAGGTCGGCTTGCCCGCCATCGAGCCGCGGGTAAACACCTGAGTACCCAAAAAGAGCGCGCGATGCGCACTGCGTCGTCCTGCCGGCGCGGCAGTGGACGCACGTTCCATCCGAGGTCATGCTCGTGTTGACCACTCGCTGACCCGGCGCGGGCGAGCGTACGCCGTCTCCGGCGGACTCGACCACTCCTACGAACTCGTGCCCGAGCGTGGTGCCCAGCTCGAACCCCGGGGTATGGCCGTGGTAGGGGAGCAGATCCGCGCCGCAGATGGCGGTGTGCGTGATGCGCACGACGGCATCGGTGTCGCTCTCGAGTCGCGGCGCCGGCGCGTCCTGTACCTCGACGGCCTCGGTTCCGACGAGCTTGACCGCTCTCAAGCCGGTTGCTCCAGCTCGATCAGATTGCCGTCGGGGTCGACCGCGAAGCAGCGGTGGCCCCCCCACGGAGGCGAGTAGGGCTCAGCCAGGAACGGCACTCCGGCCTGGCTCAGCTGGTCATGGGCCCGCAGACAGTCCTCGACCTCGAGCACCAGGATCGCCGCGAGCCGCGAGGGATCGGCAGGCGCGAGCAGATCCACACCCGGACGGTCCTCGGCGCGATGCCCCTGCTCCGCCAACGACAGCCGCGTGCCAGTGCAAGTCAAAGTCGCGTACGGAGGGTCCTCGTACAGTGCCTCCACTTCGAACCCGAGTCGGTCGCGGTAGAACGCGAGCGAGCGCGCGAAATCCGCGACCGCCAGGATGGCCCCCGCTCTTGTCACCGCCACCGCCATCAGTCGCGGACGTGCCCCGCGTCGGCCACCACTACCTGGCCGGTGATCCAGCCCGACTCCTCGGAGGCAAGGAACGCCACCACCGGCGCGATGTCCTCCGGCAGCGCATGCCGGGGGATTGCCTGCAGCGACTGCACAAAATCGAACGCTTCCGCGTGCGGCGTGCCGAGGACGCCTTCCGTGCGGGTGATCCCGGGGGCGACTGCGTTGGCGGTGATCCCGTACTTGCCGAGCTCCGTGGCAAGCGCCCGGGTGAGCCCAACCACCCCGCCCTTTGCCGCCAGATAAGGGCCCATGTTCGGTGTCCCGGCCAGGAAGGCGTTCGAGGCGATCTGCACGATCCGTCCGTAGCCGGCGCCTCGCATCGGGCGCTCCACTGCCCGCGAGACCAGGTAGGCGCCGTCCAGGTCGACCGAGATGATCTTTCGCCAGTAGGCGAAGTTGACCTCGTCCCAGCTAACGAAGGGCACGATCGCCGCCGCATTGACGAGCACGTCGATCTTGCCGTAGCGGTCGAGCGTCTCACGCGCCATTCGGTTCGCGTCGCCCTCGCTCGAGATGTCCGCGTGGATGGCGAGACCGTCGAGCTCGGAGGCCACCTTGCCGGCGCCCTCGCCGTTGAGATCGACGGCGGCGATGCTGGCCCCCTCCTCGTGGAGCTTGTTGGCGATCGCCCTGCCGATTCCTTGGGCTGCGCCGGTGACGATCGCCACCCGTCCCTCGAGCCTCACTGGGCACCTCCAGCGGCCGACAGCACTCCGCTGCCCGTGAACGTCTCGGGGGCGAGCGCGTAGCCCCGGAAGGCCTCGGCGTCGTGGGTGAAGATGACATCGGCCCCCCACTCCTTGGCCAAGCGCTTGATGCGCCGGATGGAGCGGACTCCGGCGACCGGGTCGATGTGGAAGCCTGCCTGTAGGTCGCTGGCATATGCCGCCGCCGTGTACGAGACGTCAGCCATGAACAGCAGCGGGCGGCCCCCCTCCAGCTCCAGCAGCATCGAGTAGTGCCCGATCGTGTGACCGGGCGTATGGAACAGGTGGATCCCGTCGGCGAACTCGAGGTCGCCGTCCAGCAGCTCGAACTTGGCGTTCGGATGGTCGAAGCTCTTGTCTCCATAGCCCAGGCGCTCGAACGGCTCGGGCGTGCGCGCCTCCCGCAGCTCGTCCTGGTGCAGGAAGGTGGTGGCGTTGACGAGATGCTTGTTGCCGCCGCAGTGGTCGAAGTGCAGATGCGAGTTGATCACTGCGTCGATCTCCTCGGGCTTGAAGCCGCACTTGGCGAGCTGAGCGGGGACGGTCTGCTCCGGCGTCTGCTCGGGCAGCTCAAAGGGCAGCACCGCATTGACCAGCTCGAGGTCGTAACCGGTGTCGAACATGAACAGTCCGTCGGGGTGCTCGATCAGCACGCTGTAGACCGGGAAGCGGACGGGCGTCCCGCAGCCGATGTTCCACGTGATGTGCGACTGATCGATGACCAGCGTGCCGCTGTCGAGCAGTCGCACTCGAGTTGCCTTTGCCATTTCAGTCAAGCGCCTTTCTCACCGCCACCAGCGCGGCGGCGCGTTGTTGCTGCAGCTCCTTGATCCGCTCGGGCGTGTAGTCGAAGAAACCCCCGCCGGTCTTGATTCCCAGCCGCCCCTTGTCCTTGAGGTCGGCGGCCGTCTTCGAGACGCCCTTCTCGTCGGAGAGATCGCGGTTCAGGTAGCCGGCAACGCTCGTGTAGATGTCGAGGCCCGCCATGTCGAGCAATTGAATCGGGGGAACCACCGCGAGCTTGTAGCCGATGCCCCACTTGACGTTGAGGTCAAGACCCTCCAGGTCGATGACGCCCTCGTCGACGAGCGCCAGGCACTCTCGCATGATCGCGTAAAGCACGCGGTTCTCCACGAACCCCGGGACCTCCTTCTTGAGCGTGACCGGGTGGTAGCCGATCCGTCGTGTCAGCTGCTGAATTGCGTTCGTCACCTCGGGCGAGGTTTGCTCGCCGGGAATGATCTCGTTCATGGGGATCAGGTGCGGCGGGTTGGACCAGTGCCATCCGATCACGCGCTCCGGCCGCTGAAGGCCCTGCGCCAGCTTGGTCGCCGGGATGCCCGAGGTGTTGGAAGCGATGATCGTCTCGGGCGAGATCTCGTCCTCGATCTCCAGGAAGGTCTGCCGTTTGAGCTTGAGCTGCTCGGGGATCGCCTCGGCCACCACGTCGGTGCTGTCTAGCGCGGCGGCGCGTTCGCTCTCGTAGCTCACCCCACCGCCGTCGCGCTTGGGCACTTCCAGGCGGTCAAGCACACCCTCGACCATCCCCACCATCCCCTGCGCGCGCTCGAGCGCTTCGGGATTGACGTCGAACAGCGTCACCTGCAGCCCGGCGCGGGCGAGAACGGCGCCCATGCCGGGACCCATGGTTCCGGTACCGAGAACGGTCGCGCGGCTCAGTTCAGTCATAGCTCTCTTCCTCTTAGGGGGTTGACTTCGACAACTCCTGGATCCGTCGCCAGACGCGCTCCGGAGTCAGCGGCAGCTCCTGCATGGGCACTCCGGCGTCGGCCAGCGCGCAGACGATCGCCGCCGGAACGGCGGCGAAGGCGCCTTCGCCACAGCCCTTGGCGCCATAAGGGCCGGGGCCGTCCTCGTTCTCGACGATGATCGAGCGCATCCTTTTGGGGAGGTCGGCGACACGCGGGACGCGGTACTCGAGCAGGTTGTCGTTCGTCACCAGCCCATCCACCAGCCGCATCTCCTCGAACAGCGCATTGCCCACGCCTTGCAGCGTGGCGCCCTCGTCCTGCCGCTCGATCAGCTGGGGATTGATGGCCTTGCCCACGTCGGCGATCGTCGCGGTCCGCAGCACGTCGATGATCCCGGTGTCGGGATCGACCTCGACCTCGGCGCCGGCCACGCAGACCTCCCAAAAGTGAGGCCCCTCGGCATACGAACCTGTGTCGCCACCCGTCGGCCTGACCTCTCCACCTTCGATGATCTCCCCGCCGCGGAAGCCAAAGCGCTTGGCGATCAGGTCGGGAAACGTGATCTCCTCCCCGGAGAAGACCGCGTGACCGTCCACCAAGTCCACCAGCGTCGGGTCGACGTCCCAGACTTCCCCCGCCGTCTCCCTCAGCCGCTGCGCCACCGCGTCCGCGGCCCGCTTGACCGCCAGGCCGGCGACCGTGGTGGAGCGGCTCGCCCCCGTCGAGCGGTCGTACGGCGTGAACCGGGTGTCCGCGCCGTGGACGTGCACGAGCCCGCTGGAGACACCGAGCTCCTCGGCGGCGATCTGGGCCATAACGGTGCGCGGCCCCTGGCCAAGCTCTGTGGTGCCGACATACACATCCACCGAACCGTCCGAAGAGAGCCGCACGGAGGCTCGCGACACGGGGTGGGCTCCGGCCGCGAGCAGCCCCACGCTCACGCCGCGGCCGCGCCAAGGCCGCCGCGGCTCGTCCCATCCCACGGCGGCCGCGGCCTGCTCGACATCGCCCACGAGATCCGCGTCCAGCGGCTTGCCGGTGCCGTCGGGGCGCACGGGCTCGCCGGGCACGGCCAGGCAGCGGCGCCGGAGTCGCACCGGGTCCAGGCCCGCGCGGCGTGCGACCTCGTCGACCTGCGACTCGCCGATCCATTGCAGATGGGTGGCGCCGAAGGCACGGTAGGACCCAGAGGGCGGCGTGTTGCAGTAAACGCAGTAGCCCTGAACGTCGGCGGCCTCGAAGCGGTACGGGCCGGGCGCCGCGTCGGCCGCGGTCGCGGTGACGCGCGGCCCGTTGTCGGCATATGCGCCCGTGTCCAGCCAGAAGTGGACCTCCCTGGTAAGGAGCGTCCCGTCCGCGCCCGCCGTCGTCCGCATCCAGCAGCGCATGCCATGGCGACGCGTCGTGACCATCGACTCCTCGACGCGGTTGACGATCCGCACGGGGCGGCCCGCCTTGCGCGCCAGCGCGACCGTCAGCGGCTCCATCTTCGTGTAGGACTTCGACCCGAATCCGCCGCCCAGGTAGGGGACCATGATGCGGACGGACCCGACCTGGAGCCCGAAGAGGTCGGCGATCTCCGCCTGGACCAGGAAGGGGTGCTGACAGTTGGCCCACAGCGTCACCCCGTCGCCGTGGTAGTGGGCGATCGTGGCGTGGGTCTCCATCGCGTACTGGTAGACGGCGGGAAAGGTGTAGGTGCCCTCGACCGTGATCGCCGCTTCTTTTCGCACTCGATCGATGTCGCCGGCGGAGATGGTGTGCCGGTAACACACGTTCCCCTGCTGCTCGCCGAGATCGCCGAGCCCGTGGAAGAGCCCGATCTTGGGGCGGCGATCGTGCAACCGCTGTGCATCCGCGGCGAGGGCTTGTTCGAGCGTCCCGAGCACCGGCAGCTCCTCGTACTCGACTTCGATCGCCCGCATCGCCGCCTCGGCGGTCGCCTCGTTCACGGCGGCGACCGCGGCCACGGGCTCGCCGGCGAACCTGACGCGGTCCAGGGCGACGATCGGGCGGTCCTTGATGGCGTGCCCGTAGTACGGCTCGATGTCCTGGAGGTCATCGCCCGTGAGCACCGCGGCGACGCCTTCCATCTCCTGTGCGGCGCTGGTGTCGATCGAGGTGATCTTGGCGTGGGCTGTGGGGCTGCGCAGGATCTTGCCGTGAAGCATGCCCGCGACCTCCATGTCGCCGACGTACTGCGCCTGGCCCGAGAGCTTCTCGCGGCCGTCCTTGCGCGGCACCGAGGCGCCTACCTCGGCGAGTGTGGGGCGTTCGACGACGGTCAAGCGCTGGACTCCCGCGGGCTCACGCCGCCAACTCCCGCGCCGCCTCGAGGATCGAGCGGTACCCGGTGCAGCGGCAGAGGTTGCCGTCGAGCCCATGCCGGATCTCCGCCTCGTTTGAGAGCTCGCCGTTGTCGCGCAGACTCTTGATCGTGAGCAGCAGGCCGGGAGTACAGTAGCCGCACTGAAGCGCGGCGTGCCGCAAGAAGGCGTCCTCGAAGCGCTCGAACTCCTGCATCTGCGCGAAGCCCTCGATCGTCAGGACCTCCTTTTGATGCGCGTCGGCGGCGAGGTAGCTGCAGGCGCTCACGGGCGCGCCGTCGACCAGCACGGTGCACGTCCCGCACACCTGCACGTCGCAGGATCGCTTCGCTCCGGTCAGCCCGAGGCGGTCGCGCAGGAAATCGAGCAGCAGCTCGTGGGGCTCGACCTCGGCCCGCAGCTCACGGCCGTTGACCGTCAGCGTCAGATCCATTGCCGTGGCGGCCTCTAGCTCTCCTCGGGCATCCCGAAAGCCAGCCCGCCGCGGCGCAGCGCCCGTACCCAGGCGTCCCAGTACTCCGCGGCGAAATCCGACTGGTATTTGACGGCGTGGATCCCGTGCAGCAGCCGGTCGGGGATGGGATGCAGCTGCCCGATCGAGGAGGCGATCGCCTGCAATTGCAGCGTCCGCTCGAGTAGCGCGCTCGCGAGCACCGCCCAGCGTAGGTCGCGCTCGGCCACGAGCACGCCATGGTTGCGCAGCAAGAGCACGGTGCCAAGGCCAAGCGCTTCTGCCACCGCCGCCCCCTGCTGTTCGTCGATGATCAGGTCGGGCACCCCGTCGTAGGTCGCGATCCGGTCAATGAAGAACACGCTGTCGTGCGTCAGATAGGCGAACTCGGCGTCGGTCGCGCCGAAGGCCGTCGCGTAGGTCGGATGGCCGTGCACAACCGCGCGCACGTCGGGCCGGCGCTTGTAGACCTCGGTGTGGAGCACGGTCTCGAGGTGCATGCCCTTGGCGCCATTGCTCTCGTAGTTGCGTAGATCCACGGTCAGGATGTCTTCGGGCGCGACCTCGCCCAACGCGACGCCCTTGCGCTTGATGTAGATCGTGCTGTCGTCCGAGGCGCGCGCACTGACGTGCCCGAGCGTGAGGTCCTCGTAGCCGAAGGTGGCGAGGATGCGACAGGCCCAGGCGACCTCCTCGATCAGCCGGCGGTCCTGGTCGACCGACACGCTCATGGACCACTCCCAATTAGGTGTTCCGGCCGGAACATGTTCCGGCCGGCCGGTCGGCACATGTGCGGACCAGCCGGACGACTCGGGCGTCGCGCAAAAGGGCGAGGCTGGATGCCGAGCGCGCGGCAAGCCCGAGCGGCGCACATGTGCGCCGGCCAGAAGATCATGATTCCCTCCGTTCCGTGGGCGGATAGTCGGGGTGCGGGAAGCCGAAGACCATCACCACTTCCTCCGCGCCCGTGTTGGCCACCGCGTGCCACACGCCCGCGGGGACGAATACCCCTTGACCCGCGGCGAAGGGCATGCTCTCCCCGTCGAGCCGGAGCTCGCCGGACCCGGCGACGACATAGGCCACCTCCTCGGTCTCGTGCGCGACCATCGCGGTCACGCAGCCCGGGGTGAAGACCGAGTAGCCGAGCGAGGAGGAGTTCGCCCCCAGCGATTTCTGGTTGAGGACCATCCTGCTCCAGCTGCCGCCAGGCAGCGGGATTCGCTCGACGTCCTCCAGGTTGACGGTCTTGACGGCCTCCCGTTCTACAGCACCCACTGGCCGTCCTTGAGGATGAAGCGACCGTTGTCGACGATCTCGAGCGACGCGTCCAAGACCACGCCGTCGAGGTGCAGCGAGGACACGTTCTGCCCGCCGGGATAGGCCAGATGGTTGTCGCCCAGAGCACAGTGGACCGTGCCCACCCGGCCCTTCTCGGATGGGGTCCCGAACGGGGCCACCTCGCTCACGCCGAAGGCGAACTCGCCGATCACGTCGGCGTTCTCGACCCCCTCGATCACCTCGCGCAGCCGGCGCGCATCCTCGCCGCCTTCGATCCGGACAGCCCTCCCGTTCTCGATCGTCCACGTGATCGGCTCGGTTACCTGGCCTTTCAGACCGATGCCGAGCATGACGCCGTCCACGACCAGCGTGCCCGCGGTCTTGTCCTCCACCGCGGCGAAGGCCACCTCCGCCCACAGCGGCAGCGGCCCCATCATCTGGCCGCGCTTCTTGATCGAGGTGACCTCGAGTGCGGGACGGCCCTTGATCGTGACCGTGAAGTCAGAGCCCTTGGGCGAGGTGACCCTGACCGTCTCCACGCCCTCGAGCGCGGCCATCGCGTCCCAGGCGCGCTGCTGGGCGCGGTGGAGCCCCTCGACGGTGAGCCCCCAGCTGCCCATGCCGGGCTCGACCGAGGCGATCTTGGCGTCGTTCTCGCACGATGCCTTGACCGCGGGCACGTGCGCGAACCGGTTTGCCCACTCCAGGTTGGTGATGATGATGATCTCGTCCGAGTGGACCATCGCCTCGTGGAGGTTGCGCGGCGGGACCATCGGGAAATGCGTGTCCGCGCGCCCCCGCCGGACCTGCGTCTCGTTGTTCATGATCACCGGCCAGGCGCCGCGGTCGACGCACACCTCGGCAACTACATGGGCCTGCTCGTCGTGCTCATCGTCGCAGATGATCGTCACCACGTCGTCTTTCTCGACCGACATGCACACGTCGACCACGAGCTCGGCGTCCTTGCGCACGGCCTCCTCGTCGGGGCTCCGCACTGCCTCGCTCACGCTCATCTCCTCACCTCACTTCCTGTGTCTGGAAGGCAGGCAGCACCTCGTCCGCGAAGCGCTGGACCTGCCCGAATTGATCGATCGCCCCGAAGCGGCAGATGAAGTGGCTGACGCCCCGGCCGTGGAACTCCCGCAGCCACGCGGCGATGTCCCCGGGCGTTCCCACCGGGCCCCAGTTCGAGAGGTCCATCGCGCGCGAGAGCTCCGGGTAGTACTTCGAGATGTAGTCGCCGAAGGCGCTCCGGGCTTCGTCCGCCGACTCGCCGATATTCATCGTCACCTGGTAGGCGACCGTGTAGTCGTCGAAGTCGCGCCCGCGGCGGGCCGCCGCCTTTGTCAGATAGCCGATCTGCTCGGTCAGCTCCTCAGGGTGCTGCGCCCTGCAGCAGGTCATCCAGCCGTCGCCGAGCCGGATGATGCGGTCGCAGGCGCGCTCCATGATCGCCCGCATCTTCTCGGTGGGCTTGTCGCCGACCAGGCGGGGGTTTGAGACGATCCAGATCGGGGGCGAGCTCTGCTGTGGCGCTAGCGGCGCCATCTCCGTGCCCGAGTGGAAGGCGACCTCGTGGAAGGCGTAGTAAGTGCCCTTGAAGCTGGTCGACCCGGTCCTGAAGACCTCGTTGATGACCTCTAGCCCCTCCTCGAACACCGTCGCCCGGTCCGAGAACGGCAGCCCCAGCGCAGCGAACTCCCGCTTGACGCCCTCCTCGGGGTTGCCCATGCATGGGCCGAGGATCATGCGGCCGCCCGAAATCGCATCGAGCGTCGCCCATTCGAGGGCTGTGTACAGGGGGTTGCGCATCGAGGTCACGAGGCAGGCGGTACCGAGGCGGACTTTCTGCGTTCGCTGCGAGATCGCGGCGAGCAGCGTCATCGGCTCATAGCGGGGCTTGGAGAACAGGCTGTCCCCCACCCACACCGAGTCGAAGCCGAGGTCCTCCACCCGCTCGGAGAGCTCGAGCAGAGCCTGGAGGTCGTAGTCCGGCGCGATCAGCGGCTCGCGGTTGTTGAGGTTGACGCCGAACTGGAGCGGCTTAGGCATCGCTGGAGGCCACCTCCTCCTGTTCGAAAATCTCCTGTGCGGCGAGCGAGCGCAGCACGCGCTGGGGCACCTCGATGTGATCCTCCAACAGTTGGGCGGCCCGCTCCGGGTCGCCGGCATCGACCGCCTCGAGAATCGCTCGGTGCTCCGCCGCGGACTGCTCGATGCCCCCGCGCAGCTGCACCGACTGCTTCATCAGCCGCCCCATCTGCGCCACCAGCTGGCTGTGCACCTCCTCCAGCTTGCTGTTGCCCGAGGCGCGCACCAGGCGAGCGTGGAACTGGCGGTTGAGCTCGAAGAAGCGATCCGCGTTGGCCTTCGCCGCGGCCCGCTCCATCTGCTCCGCCATCCGGTGAAGCTCCCCCTTCTCGCGCTCGCTCAGGCGCGGCACCGCGAGCTTGATCGCCAGCGACTCCAGCGCCTCACGCACCTGGTAGGCGTCGATGAACTCCTGGCGCGTGAGACGCTTGACCACCGCCCCGCGGCGCGGAACGATCGTGACCAGTCCCTCCGCAGCCAGCTGACCCAAGGCCTCGCGCAGCGGGCCCCGGCTGATCCCAAGCGAACGCGCCAGCGCGACCTCGCTCAGCTCGACCCCTGGCGCGAGCCGGCTGGAAAGAATCTCCTCCCGCAGATGGTCTGCCACCTGCTCGCGCAGCGTGCGGTTCTCAAGTCGTGTGGCGGCGACATATCTGGTTGCGCTCATCTAGCCACCAGCAGTACGTTGAATGCACAGGGCCCGCAAGCGGAAAGGGACTTGCGGGGGGACGATCGCATTGTCCGCCCGAGGCCCCGATAATCGGGTGATCTGCGGCTCACACCGCTTCTGTGGGCTGTCAACACTCGGCAACAGACGATAGTGTGTCAGGCGCAGATTTTCAATGCATCGCGGCCAGATCGCCAGCAATACCGTGCCCGACCCCGTCGTTCGATACCTCCGCGGGCGAGACCTCAAGATGCTCGTCGGCGGCAAGTTCGTGGACGCCAGCGATGGAACCACGTCCGCGGTGGTCGACCCGTCCACCGGCGAGGTCGTCGGCGCGGTGCCCAGCGCGACCGGCGCCGACGTCGAGCGCGCGGTCGAAACTGCCCGCGAGGCGCAGGGGGCGTGGGAGGCGCTCGGGGTCGACGGGCGCGGCGCCTGCTTCCAGCGTTTCGCCGAGCTGCTGCAGAGCCACCGCGAGGAGCTGGCGGTTATCGACGCGATCGTGTCCGGCAATCCGGTCCGGGCGATGCGGGTGGACATCGACCTGGTGCTGCCATACCTGAGGGGCTGGCCGCAGTTGGCGCGCTGGCTGACGGGAGAGGTGATCCCCGGATCGGCCGGGAACCTCCACTACACCTCGTACCGGCCATACGGCGTCGTGGGTCGGATCACGGCCTTCAACCATCCGGTCATGTTCGCGGCGACGCGCCCGCTGCCGGCGCTGATCGCTGGCAACACGATCGTGATGAAGCCGGCCCCACCGGCAGCGGCGGCCGCGCTCGTGCTGGCCGAGTCGTTCGCGGAGGCCTTTCCGCCCGGGGTGGTGAACATCGTCACCGGCGGGGCGCAGGTGGGTGACGCGCTCGTGACCCACGACGGGGTCAAGCGAATCGCCTTTACGGGTTCCGTTCCCACCGCGCTGACGATCCAGCGGCGGGCTGCGGAATCGGGACACGTCAAGCACATATCGCTTGAGCTGGGAGGAAAGAACGCGATGGTCGTGTTCCCCGACTTCGAGATCGACGAGGCCGTCGAGGGCGCGATCTTCGGCATGAACTTCAACGTCTGCCAGGGCCAGTCGTGCGGTTCGAACTCGCGCGTGCTCGTCCACCGCGCGATCTACGACGGGTTCGTCTCGCGAGCGGCGCAGCGCCTACGGGAATACACCGTGGGGGTCGCGTACGAGGATGCAACGGACATGGGCCCGCTGGTGAGCGCAAACCAGCGCGATCGCGTTGCCGGCTACCTCGAAACGGGCATGCGCGAGGGCGCGACGCTGGTCACCGGCGGCGAACACCCTGAAGGCGCGCCCGTTGGCGGCTACTTCCTGACGCCGGCCGTGTTCGCGGACGTCAAGCCGACTATGCGCATCGCCCAAGAGGAGATCTTCGGACCTGTTCTGTCGGTGCTCCCGTGGGGCGACTACGAGGAGATGCTCGCGCTGGCAAACGGGGTGAACCTTGGTCTCACCGCGAGCGTGTGGACCCACGATCTCGACCTCGCCCACCAGGTTGCCGAGCGCCTGGACGCGGGATATGTGTGGGTCAATGACAGCGCCAAGCACTATTTCGGCACGCCGTTTGGGGGCACCAAGGACAGCGGCATCGGCCGCGAGGAATCCCGCGAGGAGCTGCTGAGCTATATGGAGACAAAGGTCGTAAACGTCCGCTTCCGCGACCCGCCGGGGGTGTTCGTGCGGATGATTTCTGGGCGCTGAGCGCGCGGCGCGCCACCGCGCCGGCGGTCGAGCGATCCGGCGGCCGTCCCGGTCTAGGCCGTCAGCGGTGCACTGGCGCAGAGGCCTCTTCGTCGCCGAAGAACAGCAGGCGCGCGTTCTTCGCCAGCACGCGGTCGAGCATCTCCGGACCGAGGCCGGAGACCTGGACCTTGCGGATCTCGACCCCGACCTCGTGGAAGGGAGCGTCGGACCCGTACATCACCTTGTGCTCTCCCACTCGGTCGATCGCCTCTGTGATCTTCGTGTGCATGGGCATCCCGGATGTCTCCAGATAAACGTTCGCATTGCGCTGTGCGACATCGATCGCGCCATTGATGTAGACGATATTGCCGTGGCCCATGTGCCCCAGGATGACCTTCGCGTCCGGGAAAGACACGGCCAGTTCCTCGATGCTCCACGGCAGGGTGAAGATGGGGTGGCCACAGTGGATGAGGACTGGCATGTCCCTCGCTATGAGCTCCTGGATCAACGGGTGGAGCGCCGGGTCGTTGGGGTGGTAGGCGTCAAGCAGCGGGTGCAGCTTCACGCCCAGGAAGCGCGGATGGTCAAACAGCTCGACCGCCTCCTCGAGGAAACCCTCCCTGTGTGGGTTTGCCCACACAAGCCCATAGGCGCCATCGACGGAGTCGACCACTTCCCGCACGTACTGGTTGTCCGGATGGAACACCATTCCGGCTGAGATGCCGTAGTGCGCAAAGGTCGCGCGGAGGGTATCGGCATCCATGCGCACGTTGAACAGTGGAAAGTCGCCCACGTGCATGTGGGCATCCACGACGTCGGCCGGCGCGATTCCGGTCACCGACGGTAGCTTCATGCCAGGTAGCTCGGCGCTCATTCGTACCTTCCCTCGTGGTCCGTGGGTTCATCGCTGCTCACGGCTTGGGCCACCGCTCGGTCACGGAGCGCCGGTCACAAGCGAGCTTTCGGCGTTCGGGGCCAGCACCTCTCCGAATTCCAGGCGCGCGCCCGAACGCCGCGCCTGCCAGCGGTAGGCGAGTCCAGCGACCACCAGCACCGTGAGCGTGAAGGCCAGCATCATGGCCGCGATCGCATCAACATCGGGACGGGCGCCGAGCCGCACGGTCCCGAAGAGGTACACGGGCAGCGTGGTCACCGTCGGCGTGGTCAAGAACAGCGAGATCACGAGGTCGTCGAAGGAGAACGTGAACGCGAGAATCGCGCCCGCGAACATCGCCGGACGCAGCTGCGGAAAGACCACATCCCAGAAGGTTCGCCACCCTCCTGCACCGAGATCCGCCGCGGCATCCTCGGCGGCGCGGTCCAGGGCAACCACGCGCGAACGCACGATGATCGCTACCACAGCGATCGTAAACGGCGTGTGACCGGCGACCAACGGCAGCAGCCCCAGCGAGATGCCGGCCTTGGTGTAGAACAGTAACAGCGACACCGCGAGCACGATCTCGGGCACGATCAGCAGGAGATAGACCAACCCTTCGAGGATCAGCCTGAGCGCCCGGGGCCGCCCTCGAACCAAGGTGAATCCGGTGAGGGTCCCGAGCACCGTCGCGATCACCGCGACCCCCAGCGCAGCCTTGAAGCTGACGCCGACGTCGTGGCGGAGCGCGAAGTTCCCCCAGGCCTCCGGGTACCAGGACGTGGTAAAGCCGGTGAAGTTCGCCGTCTGCTTGCCGAGCACGCCCTTGTTGAAGGAGAACACCACGACGGTGACGATGGGCGCGAACAGGAACACGAACACCGCCGCCGACCACAGAGCAAGGGCCCCGTTCAGCCAGGAGCGCCCGCGCAGCAGCCTCATTGCGGCACCAACTTGAACCCGCCCGTGGCACGGATCAGCACGAACACGAACGCGCCCAGCACCGCGAGGATCAGAACCGCCATCGCCGAGCCGAGGGCGAAGTTCTGAGCCGTCAGATACTGATCGGCGATCAGGCCGCCCATGAGCACGCCCTTGTCGCCGCCGAGCAGCGCCGGAATCACGTACTCACCGGTCATCGGCACGAACGTCAGCAGCCAGCCCGCGGCAATGCCGGGGCGAGCGAGCGGAAGGGTCACCCGAAAGAAGGTGCCGAGCCGGCCGCTGCCCAGGTCCGAGCTGGCCTCGGTGAGCTCTGATGGAATGCGCTCAAAGGCCACGTACAGCGGGAGCGCCATCAGCGGGAGATAGCCGTAGACGATCCCGATGAACACGGCAGTCGGCGTGTCGAGCACGTTTAGCAGGCCGTGGTGCAGCTGCAGGAAGTTGAGCGCGTCGCGAATCGGGCCGTTCGGAGCCAGCAAAGTCTCCCACGCCAGCGTCCTGATCAAGAAGCTGGTCCAGAACGGGATCAGCAATAGCACTATGAATAGTCCGCGCCAGCGCTTGATCTTCCTGGCTATGAAATAGGCAAGCGGAGTAGCCACGACGAAGCACAGCAGCGTCCCCGTGGCCGCAAAGCGAAGCGTGCGCAAGAAGATGCTCAGGTAGAAGCCCGACAGCGCCTGCTTGAAGTTCGTCCAGGTGAAGCCGATCTGGACGCCGCCATAGGTTGCGTGCGCGAAGGCGTAGACGAGCGTGAACCCGAGGGGGACGACGAACAGGATCGTCAGCCACGCCAGGGGCGAAAGCGCGAGTACCGCGCGTCCGAACGCCGACGCGGCCGACGCGGTGCGGGCCCGGCCTCCTGCGCTGACGGTGCTGGCTTCCAAGTGCGGCCGTCAGGCGGCTGCGGCCTGGATCTGGCTGTAAAGGTTCTCGACTTCGCCCTGGATCGCCGGGTGGATGACGTGGGGTACTAGCCGCGCGAAGTCCGATGGCGAGATGAAGATCTCGCTGCGGAGCGGCACGTTCGCCGGCAGCTTCTTCTGGAGATCCGGTAGTGCTGTCGGGTAGCCGATGTAGGCGCAGTCCTTGAGCTGGTGCGCGGGCTGGAGCATGTAGTAGATGAACGAGTACGCCTGATTGACGTCTGGGGCATTGGCGGTGATGCAGTAGTTGTCCACCCACAGCTCGCTCTGCGGCTCGGGAATCACGAACTTCAAGCTCTTCTTCTGCAGCATCATCAGGCGCGCGGTGCCCTGGGTGACGATGGCCATCACGACGGCTCCACTGGTGACGCCAGAGACGTCGAACTCGTTGAACGCCTTGACGTTCTTGGCGAATGCCTTCATCACGTCCGCCGCGTGCCGAAGTTCGGCGAGGTTGTCGGTGTTCCAGTCCTTGCCCTCGGCCCAGAGGGCGATCCCCAGGGTCTCGTCGGGCACGTCCGGGAGCTCCACCTTGCCGGTGATCCCGGGCTTGTAGCCCGCGTCCAGGAAATCCTGCCAGTGGGCGATCGGGTGCTTGACGACCGCCGGGTCGTAGATGACGCCGATCGTGCCGTAGTCCTTGGGGATCGAGTACTCGTTGTGCGGGTCGAAGACCTTTCCGAGGAGCTTCGGATCTATGTACCGAAACGGAATGCGGCTGTGGTCCAGCTTCGCCAGCAGATTGTGGCTCGCCATCACGGGCACGAAGTCACTGGTGGGCACCACAATGTCGAAGCTCGTGCCGCCGGCGGTATTGAGCTTCGCGAAAGCGGTGTCGTTTGAGTCGTAGGTGGCGATATTGAGGTGTGTCCCGGTGCGCGCCTGGAAGGCCTTCAGGTTGGACGGCGCGTAGTAGGCGGGCCACGTCCATAGGTTGAGCGTGCCTCCCTTGGCGAGGGCCGTCCGGCTGCCGGCGGCCTTCGTGGTGGTGTTGGAGCTCGAGCTCGAACTCCCGCATGCAGCGAGCAGCAAGGCGCCGGCGCCGGCGCCGGCAGCGCCCAGGAACTGTCTTCTGGAAGTTCGACGTCCGCTGGTTACGACGACTTCGAGATCTCTGGGATCCATGATTCTCTCCTCGTTGGCATCGGTTCTAAGAGGGCGGGCTCTGGGACGCGCGCTCATCACGATCCGGGTAGACGTGGACCGGTTCCGGCGACCACGACAACCAGGCCTCCTCCCCAGAGTGCACGGACGTTCGGCCGTCAATTCGGGACTGCCAGACGGACAGCTTGAGGCCGCCCGGCGTAAATGCGACGCACCTGAGCTGGCTGCCGACGTTCAGCACCTCCTGGATCTGGACCCGTACAGAGTTGTGCTCGCTGGCGGGGCGCTCGTCGGTGATGGCGACATGCTCGGGCCGCAGGACAGCGGTGGCGCGCTCGCCGACGCGCAGTTCGCCGTGGGGCTTGGCGCCCACGATCGAGCCGAAGTCGCACTCCATTCTGACCAGCTCGCCAAGTTCGCGGACGGTTCCGGTGAGGCGGTTGCTGGCGCCGACAAATCCAGCCACCCACAGGGTCGCGGGATTGTCATAAACCGCCGCCGGCAAGCCCGACTGCTCGATGCGCCCCTCGCGCATCACGACGAGGCGGTCGGACATCCCGAGCGCCTCCTCCTGATCATGCGTCACGTACATGAAGGTCATCCCAAGCTGGGATTGCATCTCGCGCAACTCCAGCTGCATCTCGTCTCTGAGCTTGCGATCGAGCGCCCCCAGCGGCTCGTCGAGCAGCAGCACGCTCGGGCGGTTGACCAGCGCTCGGGCCAGCGCGACACGCTGCTGCATGCCGCCCGAGAGCTCACCAGGACGCCGGTCGCCGGCATGCGAGAGCTGGACGAGCGCCAGCGCTTCCGAAATGCGCGCGTTGCGCTCGGCGCGAGAGACGCGCTTGACCTTCAAGCCGTATCCCACGTTGTCCCGCACGGTCATGTGAGGGAAGAGCGCATAGCTCTGGAAGACCGTATTGACATCGCGCCGGTTCGCGCGCAACGCAGTGACGTCGCGGCCGGACAGCTCGATGCGACCCGAGTCCGGTGCCACGAACCCGCCGACGATGCGTAGCGTCGTGGTCTTGCCGCTGCCGCTCGGCCCCAGGATGGCCAGAAACTCACCGCGCGCGAGCGAGAGATCGACGCCGTCGAGCGCCACCACGTCGCCGTAGTGCTTGCGGATCCCGGTCAGGCGCAGGATCGGCTCAGAGGGCTCGGCTTCGTGCACTGTGCCGGCGGCGATGCCGGCTGGAGACCGAATCTGCGATTCCGAGGGCTCGGCGGACGCCATCCGCGTCCCCGATCGCTCGGCCGGCGGGAAGCTCTCTTCGGGAAGGGATGGGGTCTTCAGCTCGATCGCTGCTAGCTCGGAGAGCATCGTCAACTGTTGACAGTTCATTGTAACAGCGGCTAATCTGACCCGCAAGGCGAGCATCACACACCGAAGCGAGGTGACTATGGAAGGCCCTGCGTTCATGCTTAACCCCGGTCCCGCGAGCGCGTCTCCGCAGACCCTGCGCGCCCTTTCGACCCCGGTCACCTACCACAACGATCCGTTCTTCATCGAGCGCTTCCGCCGAGCGCAGGACCGCCTCGCGCAGATCCTCGAGACCCAGCACGACGTGGTCCTGATGCAGGGCGAGTGCATGCTCGGGTTGGAGGCGGCGGCGCGGTCGCTCGTATGGCCCGGAATGAGGTGCCTGAACCTGGCCTCCGGGATCTACGGCAAGGGCATGGGGATGTGGCTGCGCTCGTTCGGCGCCGAGGTGATCGAAATCGAGGTGCCCTTCCGGGACGTGGTCGATCCGGCCGACGTGCGCCGCGCGTTCGATGAGCACCCCGGCATTTCGCTGGTCACGGTCGTTCACTCCGAGACCCCGTGCGGGACGCTGACCGCCGTTGAAGAGATCGGGCCGATCGCAAAGGAACACGGCGCGCTCACCCTGGTTGACGCCGCTTCGACCCTCGGCGGTGTCCCACTGCGGCCTGACGAGTGGAAGCTCGACGTGTGTGTCGGAGCCTCCCAGAAGTGCCTCGGCGCTCCGGCGGGCATCTCGCTCATGACCGTCAGCGACGACGCCTGGGGAGCAATGCGTGCCAACCCAGACGCTCCCAGAGCCTCGATTCTCTCGCTCCTGGACTGGAAGGAGTTGTGGCTGGAGCAGGGCAAGTTTCCCCTGACGCCGTCCATCTCCGATATGTACGGCGTCGACGCGGCGTTCGGTGAGGTCCTCGAAATCGGGGTGCCGAGGTACTTCGGGCGGCACGAGCGGGCCGCCGCCGCCTGTCGCGCCGGCATCGCAGCGATGGGCCTCGAGCTCTTCCCGCGCTCGGCGGACATCGCATCGCCGTGTGTGACAGCGATCGCGCTGCCGGATGAGATCGACGACCTTCAGCTGTGCGGCCACGTGCGCGAACGCTATGGCGTGGTCCTGGGGGACAGCGAAGGAGCCGGCAAGATCGTGCGCATCGGCCACATGGGAATTGCAGCGCGGTCCTTCGAACCCGTGGTTGGGCTGAGCGCCCTGGGGCGTGGACTCATGGACTTCGGCGTCGAGGTGAGCTTGGGCGATGGCCTGGAGGCGGCCGCGATGGCGGTCGGCGAGGCCGCGCTGGAGACCGTTCAGGCGCCATCTGTGTAGCTAGGAGAGAGCCGCCGTGCGCCAACCAGATTTCACCCTCACCGCGGGGCCGACAATGGCCTCCCCCCGCGTCCTCTCCGCGCTCGGATCGCCGATCATCTTCGATTACGACCCGGTTTTTCTGGACCGCTTCCGGGAGACCGAGCGGCTACTGGCCGAGGTCTACCAAACGCAGAACGACGTCGTTCTGATGCAGGGCGAAGCGGTGCTCGGCCTGGAGGCCGCGGCGAGAGGTCTGGTGCAGACCGGAACGCGCTGCCTGAACCTGGTATCGGGCGTTTACGCCTCCTGGTTCGGCGACTGGCTGCGCAAGTTCGGAGCCGAGGTCTACGAGGTCCGGGTGCCTTACGACGAGGCCCTCGACCCCGCCGGGGTCCAGCGGGCACTCGACGAGCACGGCCCGATCGAGGTCGTTTCGGTGGTCCACTCCGAGACGCCGTCGGGGGTCGAGAACCCGTTGGGCGAGATCGGTTTTGTGGCGCACGCCCACGGCGCGCTGATGCTGGCGGATGTCGTCTCGTCCCTAGGTGGCACCGAGCTGCTGGTAGACGACTGGCACATCGACGTGGCCGTCGCCGGCCCCCAGAAGTGCCTGGCCGGCCCGCCGGGGATGTCGCTGATCGCGGTGAGCCCGCGGGCCTGGGAGGCCGTGGAAGCGAACCCGGCGGCTCCGCGGAGCTCTTTCCTGTCTCTGCTCGACTGGAAGCTCCGCTGGATCGAGGGAGGCCGCACGGCGTTCCCATACACCCCGTCCGTCGCAGACGTTGGCGGGGTTCACGCCGCGCTTTCTGAGGCTCTGGAGGAGAGCCTTCAGACAACGATCTCCTGCCATGCGCGGGCTGCGCGCGCCTGCCGGGCGGGTGTTCGGGCTCTAGGGCTTGAGCTGTGGCCGCGCAGTGAGTCCTATGCCGCGAATTGCGTCACCGCGGTCAGGGCCCCTTCCGCGGTCTCGGTGCCGGAGGTGCTTTCGCACGTGCGCGAGCGCTATGGCGTTCAGCTCTCGGGCGGCTACGGAGAGCTTAAGGACAAGCTGCTCCGCCTGGGGCACATGGGACCGGCTTCTCGGTCCCTGTACCCATTGGTCGCCGTTTCTGCTTTAGGCCGGGGATTGGCTGACCTTGGAGTGTCGGTGGACATCGGTGCGGGAGCGCAGGCAGTAATGGACGCGCTGGCCGAGGCCACGGCCGCCCCACTGGAACAGTCGCTGACCTAGGGGCGCGGCGACGCGCTCACTTTGCGCCCCGCATGTAGGGAAGGCACAGCGCCGGCGGCAGGTAGGAGCGGCGCGCAAATATCAGGAGCGCCACGATGATCGCGACGAAGGGCAGTGTGTTGACGATGTCAGTCGAGATGTTCACTCCGGCCAGCTGCAGCGCCGTGGCGATCGACAGCGAGATCCCGAATAGAAACGATCCGAAAACGACCCACAGCGGTTTCCCGCGCGCGAGCATCGCGATCACGATCGCCATGTAGCCCTGGCCCTGCGTCATGAACGGCGTGAACACTCCCGCGCTCACGATCGACAGATACGCCCCGCCAAGGCCGGCGAGCGCGCTGGTACTGAGCGCCGCCCAGCTGCGAGTCGCCACCACGCTCACCCCCGCCGCGTCGAGGGCTTCGGGCTTCTCGCCCGCCGCGCGCAGGTTCAGGCCGATATTTGTCTTGCGGTAGATCCATGCCAGGAGTCCCGCCAACGCGAACCCGATGTAGACCAGCACCGGCTGATTGAACAGGCTCGGTCCGAGCACGGGGATCTTGTCCAGACCGGGGATCGACACCGTCGCGGGGGCAGCTAGCCGCGGATAGCTGGTTCCGAACTGCGCCCCCTGGAGCACGCTCGTAATCCCTCCCCCAGCCAGCGTGATCGCGATGCCCACTACGATCTGGTCCAGCCCGAGCCACACGCAGAGCACCACCATGATCACACCGCCGAGCGTGCCCCCGGCCATTCCGGCGACGAAGCCGAGCGTCTGCGAGTGGACGTAGTAGGCCACGACGAAGCCCACGTAGGCGCCGAGCAGCATCATTCCCTCGAGCCCCAGGTTGAGCACCCCCGAGCGCTCCGAGATCGTCTCCCCGAGCGCGGTGAACATCAGGGGCACGCCCGCGAGCAGCCCGCCGGCCACCAGCGACGTGAGCACTGCCTTGCTGAAGATGTTGCTGGCAGCGGCGAAGTGGAGGATGCTCATCGAGACGGTTCCTCCGCGGC
This sequence comes from Solirubrobacterales bacterium, assembly GCA_019247075.1. Classification (GTDB taxonomy): domain Bacteria; phylum Actinomycetota; class Thermoleophilia; order Solirubrobacterales; family Solirubrobacteraceae; genus Palsa-465. The sequence continues at coordinate 23,910 of JAFAPR010000282.1, forward strand.
GGTCCGGCGACGTAGCAGAGGCACGTGCAGCGCTTTGCGGAGCCCCGGCGTCAGATAGCTGCCTCCCAGGTCGTGTCTACGCCCGAAGTACTCGATTACGGTCATGAACAGCAGGATCAGCGCGACCAGCACCAGGAGAAAGTCAGTCGGTAGGTTGGCGTTGGAAGCGGCGAGGTCCCCGCCGTTTGAGAGCACCGCGAAGAACGCGATGTACGGGATCAGGGCCAGGGGGTTCAAGCGCGCCAAAAACACGAACGGGATCACGGTGTCGCCGTACCCGGGGTTCCAGTTCGCGCGCATGTATCCCCAGACCCCCAGGATGTCGGCGGCTGCCGCCGCGCCGACGAGCGCACCGCTGACCAGGAACGCCATCACGATCAACCTGCGCACGTTGAGGCCCACGTGTGCGGCGGCTCGAGGGTTCGCGCCGAGCACGTGCAGGCGGAGCCCGAAGGCGGTGCGCTTGAGGACAAAGGCGGCGATAAAGGCCGCAGCCAAGGCGACGAGCACACCCACGTGGATCCGCGTGCCGGGAATCGACGGCAGCATGTGATCAAGGGGGATCACCCGGGTCTGCGGGATGTTGACGGTCGGGTCTTGAAACGGCCCCTTGACGAGGAGATTGGCTACCCCCACCCCGATGAACGACATCATCAGCGTCGTGATGATCTCGTTCGTCTCGTAGCGGGCCTTGAGGAACGCCGGGATGATCGTCCAGGCCGCTCCCGCAGCCATCGCCACCAGGAAGAGCACGACCAGGCTGACCACATTCGGGACACTCGTCAGGTGGGGCGCGATGCCGCAGATCAGGGCCGCTCCGATCAGGAACTGCCCGTCGTAGCCGAGGTTCCAGATGTTGGCGCGGAAGACAATCGTGAGTCCGACGCCGATCAGCAGCAGCGGTGCCGCTCGCATCGCGCTGTCCTCCCACGAACCCTGCTGGATTCCGAACTGCCAGATGTTCGCGTAGAAGGTGAACGGATTGCGCCCCAGGATCGCAAGCAGCACGCCGCCCGCGATCAGAGCGAGGATCACAGGAATCAGTGAACGGATGAGCAGGTTCCGGCCGGCCGCAACTCGCCGCGATCGTCCGCGTCCGCCGGTCTCGCCGAGGCCCGGCGGCGGCACCACCGCTACGTCGGCGGGCTGGATTGAGACGCCCGTGTCGCTCAAGCGCGCTGTACCTCCGGCTCGGGGGCCTCCTTGATGCCAAGGGTCACATCGCCAATCATCATTCTGCCTATCTGCTCGGCCGCTCCCGGCCCGTTGTCCACGACGCCGACGATGCGCCCGCGCGAGAGCACCGCGATCCGATCGCACACCTCGATCAGCTCGTCGAGATCCGTCGAGATCAGGAGCGCGGCACCCTCCCGCCGAAGCTCGCCGATCATCGAGCGCACGGTGCGTGTCGTCTTCAGGTCCAGTCCGTAGGTCGGCTTGTGGAAGACCACCACCTTCGCGTCGAAGGACAGCTCGCGCGCCAACAGAAGCTTCTGAACGTTCCCGCCCGACAGCGTCCCCGCCCGGGCCTCGACGCCCGGGGTTCGGATATCGAAGCGGTTCACCAGGGCCTCTGCGTCTCTGTCGATGGCCTCGGACCGCATGTGCCCGTGGCGCCAGTAGGGCGCACGTCCGATGCGCTTGAGAAAGAGGTTCACCGACACCGGTAGCGCGGACACAATGCCTTCGCCCAGGCGGTCGTCTGTCACGTAGCGCAGGCCGAGCTTCTGCCGCTGGGCGACGCTCAGACTCCCAACCGGAGCTCCCAGGTAGCGGATCTCGCCGTGGGTAATCGGGCGCTGACCGCTGATCGCCTCCGCCAGCGCGCGCTGTCCATTCCCGTCCACGCCCGCGACGCCCAGAACCTCACCGAGGCGCAGCTCCAGCGAAACGTCCTCGATCCCCGGCTGTGACCCGTCGCCGGGGGCGTAGGCGCGGTGCAGTCCGAGCGCGACGTCGCCAGTGTCGGTCCCACGGTGTGCCTTGCCTTCGATCCCCATCTGGAGCTCTGGGACCTCGGCTGCCGCGGCGGCCACCTCGCCGCCCTCGCCGAACATGAGCGCAACGATCTGCGACTCGAGCTCGTCGGGTGAGCTCAGCCGGATTCGTTCGCGCTCGATGCTGCCAGTCACCCGACCCTGCCGCAGCACCGTAATGCGGTCTCCCAGAGCAACGGCCTCGTGCAGCTTGTGCGAGATGAACACGATCGCGAGTCCGCTCGTCTTCAGCCGCTCGAGCACCTTGTGCAGTTCAGCGACCGCCTGCGGCGTCAGCATCGAGGTGGGCTCGTCGAGGATCAGCACACGCGATCCGCGCCACAGCGCCTTGATGATCTCGACCTGCTGTTGGCGCCCAAGCGCGAGCTCTTGCGCCGGAACATCCGGCTCGATCTCGACCCCGAGCATGCCGGCGAACTCCTTTAGCCGGCGCCGGGCGCCCGCGAAGTCAAGCTTCAGGCCCCGGGAGTCCCCGAGCAGCAGGTTCTCGATCACGGTCAGCGGCCCGATCAGTGTCGAGTGCTGGTAGACGGTTCCGATCCCGAGGTCGAGCGCCGCCCGGGGCGAGTCGATCTCCTTCTCCTGGCCGTCCACTCGGATACGTCCCGAATCGGGTTGCTGCATCCCGGACAGGATCGCCATCAGCGTCGATTTGCCGGCCCCGTTCTCCCCCAGCAGGCAGTGGACCTCCCCCCGGCGCAGGACCAACGAGATGTGGTCGTTGGCCAGCACGCCCGGGAAGGCCTTGGTGATGTCGAGCAGCTCGACCGCCGGCGTCTGATCGGACGCCGGCGCGAGCTTCATGTGCTCCCGTTGGGCGAGCGGTGGCACGAGTTCCGGAATCGATTCTCCGGCTCAGCTGCCGTTCAGTACTGCTTTGGCCTTTGCCGCGGTCGTCGTGTCAGGCACTTTGATGGCGCCTGACTCAATACCTTTCTGCGCGGTCTCGATTTTCAACCACACGCTCGCCGGGATGTACTTCGTCTTCAGCAGCGAGATCCCGCCGTTGGCAAGCGTGAGGTTGTAGTTGTGGTTGCCGAAGGTGTGGCTCTTGATGTCTGACAGGGCCTGGTTATACGCGTGGGTGAAGTTCCACAGCACCGACGAAAGGAACACGTGGCCCGTGTCGATCGGCGTCATGTCGCCGATGTCGCCGATCATCCACAGCTTGTGCCCGGGATGAGCCGTTCCAATCGCCTGCAGGTACCCGAATGACGCGTTGTCGCCCATCGTGAAGATCACGTCCGCACCGGATGCGATCACGCTGGCGGCCACGCGCTTGCCGCCCGCGGAATCGTCGTAGGAGGCCGGGCCGATCTGTCCGAACACGATCGGCAGGTGCGGCTTCACGCTGTGCGCGCCGGCCGCAAAGCCACCGGTCATCTCGTACCAGTTGGTGTCCGACGCCGAGATGATCACGCCGACCTTGTTCGTCTTGGTCATATGAGCCGCGAGAATTCCCGCCAGGTACGCACCCTGCTGGCTCGAGGTCGTGATGTTCGACAGGGAACCCGGGTGCAGCATGGTGGGGATGTCGTATGTGATCGTCGGGACCCTGTACTGAACGGCGATTCGCTGGGCGCTCGTGTCGAAGCCGCTGGCATGGGCGATGATCAGTGTTGGCTTCGCCAGTGCCAGCTGGCGGAGGATTGTGTCGGTGTTGTTGTAACCGATGTTCTGAACGAGCTTCACGTGCATGCCGTTCGCGGAAGCCGCCGCCTTTGCGCCGGCGTATCCCTGGGCGTTCCACCCATAGTCGGCCGTTTTTGCCGGCGTCGCGATCGCGATCGTCCCGCCGCTAGCTGAGCTCGAGCCGGAATGCGTCGAGGTGTTCGACTTGCTGCTCGAGCCGCATGCCGCCACCACCACGGCGACCACGACAGCAGCTAGAACCCCGGCCAGCCGCTTGGAATTGATTTGCATGACCTTCTCCCTCCTCGGGTGGAGATCCCACCGGCTTTGATCGACAGCTCGCGCTGCATCGCGAAAGCGGCGCATGGGCTTACGCTTTCTCCTTAGCTGTGTGCTGTGGACTGTCAACAGAGTCACAAAGATACCGCGTCGGTAGGCGGACTGCAAGCGAGCCTAATGCGGCGCCAACGAAAAGCGCGGAGCTCGCAGTGCGGACGAAATGTACATTCAGCTTCGACTTCTGAAAACACGGCGGTGACATCGAACGGCATCGATCGACGCCGGGCCGCCCGGCCCCCGATCAGAGCCGGCTGTCGGTGCCGGTCAGCGCTGGGCGTCCGTGCCTCGATCAGCGCCGGTCGCCGATGTGGGTCAGCGCTGGGCGTCCGTGCCTCGATCAGCGTCGGTCGCCGATGTGGGTCAGCGCTGGGTGCCCGTGCCTCGATCGGCGTCGGTCGCCCTATGCCGGCTGTTAACAACCAACAGATACTATTCCTGATATGAGGCTGCGAGCTGCGCTGGCGGCTGGGAGTCGCCGATGGTCATTGGGCTTGTTCGTCGCGATCTGCGTGGGAGCCGGCGCAGTCGCATACGCGCTAACGGCCCCCGGTGGCTCGGGCACGTCCGCGCAGGCCGGGACGATCAGCACCGAGGACCCGGCCGCGTTTCGAACCGCCGTGATCGCGCGGCTGCGGAGCGAGAACCTCGACTTCCACTGGGTGGTTTGCGTCCGCACCCCTCACCGCTACCGAGGCGTCCGAGTGGTCCGCTGCAATGTCGACTTCGGCGAACCTCACATAGTGGCCTACTGCTCGGTGCTGCGGCGTGGGCGTCTGCTGACGAGCGAGCAGGAGCCATCGATTCCCTGCGGCCACGACAACGCGGGCTACTCGGACCCGGTGGTCACATACGGCTGACGGAGTGAGTCTCAGCGACCCGCGGGTGAGGCTCGCGGCGGCCTGGGCCCCGATCGTTTCCCATCTGTCGTCGCTACCGAATCACTGCTCGCCCAGAAACACCCGGGCGAGCTCGTCCCAATCGGTGACCTCGTGAGCTTCGCGGGAGGCCCGGATCACTCCGCTGACCATCACGTGAACGCGCGAGGAGACCGCGATGGCCTCAAGCGCGCGTTGCTCGACGAGCAGTATCGCCACACCACTGGCACTTAGTCGTGGGATTTGGTTCTGCAGGACCAAACCGGTCATTTCCGGCGAGAGCCCCGCCGTCGGTTCGTCCAGCAGCAGCGCAGACGGTGCCGGCATCAGGGCACGCGCAATCGCGAGCAGTTTGCGCTCGCCCCCGCTCAGGCGACCGGCCACACGCGAAGTCATCCCGGCCAGAAGCGGGAAGGTGTCGAGCAGCTCGTCCACACGCGCGGCCACCCCCTTGCGCGGCAGGAGAAAGCCGCCTAACTCCAGGTTCTCACGCACTGTCAGCGTGGTGAACACGTCGTCGACTTGCGGCACCCACGCCAAGCCGCGCTTGATCAGCCGGTTGCTCGGGATACGTGATATCTCCTCGCCACCCAGCCACACTCGTCCGCCAAGGAACTGGGCGTCGCCGGTGATCGCCCGGAGCAGCGTGCTCTTCCCGGCGCCGTTGGGCCCGACGATGCAGGCGATCTGGCCCTGGCCGACCGCGAGCGAGACGTCGTGGACCACCTCGTGACCGCCATAGCCGGCGGACACCGAGTCGAATACAGGCGCCTCGCCGGCGTCGCTAACCGACAAGGTAGGCCCTCCGCACCTCGGGGTGGGCGCGACACTCGGCCATTTCGCCCTGTATCAAGACCCGGCCCTGGGCCATCACGATGACTGGGCTGCAAAGCCGCTCGACGACCCCGAGCTCGTGCTCGACCAGCAGGACCGTCATTCCCTCCTCGCGCAGCTCACCGATCAGCCCCTCGATCACCGGAACGAGCGTGCGGCTGACGCCGGCCATTGGCTCGTCGAGCAGCAGGAGACTGGGCTTGGTCATCATCGCTCGGCCCAGCTCGACCAGCCGCTTTTGACCGCCGCTCAGCTCGCCCGCGAAGCTGTCCGCGTGTTGTGTCAGGTCGAGACGGTCTAGAAGCTCTCGCGCGTGCATGAGTTGGGCGCGCTCTTCGCGATGCCACTTTCTGCGCAAGAACAGCGACGCGGATATGCCTTCGCCGCTCCAGGGCGGCACGCCAAGCAGAAGGTTCTCCATCACCGTCAGGCGCGGGAAGACGCTCGCGGCCTGAAACGTGCGGATCACGCCCCGGTGCGCTGCGCGGTAAGGCGGAAGGCCGGCGATCGACCGGCCGTCGAGCAGGATCGACCCGTGGTCGGGCTTGATTGCTCCCGCGACCATTCCCAGGACGGTGGTTTTCCCGGCGCCATTCGGGCCGATCAGGCCAGTGAGCGATCCGCGTGGAACCTCGAACGAGACGCCGTCGACCGCGCGGACGCCGCCGTAGTGCTTGGCTAGACCATCGACGGCCAGCAGCGCATCGCCCTGCTCACTCACGTGAGTGAGCAGCGCATCGCCCTGCTCACTCACGTCCCCGCGGATTCCTGGAGCTTCGTCGCAGCGAAGCCCGTTTTGACGCGTCGCAAGTAGCGCCTCCGGCGCTCAGGGAGCAAGCCCTGCGGCCTGAGCCACAGAAAAATCAGCGTGAGCAGGCCCGTGATAATCCACTCGAGCGCGGCGAGCAACGTCGGGTCGCTACCGATCGGCATGTACTGGACCGCCTGTTGGATCCCCACGGCAACGAGCGCCGCCCCAATCGCCACCCCGGAGATCGACCCGCGTCCGCCCACGATCACCGCGGTGAAGAACACGAACGTCTCTGGATACAGCCACTCGCTGGGAGCCCACGCGCCGATGAACTGGGCCAGCAATGCACCGCTCAGCGCGGCCAGCGCCCCGCCGATTATGAAGACCTGCAGCCGCGCCCGTGTCGCGCTTCGCCCCATCGCCTCGACCGCGGCCTCGTTTTCTCGCACGCCCCGGAGCACACGGCCGTACGGCGAATACACGAGCCCGTACATAAGCACTCCCACAATCAGCATGAGCGCCACGCACAGGCCCACGAACAGCCAGTTCTGGGTCTGAAGCGTCAGGCCCGTGAGGCTTTTGGCCGGATTCGGGATCAGCGAGAGCCCGGCCGAGCCGTTGGCCAGCCCCACGACCGACTCGGCGACGACCGTGGCGACGACAGAGATAACGAGCATCACCATCGCTTGGTAATCAGAGCGAAGGCGCCTGAGCGTGATTAAGCCGATCACCGCCGAGAGCGCGCCACCGACAAGCATGGCGCCGATCAGCGGCAGCGGGAAGGGGAGCTTGAATCCGACCAGATAGTGCTGAAACCCGCCGCTCGCGCTCGCGGGTCCGAGGCTCAGCATCGCGGCCGTGTACGCCCCGGCCGCCTGGAAGAGGATGAAGGCGAAGTTGAGCACGCCCGTCACGCCGAACTGGAGATCGAGGCCCCAGGCCCCGATCACGTTGACGCAGATGTAGACGACGATCGTCGCGATGTAGTACTGGGTTGCGGCGCTCATCTAGCGATCGCCCGCTCGGTAGCCAAACGTGAGAACAACCCTTGCGGGCGGACCAGCAGGACCGCGATCAGAACCCCGAACGCGAGCACGTCCTTCAGCTCAGCGTTCCAGTAGGCAGCGCCGACCTCGGTCACGATTCCCACCACCAGCGCGCCGAGGACCGCCCCCCGGGGCGACCCGATCCCTCCCAGTACGGCCGCTGCGATGATCACGATCAAGAACTCAGACCCGGTGGTGGCGGTGAAGGTGCTGATGTCGAGGAACAAGGCGACGCCGCCAACCCCCGCGAGCACCCCGGAGACGAACCAGGCGAGGGCGATCACGCCCCGCGTAGGCACGCCACAGGCTCTCGCCAGCGAAGCGTTGATCGCGAGTCCCCGCATGGCCTTGCCGACACGCGTGTATTGCAGAGCGACCTGCACGAGGATCGTCAGCAGCACCGCGATGCCGACGATGATCAACTCCTGCCGCGTCAGCACAAAGTCGGCGAACCGGAATGCCTTGCCGGCGGGTGCGGTGTAGGAGAAGAAGGTCGGTCCCACCGCGGCTTGGAGGCCGTGGTCGAAGATCACAGCGACGGAGATCGTCACGATCACCATCCCGAACAGGTTCAGGCCGTGGCGGATGAAGGGCGTGTAGATGGCCTCGTTGATCGCCAGCGAGATGAGTCCGCCGCTGACAGCGGCCGCCGCCATCGCCACCCATATGTTGAGCCCGGCGTGGTTGAGCCAGTAGGCCACGAAGCCCGAGAGCGTCATTACGCTGCCGAAGGCGAGGTTGAACACGTTGGTGACGCTGAACTGCAGCGTGAACCCGACCGCGCTGATCGCCAGGATCGCCGCTGTCACCACGCCGAAACCGACGGCCGAGATGAAGACCGCCATCAGAGCATCTCGGGCATTAGCGGAGCTTACGCGGTCAGAATCCCGCGGCTGCGTTGATCTCCGCAGCCGTGATTAGGGAATACACCTTCCAGTTCCCGTTGACGTAGCGCTCGATGGCAAATGCGTTGCCCGCGTTATGCCACTGGTTGAAGTGGACCGGGCCGACGGCGCCGACGTACTGGATGTGCTTGCCGTGCGCCAGCGCGGCCTTCCCCGCGGCATACGTATGGACGATGGTGGCGCCCGACGAGGGAGCGGTCACCTTCGTGACGTATCGGTTGTAGACGCCCGGGGCGTCCGAGTGGGCCGCATCCATCGCCAGCGCCATGATGATCGCTGAGTCGTAGTCGGCAACCGAGTAGAGGTCGGCATTCCATTGCGAAGGATTCGGAACGTGTTTGGCCGAGGCCATCAACTCTGAAGTGAAGACTTTGTACGCCGGCAAAGTCGCCGGCGAATACGCGACAACTGCGTAGTCCTGCTTGTTGAGCAACGTCGTGCCGATCGCGCCACCCATGGCCTTGCGCCAGTTGGGCTCCTGCGAGACGGGGTCGGTGATCAGCTTCGGTACCTGCCCCACTTGGGAAAGCTCGGAGAAGTACGTGGCGCTGGTCTGAGGATCTGCCTCGGTGATGATCGCCTGCGGTTTAGCGTTGCTCATGGCCGTCGCTTCGGAGCGGTACGAGCTCTGCCCGACAGCCAGCGTCTGGCTGGCGGGCAGAGCCAGACCCAGACGTTTCACGCCGGCGATAGCGCTCGGCGCCGACCCCTGTGCGGCGATGTCGTTGCCGAACATGGTCGCCGCACGCGTGATACCCAATTTCTTTGCGGCAGCGGCCATCGCGCTCCCTTGCGCGGAATCTGGTGAGAGGATCCGCCAGAAATACGACGCCGTATTGTGGTCGAACGACGATTGGCCCGTGGTGGAGAAGATCGGGATGTGGGCCTGCTGGAACAACGGGACGACCGCTGTCGCCTCATTGGATCCGCCGCCTATGACACCCACGAGCGAGCTCGACGAGGCGATCATCCGGTTGGCGGCGGGAACGGCGTCGGCGGGCTCGCCCTTCGAGTCGACCGGCGTGCAATGCACCTTGTGCCCAAGGATCCCGCCGGCGGCATTGATCTCGACGATGGCGGGATAGCACCCCGCGGCGGCCTCTGGCCCATATGCCGCGTTGGGCCCAGAAAAGGCGTGGAACACGGCGAACTCGAGGTTTCCTTTAGGCCCCGAGCTCGAGCTGGAGCTTGAGCTGCCGCACGCCGCGATGCCCAAGGCACCGACGACCGCGACCGCAATCCCGAACGACTTCCACTTACCTGTCATATCGCTCGCTCCTCCTCATGACCCGCATGCCTAGACCGACCGACACTCCCAGCAATGAGTCGGCTGTGGCCTGTCAACACTTTACAGGCCGGGCGATAGTATTGCTCACCGTGAGTTTGGAACGCGTTAAGACGCTTCGGCGCGAGCGGCACGGGTTACCACGGTTGAGCGCGCGTCGCCGGCTTTGACGTGAGGCTCTCGCCCTTCCGCCTGCATCGCCCGACCACAGTCGAGCAGGCCAGCGAGCTGCTGAGGGAGCTCGGCCCCGGCGCGCTCCCCTACTGCGGCGGCACCGAGCTGCTGCTGGTCGCCAAGCTGGGGCTGACCGAATTCACGGATCTCATCGACCTCAAGGGGATCGCCGAGTTGTCAGGGATCCAAGCGAACGGGGAACTGCGGATCGGCGCGGCGACGACCCACCGCGAGATCGAGCGCTCCCCGCTGGTTGGGGAGCACTCGCCGTCACTGGCGGCGATGGAGCGCCAGGTGGGCAACATCCGGGTACGCAACGTAGGCACGATCGGCGGCAACCTCTGTTTTGCGGATCCCCATTCCGATCCGGCGACATATCTGATCGCCGCGGGCGGTCGGCTCGTGGCTCGCGGCCAAGGCCCGGCCCGAAAGATTCTGGTCGAAGAGTTCACGCGCGGGCCTTATGAAACGGCGCTCACCCCGGGTGAGCTGCTGGTCGCCATCGAGGTCCCCGAACCGGCCGCGGGCTCCGGCCTCGTTCACCTCAAGATGGCGTTCAACGAGCGCCCGGCCATAACCATCGCCGCGAACATCGCGGTGCGCGACGGCACCGTGGCCGCGAGCAGAATCGCCGTGGGCTCCATCGGAGTGGCGGCGCAGCGACTGGTCGAGACCGAGCGCTCCCTAGCGGGAGTCGTCGCAGTCGAACCTAGTCCAGAGGCGCTCTCGGCTTGCGCCGCGACTGCGGCGCAAGAAGCACGGCCGGTCGAGGACGCGAACGGCTCGATCGAGTACAAGCGTCAGTTGGCACGAGTGCTCTTCACGCGCTGCGTCCGCACCGCGCTGGCGGACGCAGTCGCCATATAGCGGCGACGCCGCAATGCGGGCCTCACCCAAGGGTTGATGCGGGCCGCCCAGCGCTGGTAGAGCTCGTCCTGGCGCTCGCCTCGGTCGACGCGCCGAGCGGCGCCGGCGCGGAGGCGATGGCGCCTGCGGCAGCCGTGCTCGCGCCAGAGCTGGAAGCAGCCGGGGGACGGCTCACGCACAAGCCGGGACCACATCGACCCCTGCTCGAACTCGAGCTGGGGGCTCCTGCCGGCCGGCGCGTCGTAATGCTCGGCCACCACGACACGGTGTGGCCGGCGGGGCCCTCTTCTCGTCGCGAAGGAGCGGCTGGCGGCACGAGCGACGCGAACCTGTTCGCGCACCGTGGCGTGATGGTGCTGGACGGCCGGGGACCGGGACGGCGGCGGTGCCCACGCCGAGGACGAGCACGTCTTGGTCGATTCCCTGGTGGAGCGAAGCGCGCTCCTTGCCCTGCTATTGGCGTGGCCACCGGGGATGTGAGCGTGGCACGCCCTTGAGGTCAGCCGTTATGGCTGCCGGCAACGCAGTCGTCGCAAAGCACCGTGATGATCAGGCCGCTACGAACCCGCCCCGCTCCCCCGCACTCCTCGCACAGCTGCGCGGCACGGGCCTCGTACGCGCGAACGAGAACCTTGCCGTGCGCGCGCGCAGGGGGATCGAGCCTTACGCGAAAGCGCAGCAACCCAACGGCATCGATCTCGGTGCTGAGGAGCTCCCCGGGCGGATCAAGCAGTCGCAGCTCGCGCTTGAACTCGTCCACCAAACCGGCCCAGCCTGAACCGAGGCCTTGGGTCATGAGCAGACTCTAGGAA
>JAFAPR010000366.1 GCA_019247075.1 Solirubrobacterales bacterium
ATCAGGAGGAGGACCCGATGGGCAGGATCGTAGTGACGGAGTTCGTCTCACTGGACGGCGTGATGGAGGATCCGGGTGGCGCCGAGGACTTCGAGTACGGCGGCTGGTCGTTTGAGTTCTCACGGGGCGACGAGGGCGACAAATTCAAGTTGGATGAGACGCGCAGTTCCGAAGCGTTGCTTCTCGGTCGGGTCACTTACAACGGCTTTGCCGACGCCTGGCCCGAGCGGGATGGAGAGTTCGCGGACAGGTTCAACACGATGCCCAAGTACGTGGTGGGATCGACCGCGAACGCCGCGCGATGGACCAACACGACGGTCCTCGAAGGCGATCCAGTCGAGGCGGCACGACACCTGCGGGAGGAGCACGAGGGAGACGTCGTCGTCCACGGCAGCGCACAACTCGTTCAGACCCTGCTCGAGCACGACCTCGTCGACGAGCTGCGCCTGATGGTCTTCCCGGTTGTCCTGGGCACGGGTAAGCGGCTGTTCGGAGCGACGAGCGACAAGAAGACGCTGCGACTCGTCGACTCGAGGGCTGTCGGTGACGGTGTCCTGATCCTCATCTACAAGACGGGCCGAGACGCCAGCTAGTCGCGAGGCGTGCGTCACGCCGGGCCGCCGCCGGCGTACCCGCGCCCGCACGCTCGATGCCCCGCTCGGCCGGGATCTCGGACGGGCGGCCGCGATGAGTTTCAATGTCCACGGTCGTTTGACGTGATGAAGCGATGACCGACCGAACCCGGACCATCGATCAGCGGCTCCTGTTGGCCGCCGCGCAAGCAGGCGACAAGGGGGCGTTCCGCGAGCTCGTCGAGCCGTACCGCCACGCGCTCGAGGTGCACTGCTATCGGATCCTGGGCTCGGCGCAGGACGCTGAGGATCTCGTGCAAGAGACGCTGCTGCGGGCGTGGCGGGCATTTGACCGATTCGAGCCGCGGGCTCAGTTTCAGACCTGGCTTTATCGGATCGCGACCAACGCGTGTCTTGACGAGCTCGGGCGGCGGTCACGGCGCCCCGAGCCGGTCGACCCGTTCCCCAATCGACACGTCACGGAGGCGGCGCCACCGACGTATGACCCGGGAGCGCGCTATGCGATCCGGGAGGGGATGGAGCTGGCGCTGGTGCGGGCGATCCAGGAGCTGCCGGGTCGCCAGCGCGCCGTACTGATCTTCCGTGACGTGCTTGGCTGGAGTGCGCCGGAGGTCGCCGAGGTTCTCCAGTCAACCGTGGCGTCGGTCAACAGCGCGCTGCAGCGCGCACGCGCAACGGTCGAGCAGCATCTGCCGGAGACTCCCCAGCCTGTTGCCGGTCGCGCCGAGCGCGAGTTGGTCGATCGCTACATCGATGCATTCGAGCACGATGACATGGACGGCTTGGTGTCGCTGCTGCGCGATGACGCCGTGCTGAGGATGCCGCCACAGCAATCGCTCATCGGCGCCGTTCAGATCGCGCGATTCTTCCATGACCGTGTCGGCCGCGGTGATCTCACCCGGATCCGGTTGACCCTGACCTGGGCTAACGGCCGGCCGGCGACGGTGATCCATCTGCGAACGGAAAGCGGCGGATTCGTCCCGCACGGGATCAGCGTCTTGGAGATCGACGGCGGCCAGATCGTCGGGATCGACGCCTTTACCGGCGCAACGCTGCTGCCGCGATTCGGCTTTCCGGCGCACGAGGGCAGCGGCCTCCTGCATTAGGAGGAGACTCAACGTCGATGAACCTCGGCGACGAACCCAGCCTGCTGATGGCGGCGCAAGACGGAGACGAGCAGGCGTTCGGACGCCTCGCCTCGGGCCACCGCCCGGGACTCGAGCTCTATTGCTGGCTGATGCTCGGGTGCCCTCGGGAGGGCCATGAAGCGGTGCACGAGACGCTATTGCGTGGCTGGCGTGACCTGCATCGAGTTGCGCCGTCAGCGACTGCTCGGATCTGGCTCTACAGGCTGGCCACTGACGTCTGCCTCGAGGGACGCTGCGAGACCGATGAGTCTGGGCGCCCGCGAACGTTTGACGGTAGGGAAGTCGATGACCGCTAGGGCGTTCCCCCCTCACGCATCGGGGAGAGGATTTTGAGCTGAGAATGCTCTCGGAGATGCGTTAGCCGTCCGACGCGGCCGGTACAACGTCCGACGTGTCGTCGCAGGGCAAGAGTTGGAGCAAGGCCAGGGCGGTGTGTCCGAGGCCCGAG
>JAFAPR010000081.1 GCA_019247075.1 Solirubrobacterales bacterium
CCACCAGCTCGATTATCTCCTCGAAGGGGTTCGCGAAGACGAACTTGAACACGAACTCCTTGCGCTTATGCGAGTACTTGGCGTAGTTCATCGAGCCCATGTTGAGCGCCGCCACGTCTGGCCCCCCGGCCTCCAGGTAGGCGATTCGCTTGGCCACGGGAACGCCGATCGTGCCGGTCGAGAAGTTGATCATCGCCCCCTTCCCCACCTCCGCACGGATCGCGTCGCCAATCGCCACGAAGTCCTCGACCTCGTGGCTCGGGGTGCCGTCGGGCTTGCGCGCATGGATGTGGATGTGGACGCCGCCCTCGTCAACGATGCGACGGGCCTCGGCCGCGTACTCGTCGGGCGCGTACGGGATCGCCGCGCACTGATCGCGACCGGCGATCACGCCCGAGATCGCGCAGGTCAGGACGACGGGATCCTCGAGACTCATACCGGAACCACCCCGCCCCTCTTCCAGGGCCGCTGCACACGCTTGCTCGCCGCGAGCTCGAGCGCGCGACAGACAGTGGGCCGGGTCTCGCGAGGATCGATCACGTCGTCGATCATGTCGTTGCCGGCCGCGACGTACACGTCGATGATCGCCCGGACGTCGTCGATGAGCTCGCGGCGCTTGGCGGCCGGGTCCTCGGCCTCCTCGACCTGTTTGCGGAAGATGATCTCGACCGCCCCTTCCGGTCCCATCACGCTTATCTCCGCGGAGGGCCAGGCGACGATCAGGTCGGGCTCGTAGGCCCTGCCGCACATCACGTAGTAACCCGCGCCGTAGGCCTTGCGCAGGACCACGGTCACCTTGGGGACGGTGGCGTTGGCGGTCGCGTAGAGCATCTTCGCCCCGTGGCGGATGATCCCGTCCGCCTCGACCTTGGTGCCGACCATGAACCCCGGGACGTCGACGAGGTAGACGAGCGGGATGCCGAAGGCGTTGCAGAGGTTGATGAAGCGCGCCGCCTTGTCGGCGGAGTCGTTATCGAGGATCCCGCCAAGCTGCCGGGGCTGGTTGGCGACGATCCCTGCGGGCCGTCCGCCGAACCGCGCCAGACAGGTGATTATCGTCTTCGCCCACTGGGGTTTTACGTCGAAGTAGACGCCCCCGTCGACGATCCGCCCGATCACTTCGTACATGTCGTACGGCTTGCGGTTCGAGTCGGGCAGGATGTCGAGCAGCTCCTCGTCGCCGCGCTCGATCGGGTCTCCGCTTCCGAGCAAGGGCGACGGCTGCTCGCAGTGGGACGGGAAGTAGCTGAGGTACCGCTTGATGCTCTCGATGCACTCGCGGTCGTCAGCCACCTCGAGGTCCGCCACCCCCGACCTGCGGCAGTGGACCCGCGACCCTCCGAGCTCTTCCTGGGTTACGTCCTCGCCCACAGCGGCCCGTACCAAGTGTGGGCCGGCGAGCGCCATCGAGCCGCGCCCACGCACCATCGGCACAAAGTCGGCCAGCCCCGGGATGTAGGCGGTGCCGGCGGCACACGGGCCCATCAGGGCGGCGATTTGCGGGACGACTCCGCTCATCACGACCTCTTCGCGGAAGAGCTGACCCGTGCCGGCGAACAGCGAGCCGACGGCTTCCTGTATGCGCGCGCCCGCGGAGTCCAGCAACCAGATCATCGGAATCCGCTCGGTCAGCGCGAGCTCGCGCAGCCGCGCCACCTTGAGCTCGCCGGTCATGCCCATCGATCCGGCCATCACCGTGAAGTCGTAGGCGGCTACCGCGCACAGCCGGCCATCGACCTCGCCGTATCCGGTGATCACGCCGTCGGCGGGTGCCTCTCTGCCTTCCATGGCGCGCTGGGAGAAGTGCGGACGCCCGTGGATCCCAAGCTCGACGAACGTGCCCGTGTCGATCAGCAGGTCGAGCCGCTCGCGCGCGGTCAGCTTCCCGGCGGCATGCTGCCTTCCGATCTTCTCGCGGCCGCCGCCCTGCTCGATCTTCTCTCGGCGCGCGGCGAGATCCTGCGCGAGCGGGCGCAGGAGGCTGTTAGTCCCGAGGGGCACGGGCGTCAGCGCCCCTTCCACTGCGGCTCGCGCTTGTCGAAGAACGCCCTGACGCCCTCCTCGATGTCCTCGGTCGAGAGCGCCAGCGTGAGCTGGGAGCGCAGGTACTCGAGCGCGTCGGCGAAGGTCATGTCCTGTTGGCGGAAGATCGCGTCTTTGCCGAGCTTCATGATCACCGGCGACTTGGCGGCCAGCTGCTGTGCCCACTCGGCGACCGCGGCGTCGAACTGGGCGGCGGGCACGACCCGGTTGACGATCCCGATCCGTTCCGCCTCCTCGGCAGAGATCTGCTCGCCTAGAAGCAGCAACTCATTGACCTTCTTGCGCGGCACGTTGCGGTAGATCAGCGCCATGATCATGAAGGGGAAGGCGCCGACGTTGATCTCGGGAGTGCCGAAGCGCGCGCCCTCTCGCGCGATGACGAGGTCGCATGCGAGCGCGAGGCCCAGTGCTCCCGCGAGGACGTGCCCGCCGGCCGCGCAGATAGAGGGCTTGCCGAGCTCGCCCAGCGCCCTGAACAGCTGCGGGAAGCGCTCCGAGCCGAAGTGCTTGGACACGAGCGGGACATCGGCCGCGAACCCGGATAGGTTTGCCCCGCTCGAGAAGACCCGCTCGTGGGTCGAGGTCAAGACGACGCAGCGCACCGTCTCGTCTTTGCGGGCTCTGGCGAGCGCGTCGATCAGCTCTCCCAAGAGCTCCTCCGAGAGCGCGTTGCGCGTCTCGGGATGGTTGAGCGCGATCGTCGCGACGCTGGCCTCCGAGACCTCGTAGCGGATCGTCTTATATGTCACTGGCGGAAGCGTACGCGCTCGCAGCGAGTGGAGAGTAGGAAGTCTAACTGTTTACTTTTCCAGGGAACGCCGCTACCGTCGGCGCATGACCACAACAGCCGACGTCCTGCGCCCGGATTACCAGGCCCCCCGCAAGCACTTCATCTTCACCGACGAGCACGAGCAGCTGCGCGAGTCGATCCGCCGGTTCGTGATCAAAGAGCTCCAGCCGCACGCCGAGGAGTGGGAGGAAACGACGTTTCCAGACTGGGTCTTCCGGCGCATGGGCGAGCTGGGGTTCCTCGGCTTGGACAAGCCCGAGGGATACGGCGGCCAGGGCGGTGACTACTACACGAGCCTGGTGCTGGCCGAGGAGATCGTGCATGCCCGCTGCGGCGGGCTGGCGATGGGCATCGCGGTCCACACCGATATGGCGATGCCTCCGATCCTGGCATTCGGCACCGAGGAACAGAAGCAGCAGTGGGTCGTCCCCGCGATCAAAGGCGAGCGGATCCTGTGCCTGGGGATCTCGGAGCCCGACGCCGGCTCGGACGTGGCGGGAATCAAGACGCGCGCGGTCAGGGATGGCGACGAGTACGTGATCAACGGTTCCAAGACGTTCATTACCAACGGCCACCGCGCCGACATGATCGTGCTCGTCACCAAGACCGACCCGGACGCCGGCTACGACGGTTTCACGCTCTTCCTGGTGCCGATGGACTCGCCCGGCGTGATCCGCGAGAAGAAGCTCGAGAAGCTGGGCATGCACGCCTCTGACACCGCCCTGCTCGCCTTCCAGGACGTGCGCGTTCCCAGATCCGCGGCGCTCGGCGAGCTCGGCAAGGGCTTTTACCACATCATGTGGGAGCTCCAGGGCGAGCGGCTGATCGGCGCCGCCGGGGCTGTCGCGGGAGCGCAAGCCGTGTTCGACCGCACGCTCCAGTACGCCAAGGAACGGACGGCGTTCGGCCGCCCCATCGGTCGCTTCCAGGTGACCCGGCACAAGTTCGCCGAGATGGCGACCAAGATCGAGACCGCCCGCCAGCTCGTCTACGCCACGGCCTGGCGCTTCCAGAACCGCGAGTATCCGGTGCGCGAGATCTCGATGGCCAAGCTCCACGCATCGCGGATCGCGGTGGAGGTCGCCGACGAGTGCATCCAGATTCACGGCGGCAACGGCTACATGAAGGAGTACGGCGTCGAGCGCGTGTGGCGGGACATGCGCCTGAACCGGATCGGGGCCGGCACCGACGAGATCATGCTCGAGGTGATCGGCCGCTCGTATGAGATCTAGACCCGATCACCGGAGGGGGCGGCTCGACCGCGGCAGCCGCTGAGCCGGGAAGCTCGAGGCCCTGGCTAACCTGGGTCTTGCATGACCGAAGTCTCGCACCGGAAGCGCTGATGGAGTCCGCACGGGGGCGGTTGCTGATCGCCGGACCGACGCTGCTCGATCCCAACTTCTGGCGCACCGTGGTGCTCGTGGTCGAGCACACCGAGGAGGGCGCTCTGGGACTGGTCCTCAACCGGCCCTCGGAGACCGTGGTGGGCGATGCCGTGCCCGAGCTCGGAGAACTCGTCGATGGCGACCAGCTTGTGTTCATCGGCGGTCCGGTCCAGCCCGCCGCGGTGATCGTCCTCGCCAGATTCGAGGACCCCCGCGATTCTCCCTTGATCGCCTTCGACGACGTCGGCGTGCTCGGGACCACCGAGGCGCCCGAGCGCGGCGAGTTGGTAGAGGCGCGCGCGTTCGTGGGCCACGCCGGCTGGGGTGCGGGCCAGCTCGATGCCGAGCTCGAGCGTGGCGACTGGATCCTCGAGCCCGCCCGCCGCGACGATGCGTTCTCGGCCTCGCCCCCGGATCTGTGGGCGTCGGTCCTGACGCGTAAGGGGGGCAGCTACGCGCTGGTCGCGCGGATGCCTCCAGACCCGTCGTGGAACTGAGGTAGCCGCGCATGGCGGCGGCAGACCACGATCACCCCCACCGCATCTCCCGGGAGGGCGAGCCGCGGGGCATCAAAATGGCGCTCGCGCTGATCGTCGCCTTCATGGCAGCGGAGGTGACCGTGGGGATCCTCTCCTCCTCGCTGGCGCTGCTCTCAGACGCCGCCCACATGGTGACCGACGCGGGCGCGCTGGCGCTCGCGCTAGTGGCCGCGAGGGTGGCCCGCCGCCCGGCGCACGGTTCGCTCACGTACGGCCTGGGCCGAGTCGAGATCCTGAGCGCGCAGGGCAACGGGGCGGCGCTGCTCGTGCTCGCGCTGGTGATCGTCTACGCCGCGATCGAGCGGCTGGTTTCGCCCCCTCATGTGGGCGGCCTCGCGATGGTGGTGGTGGCGTGCGCTGGGATCGTGGTCAATCTGCTCGCGGCGCGCATCCTCGCCGGCGACGGCAGGGCCCGCAGCCTGAACCTCGAGGGGTCCTACCGTCACATCCTCACCGACCTGTACGCCTTCATCGCGACCGCCATCGCGGGCGTGGTGGTGTTTGCGACCGGTTTTGCGCGCGCCGACGCGATCGCCTCCCTGGTCGTCGCGGCGCTGATGCTCCACGCCGCCTACACGCTTCTGAGGGCGTCCGCGCGGGTGTTCCTGGAGGCAGCGCCGGTTGGCATGTCACCCGAGCAGATCGGCGTCGCCCTGGCCGCGCAGCCGGGGGTGGTCGAGGTCCACGACCTCCACGTATGGGAGGTCACATCCGGGTTTCCGGCGCTGTCCGCTCACGTTCTCGTGCGACCCGGTGCGGACTGCCACGAGCTCCGCCGCCGCCTCCAACGGATGCTGGCAGAGCGCTTCGACATCGGCCACACCACACTCCAGGTCGACCACGCGGCCGCCGAGCAGGAGCCGCTCAGGATCGAAATGGCCGCTCCTCGCGAACAGGGTAGGCGCGGTTAGACTCGCCCGATGAGGGTGATCAAGCCCGGGCCCGGCCGCGAGGTGCCCCGCGGAGTGGTCGGCGGCGCGGAGATCTCGCAGACAACCGCGGGGGCGAGGAACATCTACATGGGCGTGTTTCGTGTTCCGCCCCGCTCCCAGTCGCGCCCGCATTACCACGAGCGGTGCGAGAGCGCGGTGTACATGATCGCGGGCTCCCTACGGGTGCGCTGGGGTGAGCAATTGGAGAGCGAACTCGGCCTGGAGCCCGGGGATCTGGTGTACGTCCCGCCGCGGGAGACACACGTACTCGAGAACCTCTCCGAGACAGAGCCCGCCGAGTACGTGGTCGCACGCGACTCGCCCCACGAGGACGCAGTGGTGGTCCCGTGGGCGGAGCAGTGGGCGCAAACCGCGCCGTGAAGTTGCGCCAAGGGGCTTAGTCAGGCAGGCGGGGATCAGCATCCGCTTGGACCACGTACTCAGGGGTCGCGCCCAGTGACTGCCCAAGGCGCGGCAGGACGGCCGTACGCGCGAACCCGACGTCGCTCAGGTGGGCCAGCCGCACGTTGCGCCAACCTGCCGCCTCGATGGTCTCGACGATCCGGTTGGGGCTTGGATCGGCTAGGAGAGGGAGGGATGAGACCAGCTCGGAGGGGTAGGCGGCGTGGTGCTCCCTGGTCGCGTTCTGCAGGCGATGGAGCACGCCGCGGGCACGCCGGCGCAGCGCCTCGCCGTAGCTTCCGCCTGTCCACCTAGCCTCGAAGACCAGCAGGCGACCGCCCGGCACCAACACCCGCATCCACGCCTGCAGCGCCGCAACCGGATCCGGAAGCGTCCACAGGACCAGCCGCGCGATGACCACGTCGTAGGGCCCGGGCGGAGGACATTCGGCCGACGCGCACACCGTATCGATGGTCAATCCTTCGCGGACCGCAGACGCCTCGAGGCGGGCGAGCATCCCAGGAGAGATGTCAACTGCGGTCACCTCGTAGCCGAGGCGCGCAGCAGCCGTCGATAGAAATCCCGTGCCAGCCCCCACGTCCAACACCCTGGCGCCGCAAGGTGGAAGGTAGCGAGACAGCTCGCCCCGCCACGCGGCTCGTTCGATCGCCGAGTGAGCCCCGTGCTCCCGCCACAAGTCGTACGTCGCGGCATCGTCGTCCCAGTAGCCCCGAAGTGCTTCGTGGGTTGCGGAGCGCGTGCTGAACGCTCGAGCTCGGCTGGGCCGACGGCGCGGCTGGAGCCCGTGGCGGGAAACTAAATGGATCATTCGTGCCGCTGTCCCGACAGCGGCGTTGGGAGCAAGCCTAAGTGTAAGTTTCGAACGCGCAGCTGAACGACCCCTTAGCTACGAATGAGAGGGCGCTTACGGAGAGGGCGAGGCCGCTTTCTCGCGCGTTCTGCGGAACGAGTGCATTGGCGCCGACACCGTACCTGCCAGGAGTACGATCGGCCCTGCACTGCAGGGAGGGAGACGCGGAAGAGAAGGAGAAGCCATGCTGTCCTACGCGCACGGCGCATGCGACCAGCCGCTGTTGGGCGAGACGATCGGGCAGAACCTGGACGGGACCGTGGCCCGTTACCCCGAGGCCGAGGCGCTTGTCTCCCGCCACCAGGGGATCCGCTACAGCTACCGCGAGTTCACCGACGTAGTCGATCGGCTGGCGTGTGCCATGGCGCGCGGCGGGATCGGCAAGGGAGACAGGGTCGGCGTGTGGGGACCCAACGTCGCCGAGTGGGTGCTCACCCAGTACGCGACAGCCAAGCTCGGCGTGATCCTCGTCAATATCAACCCCGCATACCGGACCACCGAGCTGCGCTACGCGCTGGGGCACTCCGGCTGCCGGTGGCTAGTGAGCGCGCAGGAGTGCCGGGGGTCGGACTTCACCGCGATGGTCGCGGAGGTCGCGCCCGAGCTGCCGGAGCTCGAGCGCGCGATCTTCTTCGACACGGAGGAGTGGGAGGAGCTCGCGCACGGCGAGGTGGACGGCGATCTGTTGCGTGAGCGCGCGTCCGAGCTCGACTTCGACGACCCCATCAACATCCAATACACCAGCGGTACGACCGGCTCTCCCAAAGGGGCGACGCTCTCACACCACAACATCCTCAACAACGCGCGTTTTATCGCGGGCTTGCTGCGCTACAGCTCGGAGGATCGCGTCTGCATACCGGTCCCGCTGTACCACTGCTTCGGCATGGTGATCGGGAACCTGGCCTGTACCTCCACGGGCGCCTGCATGGTCTACCCCGCGGCCGTGTTCGAGCCGCAGGCGACCCTGGAGACCTGCGCAGCCGAGCGCTGCACGAGCCTCTACGGGGTGCCCACCATGTTCATCGCGCAGCTCGGCCACGAGCGCTTCAACGATTTTGACCTCAGGTCGCTGCGCACTGGGATCATGGCCGGCTCCCCCTGCCCGATCGAGGTGATGAGGCGAGTCAATGACGAGATGGGCATCCGCCAGATTGGCATCGCGTTCGGCATGACCGAGACCTCGCCGGTCTCGACCCAGGTGCGGATCAACGACACGCTCGAGCACCGTTGTGAGACTGTCGGGCAGGCGATGCCGCACACCGAGATCAAAGTGGTCGACCCGGCGAGCGGGCTGACCCAGCCCCGCGGCGAGCCGGGCGAGTTCTGCGCCCGCGGCTACCTCGTCATGCGCGGCTATTGGAATGAACCCGAGCGCACCGCCGAGGTGATCGATCCCGCGCGGTGGATGCACACCGGGGACCTCGCGACGATGGACGCAGACGGCTACATCCGCGTCGTCGGCCGGATCAAGGACATGGTCATCCGGGGCGGCGAGAACATCTATCCCCGCGAGATCGAGGAGTTCCTCTACACCCACGCGGCGATCGCCGACGTCCAGGTGATCGGCGTCCCCGACGAGCGCTACGGCGAGGAGTTGATGGCATGGATCGTCTTGCGTGCGGGGGCGACGCTCGATGCGCAAGGCGTGCGCGAGTTCTGTGAGGGCAGGATCGCCCGTTACAAGATCCCCCGGTACATGAAGTTCGTCGACTCCTTCCCCATGACAGTTACGGGCAAGGTCCAGAAGTTCAAGATGCGCGAGGTCGCGATCGAGGAACTGGGGCTGGAGGGCGCGGCCGCGGTGGCGACGGCGTAGGCGCGGTCGGCCGGCAGTCGCCGGACCACGGCGTGCCCGCTGGAGCGCGCTAGGAAGCGGCCGCGAGCTCCCCGTGTAGCGCGCGGATTCGCTCGAGGATCAGGTCCGCGGCCTGCTGCTGCTGCGCGCGCGTTGGCACCGCGATACGGCTGAAGCGGAAGGGCACGCCGTACTGGACGGTGACGCGCGGGAAGCGTAGCCGCTTCCAGTTGCGCACCTGGTGCGACCCCACGATCGCGACCGGCACGATCGGGACGCCTGAGTGCAGGGCGAGCCGCCCAATCCCGGGACGCGCCCGCTCGCCGACTGCACCGGTCCGTGATCGCCCTCCCTCGCAGTACATGACCACGACGCCTCCGCGCCCCAGGACTCGGAACGCCGTGGTAAACGCTTCCTCGTCGTGGTAGCCGCGCCGCACCGGGAAGACTCCGCCGTGGCTGAAGATCCACTCTCCAGCTCCGGTGAAGAGCTGCGATTTGGCCATGAACTGAACGCGGCGACGGATGAAAGCACCGACGAAGAAATGGTCCATGAACGAAGCGTGATTGGGCGCGAGGATGGCCGCGCCCGTGGGCACGTTCTCCGAGCCGAAGGCGCGCGCACGGTAGGTGATCATCGCGTGCAACACCGTGATCACGCGCGTCACCTCATACACCTTCGCATCGGGCTCGCGGGTGCGCACGCGCTCGTGAAAGCGAGCGAAGTACTCGGGCGGACGCGGATCCTTGTAGACCTGCGGCCGCAGCTCGGCATCGGCGGTCATCGCCAGCAGCCTACGCGGTGGCCCAGGCCCGGGCGCGTTCGAGCGCCCGGCGCCACCAATGCAGCAGCTCTTCTCGCTCCTCGCTGCTCATCCGGGGCTCGTAGCGCACGCGCTCACGCCAGCTCGTCCGGAGTTGGTCGATCGTCCACAACCCGCTGCCCACGCCGGCGATATATGCCGCTCCCGCAGCGGTCGTCTCGCCGACCTCGGGGACCAGCACTGGAACCCCCAGCATGTCCGCCTGGAACTGCATCAGCCATCGGTTGGCGGTCGCGCCGCCGTCGGCCCGCAGCTCAGCCAGCGGTGTACCGCTTGCGCCCTCGATGGCCCGCACGGCGTCGACGGTCTGGTAGGCGATCGATTCGAGCGCGGCCCGGGCCAGGTGGGCCCGGCTCGAGCCGCGCGTCAGGCCGACGATCGTCCCACGCGCGAACGGGTCCCAATGCGGCGACCCCAACCCAGTCAACGCCGGCACGAAGTAGACGCCATCATTTGACTGGAGCGAACGGGCCAGCTGCTCGGATTCGGGGGCCGTGGAGATGATGCCCAGCCCGTCGCGCAGCCACTGCACGGCCGCGCCGGTGGCGAAGATCGAGGCCTCGAGCGCATAGTCGAGCCGGCCGCCGATCCGCCACGCGACAGTTGTCAGCAGGCCTGGCACCGGCCGCGGCAACGTCGCGCCGGCGTTCTGGAGGAGGAACGAACCGGTGCCGTACGTGTTCTTGGCGCTTCCCGGATCGACGCAGGCCTGACCGAACAAAGCGGCCTGCTGGTCGCCGGCGATGCCCGCGACCGGAACGGCGTAACCGTGGAAGGCCGCCGCGCGGGTGGTCGCGACCGGGCCGCAACTCGGCCGGACGGCAGGCAACGCCCGCTCCGGCACGCCGAAGAGCTGGAGGAGCTCTTGATCCCAGGCGCCCTGGACCACGTCGAACAGCATTGTCCGAGAGGCATTCGAGGGCTCGGTGATCGCCTCCCCACAGAGATTGAAGACCAACCAGGCGTCGACCGTTCCGAATATCGCCCGTCCGCGCGCGGCCCGCTCCGAAAGGCCGGGCACGTGCCGCAGCAGCCACTCGATCTTGGTCGCGGAGAAGTACGGGTCGAGCACCAGCCCGGTGCGCTCGCGAACCAAGGGATCGAGCCCTTGCGCGCGCAGCTCCGCGCATCGGGAGGCAGTCCGGCGGTCCTGCCAGACGATCGCGCGGTGCAGGGGCTCGCCCGTCGCCGGATCCCACACGCACACCGTCTCGCGCTGGTTGGTGATGCCTACCGCCTCGAGCTCACCGGGCCGTACACCCGCATCGTCCAGCGCCTCGCCGGCGACGGCGTGGGTGGTCTCCCACATCTCGGCCGGTTCGTGTTCAACCCAGCCTGGGCGCGGGAAGTGCTGGGGAAACTCCCTGTAGGCTCGGCCGATCACCTCAGCCTGCTGGTCGAACACCATGCAGGTCGTGCCGGTCGTTCCCTGATCGATCGCCAGGATCACTTCGGCGTGCAATCTAGCTCCGAAGGAGGTCCGGAAAGGGGCTGCGAGATGACGAGCAACCGGAGCACCCTGCAAGTTCCCAACCTCGAGTGCAACGACGGCAACCGCATCCCGCAGCTGGGATTCGGCGTTTTTGAAGTGGAATTGCGCGACACGACAGACGCCGTCCTGCGCGCGCTGCGCACCGGATACCGGCTGGTCGACACCGCCGCGATGTACGGCAACGAAGCCGAGGTGGCGGAGGGGATCGCACGCAGTGAGCTTGGCCGGGACGAGGTCTTCGTGACCACGAAGGTCTGGAACGACGACCACGGTCGCGAGGAAACGCTGCGCGCTTTCGAGCGCAGCCTCGAACGGCTGTCCTTCGAGTGGATAGACCTGTACCTGATCCACTGGCCCGCGCCCGCACAGGGCAGGTACGTGGAGACCTGGCAGGCGATGTGCGAGCTCAAGGAGGAAGGCCGCGTGCGCTCGATCGGAGTATCGAACTTCCTGCCCGAGCACATCGAGCGGATCAGCGACGCAACGGGAGTGGTGCCGGCGGTCAACCAGGTCGAGCTCCACCCCCGCCTGCAGCAGCGAGAGCTCCGCGCGTTCAACAACGAGCACGGGATCGTGACGGAGTCCTGGAGCCCACTTGGGCGCGGTACGGTCCTGGACGATCCTGTCGTCAAGGCGATCGCGGCCGAGATGGGCCGCAGCCCGGCGCAGGTGCTACTGCGCTGGAACGTCCAGCTCGGGTGCGTGGTGATCCCGCGTTCGGTGCGCGCCGAGCGGATCGAGGAGAACGCCCGGATCTTCGATTTCGCGCTCGACCCCGGGCAGATGGCGGCGATCGAGAAGCTCGACCGCGAACAGCGGATCGGGCCGGACCCGGCGACATTTGACTAGCTGGGTCCCTGCGCGCGACCCGATACCGAGCGTCCTCGCCACTATGCTGCCGCCAATCCGCGAGCAGAGGAGGCGCAGTTGACCGATGTCCTAGCGCACATCACGGGGACTGTGTGGAAGATCGAGGTCGATGTGGGGGACACGGTGCAGGAGGGCGACACGGTTGTGATCCTGGAGTCGATGAAGATGGAGATGCCGGTAGAGGCCGAGGATCCAGGCACCGTGAAGGAGATCCTCTGCGAGGAGGGCCAATCCGTTTCCGAGGGCGACTCGCTCGTTGTCCTCGAATAGCCCCTCGCACGGCGAGCCTGCATCCGGCCGCCTGCGAGTAGGGACTGGTCAACGCGATGGTCGAGCCGGGGCGGCTCGGCCAAGAGACGCTAGAGCTCGCCCAGGAGATCGCAGCGAACGCCCCGCTCGCCGCCCCGAATGGAAGGGTCGCTAGAAGTGCCGTCCGCCGCGCCGCCTACAGTGCGGCGCCAATGCCGTCGTTGATCACCCGGCAAGAGGCGCTCGGGCTCGGCGAGCTCGAAGACCACCCCGCGATCGAGGCACTGGTCGAGCGCGCATGGCGGGTACGCGTGGCGCGTTTCTCCGACGCGACCGACCTGTGCTCGCTGGTGAACGCGAAATCCGGCGGGTGCGCGGAGGACTGCGGCTTCTGCGCCCAGTCTCGCTATGCCGAGGCCGACACGCCGATGCACGCGATGATGGAGCCCGAGCAGATCCTCGAGCACGCCCGCGCGGCACAGGCCGCGGGCGCACACCGCTTCTGCATGGTCACACAGGGCCAGGGGCTGTCGCGCCGTGACTTCGAAAAGGTGGTGGCGGGGGCCCGGTTGGTGGCCGAGCACACGAACCTCAAGCGCTGCGTGTCGATCGGGCGTCTCACCCCGGAGCGCGCGCGGGCGCTGAAGGAGGCCGGAATTCAGCGCGTCCATCACAACGTGGAGACCGCCCGGTCCTACTATCAGGAGGTCACTACGACGGTGCCCTACGAGGGCAGGCTCAGGACGATCCGGGCGGTGCGGGAGGCCGGACTGGAGACCTGCGTGGGCGGCATCCTCAACCTCGGGGAGTCGCGTGAGCAGCGGGTGCAGATGGCCTTCGAGCTAGCGCGCATCGACCCCACCAGCGTCCCCATCAACCTGCTCAACCCGCGCCCCGGGACGAAGTTCGGCGAGCGCGCGCCGCTGGACCCGTGGGAAGCGGTCAAGTGGATCGCGATCTTTCGCCTGATCCTGCCCGACGCGCTGTTCCGATTGTGTGGCGGGCGCGTCGAGAATTTGCGCGAGCTTCAGGCGATGGCGGTGAAGGCGGGACTCAACGGCGTGATGATGGGCAATTTCCTGACCACGCTCGGCAACGCCCCCGAGGCTGACCGCGGGATGTTCGAGGACCTTGGCCTCAACGTCGCAAGCCACCCGGACAACGGCTCCAACCCGCGCCCGGACAACCGCTCCGGATGGCTGGAAGGCGAGACTCCGGACGTGATCTCGGCGACGCTGAAGGCAGGGATCGAGCACGGGCTGGAGGTGCGACTGTGGGACCCCTCGAAACAGCTGCGCCATGCCCGCGGGCGGCGGGGGAGCCTCCGCGAGACTCCGGCATGATCCAGGTCGAGGCGCGACTCGCGGAGCTGGAAAGCCTCGGCTTGCGGCGCGCGACGCGGCTCGTCTCCGGTCCGCAGGGGCCGCGCGTGGTCGTGGATGGCAGGCCGGCGCTGCTCCTGTGCTCCAACAACTACCTCGGTCTGGCCGACCATCCCGGGGTCAGGGAGGCGGCGGCCGAGGCGGCGATGCGGTGGGGAGCGGGGGCTGGCGCCTCTCGGCTGGTCTGCGGCACCATGACTCCCCACAGGCGGCTCGAGGAGCGGCTGGCCGCGTTCAAGGGCCGCGAGTCGGCGCTCCTGTTCGGGTCGGGTTATCTGGCCAACATGGGCGTGATCGCCGCGCTGGCACGGCCCGGCGACGTGGTCTTCTCCGACCAGCTCAACCACGCCTCGATCGTCGACGGCTGCCGCCTGTCACGGGCGGAGACGTTTGTCTACGACCACTGCGATCTCGACCACCTGCAGTGGGCCATCGAGCAGGCCGAAGGCCGCGCTGCGCTGATCGTGACCGACGCGCTGTTCTCCATGGATGGCGACGTCGCGCCGCTGCTCGAGCTGGTTGAGGTTGCGCGGCGCCGGCGGCTCAGGCTGGTAGTGGACGAGGCCCACGCGACCGGGACGCTTGGCCCCGGCGGTCGCGGGGCCCTGGCCGAGGCCGGGGTAGAGGACCAAGCGGACGTGATCGTCGGCACGCTCGGCAAGGCGCTCGGCTCTTACGGCGCGTTTGTCGCGTGCGACCACAGCATGGCGCGTTACCTGCTCAACGCCGCCCGCACCTTCATCTTCTCCACGGCGCCTTCGCCCCCCTCCGTGGCGGCGGCGCTCGCCGCGCTCGAGCTGTTGGAGGAACTGCCGCAGCGGGTGGAGAAGCTCGCTGCCAACTCGGCGGCGCTGCGCACCGAGCTCGGGCGGGAAGGGTTCGACGCGGGCCGCTCGCGCACCCAGATCGTGCCGCTCGTGGTCGGTGACGCGAAGCTCGCGGTCGAGATCTGCGAGGCGGCACTCCGTCGTGGCGTCTTTGCCCAGGCGATCCGCCCACCGACAGTTCCGCCGCTGACGTCCCGGCTGCGCTTGAGCGCGATGGCGTCCCACAGCGAGGCTGAGATGCGGGGCGCCGCCCGCGCCCTCGCTCAGGCGACGCGGGACGCCGGCCTCGAACCGGCCAAACTCGGTCCCCGTCGGTGTGCGGCCGCCCACGGGCTCGAGCCCGACCAGCGGCTCGCGCGTGCCGCCTGAGCGCGCGGTGGCAGGTCGTCTGAGCGCCCGGTGCGCGCGCCGCCTGAGCGCGGTCGTAGGCGGCTAGCGCCGATGTTGCGGGGTTGCTTCGTCACGGGCACCGACACTGGCGTGGGAAAGACCGTGCTCGCGGCGGCACTCGCCGCGGGGTTGCGGGCCCGCGGCGTTCGAGTCGCCGCGTGCAAGCCGGTCATCACCGGCCTCGAGGAGCCGACGCCCCCGGGGTGGCCGGCGGACCACGAGCTGCTCGCGCGCGCCACGGGACGCGCCGCGCGGGAAGTGGCGCTGTTCGGTTATGGGCCGCCGGTCTCGCCCCACCTGGCCGCCGAGCTGGCTGCCCGGCCGATTGACCCAGGCGAACTCGAACGCAGGATCGTGGCGGTGGCCGCGGGCGCAGACCTGATCGTGGTTGAGGGAACGGGAGGCCTGCTGGTGCCGTTGAGCGACGGCTACGACATCCGGCGGCTTGCCACCTCGCTCGGGTTGCCATTGCTGATCGCCGCGCGGCCGGGGCTGGGAACGATCAACCACACCCTGCTCACGCTCGAGTCCGCGCGCGCGGCGGGGCTCCGAGTGGCGGCAGTGGTGCTCACTCCTTGGCCGCCCTCGCCCGATCGGATGGAGCGCTCGAACCGCGCCACGATCGCCGCCCTCGGCGGTGTAGCGGTCGAGGTTCTGCCGCGGATTGCTTGCGCCGACCCCAGCCTGCTGGAGCAAGCCGCGCGCACACTCCCGTTGCGGCGGTGGCTGTCGGTCTGGCGTGTTTGCCGGCGTGGCGCGCCCGCGGGCGCTCCGACTTCCGACCGGAGCCGGGATTAGGTTCTCGGCATGCGCACGACTTCCGCGCTCCAGGAGGCAGACCGCCGTTGCCTCTGGCATCCCTTCACCCAGCAGCGCGCTTGGTGTGAGGAGGAGGCGCCCTTGATCATCGAGCGGGCGGAGGGCACCCACCTCTACGACACCGACGGCAACTCCTACATCGATGGCGTGGCCTCCCTGTGGTGCAATGTCCACGGGCACCACCACCCCGCCTTGGACGAGGCGATTGCCGACCAGCTCGGGCGCGTGGCTCATTCCACGATGCTCGGCCTCTCGCACCGCCCGGGCATCGAGCTCGCCGAACGCCTCCTGGCTTGCGCGCCTCCCGGTCTGCACCGCGTGTTCTACTCCGACAGCGGCTCGACCGCCGTCGAGGTCGCGCTCAAGATGGCCTTCCAATGGTGGCTTCAGCGGGGCGACACCGAACGAAAGAGCTTCATCTGCCTGGAGCACGCCTACCACGGAGACACCCTGGGAGCGGTGTCGGTCGGGGGCGTTGAGCTGTTCCATTCTCGCTACGGGCCGCTCCTTTTTTCCGTCTTGCGCGCGAAAGCGGGTGACGAGCGCGATCTCGCGCGCCTGCTCCGGCTCCATTCCGGGCGGGTCGCCGCCGTGGTGGTGGAGCCGTTGGTGCAGGGGGCCGCGGGAATGCTCTTGCAGCCGGAGGGCTATCTCTCCCGGGTGCGCAAGCACTGTGACGAGCACAACGCGCTCCTGATTTGCGACGAGGTGGCGACCGGTTTCGGTCGCACGGGGACGATGTTCGCCTGCCAGCAGGAGTCGGTTACCCCGGATCTGATGTGCGTCGGCAAGGGGCTCACCGGCGGCTACCTCCCCCTGGCGGCGACGCTCACCACGGAGCGCATCTACGATGGCTTCCTGGGCGCCCCGGAGGAGGCGCGGACCTTCTTCCACGGCCACACTTACACAGGCAACCCGCTGGCGTGCGCGGCCGGTATCGCGACGCTTGAGACTTTTGCGAGCGAGCGCACGCTGGAGAGGCTCGCCCCCAAGATCGAGCTCCTCGAGCGGCTCCTTGCCCGCCGGATCGCGCCCCTCCCGGGAGTCGTCGAGGTCCGCCAGCGGGGCTTCATGGTGGGCATCGAGCTGATCGGTCGGCCCGCCGGCGAGCGCCTCGGACACAGGGTGGCCATGGCCGCCCGCCGGCGGAGGGCGGTGATCCGCCCGCTTGGCGACGTGGTCGTGCTGATGCCGCCTCTGTCGATCTCCGACGGCGACCTTCGACGGCTCGTCGCGATCACGGCCGCCTCGATCGCGGAGAGTACCGCCGGCCTGATGCCTGTGGCGGCGTAGCGAAGGCTCCGGGCGCCCCGGGCCCGCTTGGCCCGCGCGCAGCCGCTACTGACGCCGCTGCTCTCGGGCGCCCGGAAGGGGGACGGGCTCCAAGGGCTCGCCGGTCTCGTCGATGAGTGCCTCGGGTCCCTCCGGGACGCTCGGCTCGATTTGATTGACCCATAGCTCCTCGAGCAGGATCTTGAACGTGACCATCAGCGGCACCGCCACGATCAGTCCGACGATCCCGAACAATCGCTCGACCGCGATCACGCCCACGGCCACCATCGCGGGGTGGAGCTTGACCGCCCGCGCGATCACGAGCGGCTCGATCATGTTGCTCTCGATCTGGTGGGCGACGATGTACACGATCGCGACCAGGATGGCTTTCCCGGGCGAGAACGTGAGCGCGTAGAGGATCGGCACGATCGAGCTCAACAGCGCGCCGAAGTAGGGCACGATCATCGCGATCGCGGTAAAGATCGCAAAGAAGGCAGCGAAGTTCAGCCCCACCAAAAGCAGCCCGAGGTAGGTGAGCCCTCCCAGGATCACCATCCCGATGATCAGGCCCACAAGCCAGCCGAGGTAAGCGGTGCGCAGCCGCGACAGCACGTGGCGCGTCTGCGGCCGGCGGCGCGGCGGGAACAGGCGGACGACGCCCCCGACCAGGGGATCGGGGTGAATCGCGGTGTAGAGCGCAGTGATCAGGATCACGATGATCAGGACGACCACGCCGGCGACCGTCTTACCGACCGAGGCGATCGGGCCAAGCAGCTTCGAAGGATGATTCTTGTAGTTGTCGACGAAGTGGCTTATCTGATGACTGACGTGGCTGGCCGAGGTGCCGGCGAGGCGCGCTATCCGATGGAAGAAATCGTTCGAGATCTTGGGCAGCTCGGTGATGAACTTGTTGATCTCGTGGCTGAACACCGGCGTGAGCAGCGCGATCAGGCCGCCCAGGGCAGCGAGCGCAAGCAGGAGACCGAGGAGGGCGCCGATGACTCTCGGGACGCGCCAGCGCTGCAGGATGTCTGCGAACGCGGCCAGGGGGATGGCGATGATCACCATGATCAGCACCGCGAGGATCAGCGACGCCAGCGTCGGGAAGATCAGCACCACGACCACCAGGCCGAAGGCGAGCAGCACCGCGCGATAGATCACTCCCGGGCTGATCCGCTCAAACATCCTCGCTCCGATCGAAGCTCATGGCCACATGATCCTCTCCCTGTCGATCCCCGGCAGATCGCCCACGCCGAGCCGGCCTGGGATCATTTCCGCTACCGGGGGGTATCTACCCGCGCAAGCGGCTCGCACATCCACGACTTGTCAGATGGCGCGTCAGGTCCGGCGGTCGGGATGGCCGCGCCCAATCCCGACCGCCGGCGGCCGGGGGCGGGGCGGCGGCCGGGGGCGGGACGGCGGCCGGGGGCGGGGCGGCACAAGTGGGCCGTCACCAAGGGGGCGGCCGTGTCTTTCTACCGCGACCAGGGGACCCATCACGCCGGCGCGCTGACGTATTACGCGCTGATGTCGCTGTTCCCGCTGCTTCTGCTGGCGATCTCGTTGTTGGGGCTGATCGGGCAGTACCCCGCCACCTACAACGCGATCATCCACCATCTCCACGCGGTTGTCCCCGCGAATGCTCTGTCGGCGGTAAATGGAGGGCTGAGGGCAGCCCTGAAGGACAGGGGCACCGCGCTCGCCGCCCTACTGCTCGGCGTCCTCAGCGCGTTCTACGGGGCGACGGGATATCTCGAGGCGGCGCGGCGCGCCTTCAACGCGATCTTCGGCGTCCGCCAGGGGAGGACGTTTCTGCGTCGCAAGGCGACAGACATCGGCTCGACGGTCGTGCTGCTTGTGCTGGTGATAACCGCTGTCGTGCTCATGTTCGCCAGTGAGCATGTCGTTCGCCGCTTGTTTGGATCCGATCCCGCGCTGGCCTGGCGGTACGCGCGGTGGCCTCTGGCGCTGATCATGGCGCTGTCGATCTTCTCGTTTCTGTACTCGGTCACGCCCGACACATGCCGGCGGGAGTTCCGCTTGATCACGCCGGGCGCCGCCGTGGGAGTAGCGATCTGGCTGCTGGCCTCGGCCGGGTTCTCCGTGTTCCTGAGCCGTTTCTCGAACCTCAACGCCACCTATGGCTCGTTCGCGGCCGCTGTGATCCTGCTCGTTTGGCTGTGGCTGACCAACGTCGCGCTGATCTTCGGCGCCGAGGTAAATGCGCAGATCGGGCGGCGCCGCGTCGAACGCATCGAGATGCCGAGCCCAGCGCGCCCGGTCAACGCCCCGACCTACTCCTCGTAGGGCTCGAAGTCCTGCTTGCGGGCGCCACACACGGGACAGAACCAGGTGTCGGGAATCTCCTCGAAAGGAGTACCCGGAGGGATCCCGCCGTCGGGGTCGCCCTCGTCAGGGTCGTAGATGAACCCGCAGGACTGACACATGTACTTCACCGGCGGCAAGCGTAGCGGCGCTAGGGTCAGCAGATCGAGCCGGACCGGCCAGTGCCAGGTGAGGAGATGAACCGCGGTCCTGCGGTCCGGCCCCGCCCTGCGGCGACGGTCATCCTGCTGCGCGGCGCGAGCCGCGGGCTCGAGGTCCTGATGGTCAAGCGCAACCCGCAGGTCCGGTTCATGGGCGGCGCCTGGGTGTTCCCCGGAGGTGCGGTTGACCGCCACGAGGGTCGCGGCGAGGGCTCGCTGCGTGCGGCAGGTCTGCGAGAGCTCCAGGAGGAGGCCGGCATCGAGCTGGAGGGCCCGCAGGCCCTGATCGCTTTCTCTCGCTGGATCACCCCCGCGGAGGTCACGATCAGGTTCGACACCTGGTTCTATCTGGCCGCAGCGCCTCCCGGAGCGCAGCCCAGGGTCGACGGCCGCGAGGTGATCGAGGCGCGTTGGTACCAACCCCGGCTGGCCCTCGAGGCGGCGCGCAGGCAAGAGATCATGCTCGTCTTGCCGACGATCAAGCACCTCGAGTCGCTGAATCGCTTTCGCACCGCCACTGAGCTGATCGGGTATGCCCGCGGCCGCGAAGTTCGCCCGGTTGCGCCACACGTGCTCGGTTCCGGGGAAACCGCTCGCATCGTGCTGCCCGGTGAGCCGGGATACGAGCGTTAAAGACGAGGCCCGGACGGACCTAGTGTCCGCCGTAGGTCACCAGCAGGTCGGTCAGGACCCCGACCACGAATCCCAGGCTGACCATCAGCAGGCCGAGCTCCCGGTATCCGTGGCGGCGCACACCGGTCCAGACCTCACCGATCACATAGAAGATCGCGCCGCCGGCAATCGCGTAGAAGGCGAGCTCGAGCGGGTGGCTGGTCACGCCAAAGCCGACGATCGAGCCGAGGAACGTGGGGCCTCCGCCGATCAGACCGGCCAGCCCAAGCCACCTCCACGAGGGCCTCACGTCGCCGAGCGGACCGACGATTCCGAACCCCTCGGTGGCGTTGTGCAGCGTAAAACCGATGATCAACACGGTCGCGAGACTGATCGCCCCGGCGCGAGCCGAGACGCCGATCGCAAGGCCTTCGGCAAAGTTGTGGAGCCCGATCGCCGCGGCGATCACCAGGCCGGTGCGCAGCGCCCGCTGTCGGGTCGCATCCCGCTCACGCGCAAGCGCGGCGGCCTCGATGCCGCTCACCGCCTCCGCGGCCGAGCCGCCCGCGATCGGCGGCTTGCGGGCGCCGAGCGGCCGCATCGTTTTCTCGACCACCGCAAGCCCGGCCGTGCCCAGCGTGAACCCGCCGGCGAGCAGGATCACCAAGAGGACGAGATGCGAGAGCGACCCCCGCTGGTGCTTGACCGCCGCCAGCGCCGAGTCGATGATGCCGATCCCGTTCGAGAGGACGTCCACGAAGATGAACGCCAGCACCCCGACCGAGAACATCGCGAGCGCCACGCGGGCGCGAGGCGAGAGCACGGGCAGGCGCCCGACGGGGAGCCCCAGGTAAATCGTGAATCCGGCGAGGGCGCCGAGCAGGACGGTATGGATTAGCGACATTTTGCTCGCTCGGAAGTGGTCTTAGGCGGCCCTAATAAGACCCTATCACGTTAGGCCACCCTAAGTCCAACCCAAGGGGGCGCGTGCCCCGGAAATTGCCTACACCCAGCTGAGCCCGGGAAGCTCGGGGCGCTCCACATCCTTGGGCAGCCGTCCCTCCTCCTCCAGCTTGTCGAGATGGGCGGCGAGGGTCAGCCTGGCCGCAAATCGAAGCTCTGCCGGCGCGTCGTCCCAGACCTCGTCCAGCAGCTCCTCGACGCCGCGCTTGCCGGCGGCAAGCGCCACCACCAGGCGCTGCTCGCGCTCTTGCCGGTGAGCAGCGTAGCGCTCGAGCTTCGTAGTCGGATCTCGCACCAGCGGTCCGTGGCCGGGACAAAGCACGTCCAGGTCGCGTCGGCGCAGGCGGTCGAGACCGTCCAGGTAGGCGGTCAGCGCTCCGGGATACGGCGCGACGAACACGCTGCCCTCGCCGAGAACGGCGTCCCCGGTGAGTGCCGCGGTCCCCGCGATGAACGCGAGGTGGTCGCGAGCGTGACCCGGCGTGAAAATGGCATCCAACGGACCGAACCGGCTGCCTCCGGTGAGCAGCACATCCACGTCCCCTCGCGCGGCTGCCGCCGCGGCCGCCGGGTAGCGCTGGCGCACCGATGCCAGCGCTTCCGCGTGGTCGGGATGGTCGTGAGTTAGAGCCACCCCGCCCAGGCCGCCGCGCCGCGCGATCTCCTGCTCGATGGCCGCGAGGTGCTCGGCCAGGCGCGGGCCCGGGTCCACCAGCCAGGTGGGTTCACGTCCCACCAGCCACGAATTGGTCCCCGTGAGTGTGAAAGGTCCTGAATTGGCGGCGCGGATGCCGACGATGTCGTGACCTGGGACCTCGATCGACGTCACGGCCAGCCCGCGTGACGCGTTGGCCTGCGCCCCTTGCGCGCCAGTGGAGCCGCCGACAAACGAACGTCGGCGAGGCTCAGGCGAAGCGGATGATGCTCGCCACTCCCGCGACCAGGCAATAGATCGCGAATGGGGTCAGCGTGCGGCCGGTCCTGAAGTAGCGAAGCAGCCAGCGCACGCACAGGTAGGCCGTGACCCCCGTGATCATGAAGCCGACCACCACCTGGCCGTGGATATGGGCTGCCGCGTGCCCGGTCAGGTCCGGCAGCTTCAACACCCCGGCGGCGAGGATCGGCGGCGTGGCGAGCAGGAACGCGAAGCGCGCGGCATCCTCGCGGTTCAGCCCGCGCCACAGGCCGCCCACCAGCGTGATGCCGTCGCGGCTGATCCCAGCGCACAGTGCCGAGATCTGCAGCACTCCCACGAACAGGCCGTCGAGGAAGGGAAGCCGCGAGATGCGCACGTCCGAGGCATAGGCCGCGGCGAGCTCTCCAGCGGAGCGGGGACCCCGCTGCTGGCGCGCACCCTCCGCTTCCAGGTCGGGCGACCCGCCGGCGATCGGCACGTCTCCGCGCGACCCGCCGCGAACCCCGGCCGGAGCCGCTGCGGCGCGGCGGCCTCTTTGCGGCGCCCGGGCCGCCTCGGCGCGGCGGGCGCTGCGCTCTCCTGCCAGCAGGATCAATCCGTTGACGAACAGGAAGATGCTGGCGGCAATGGGCTTTGCAAGCAGCGTACGGAAGGTGTGCTCCAGCAACAGCCCGGTGATGCCGACGGGAATCGTCGCCACGACGATCAGCCACGCCAGTCGCTCGTCCGAGCCAATCACGCTGACGTGGCGATCACCGAAGCTACGGCGGACGCTGCGAAAGAAGCCGCGGATGATTCTGATCCAGTCGAGGCGGAAGAACCACAGCAGGGCGAGCGCGGTGGCGACGTGAAGCGCGACGATGTACGCCAGGTAGAACGAGCTCGCGCTGTTGGCCTGCGATGACTGCGTGACCATCGTCTCCCAGCTCCCGCCGAACCACGCTGGGAACAGCACCGAATGACCCAGGCTCGAGATCGGGAACAGCTCCGTGACGCCCTGCACGAGCGCAATCACGATCGCCTGTAGGTACGACATGCGGTCAGAGAGTGGCGGTTGAAGCTGAGATCCGGCTTAAGATTCGGCCCCCGAGGAGCCTCCCCGAGCGAACGCTCGCCGGACCTCGAGCCGGGACGATACACGAGGTTGCCAAATCGCCAGGATGCCCGTCGTGGCGCTCGCATCCCCAAAAAGGTGCAGCGCGCCGCGGACGGTGGTGTGCAACACTGCCGCGGTCCTGAAGGCGATGATTGGGAGGAAATTTCGGATGCGAGGACGGTTAGTGCCCTTGATTGTTGCCGTCGGTGTGTTAGCGGCCGCGCTGTGCACGACGGCTCTGGCGACCGCAGCAGGCAGCC
>JAFAPR010000253.1 GCA_019247075.1 Solirubrobacterales bacterium
TTCAGGACGTAGCGCGTGTTGCCCGTGGGCTCCGAGCCCGGATCGAGCGGATTGGCGAGCTCCGGTCCCTTGGAGAAGTTGTAGCTGAGCAGCGCCTTGCTTCCTTCGCGGTGGTGCGTCTCGGCCATCCATTCTGCATGGCTGGCAGCTAGGCGGTCGATCTCGCCAACCTCTTCCGGGGTCCCAACGAACGTGATCAGTAGCTGACTCTTGCCCTCGTTGGCCAATGTGACCTCCTCTCGACGAAACGGATGCTGAACGACTCTACCGCCGGCGGCTCCTGCAAGCTTGTGCCGGAAGCGTCATCACCCGAGCTCGCCCGCAAGCCCGGGATAAGCAACCGAGACTGCTCCCTGGATCGATTAGGGGCAGTCTTGGCCGCGATCGACCGGGGCCCGTTAGCTGCGCCTGTGGGCTCGGGGAGGCGCCGCGGCCTTGCGCTTTCGGTGTGCGGCTTGCCAGCCGGCGCGTGCGCAGAGGTCCGTGCAGTACGCGCC
Organism: Solirubrobacterales bacterium; assembly: GCA_019247075.1. Lineage (GTDB taxonomy): Bacteria > Actinomycetota > Thermoleophilia > Solirubrobacterales > Solirubrobacteraceae > Palsa-465. The sequence continues at coordinate 498 of JAFAPR010000253.1, forward strand.
CGTGGGCCGAGCTGGATGGTGGCAGCCGGGACGGGCGCAGCAGCGTTCGGCGGCTTGCTGGTGGGCGTGTTCGAGGTAGCGAGCGAGGAGGGTCTGCGGGCTGATTTTGCGGGGGTTGGCGATAATGCCGGTTTTGCGGAGCTGGTCGCTCGCGTGTTTGATGGCATAGCGGGTTAGCTTGGAGCGGGCTGGCGTACTGATGCTCTGCGCAACGCGGGCTCGTTCGATGGTGCGCAACGAGACTTTGGTGCTAGCCGCGGTCTGCGTGACGGGCAGCTCGGGGAGGCGGATCACCTCGACCACGAGATCCCAAAGCGGGTCTTCACCCGACCGACGGTAGGTATTGCCGCGCTCGGCTGCGGTTTGGCGGATGCCGGCGAGCTGTTCTTCGAGCTGCTTCATCTCTTTGCCGATCGGGGTGATGGAGACGGGGCGCACGTGCCGGCGGGCCAGCAGCCCGACGGTCTGGTCATGGCCGGGTTTGCCGTCGGGTCCGAGGCTCTTGGGCTCTGGCGAATCGCGGTATGCAGTGAACACGTCGCGCAGGGTCCGCCCAGCAAGCAGGTTGTCGGCGGTGCCGAGCTTGCCGGGATCGGGGGTGATCCGGTAGCTCGATCCGGGCTGGTAGCGGTTTGTCCATTCGAGCATCTCCCACCGCTTGGGGTCTGACTCATATGGCGCGATCAGCGCGCATTGTCCGGTGATCGGCGAGATGTGCAGCTCGCCGGCCTTGTCGCGGGCGAGCTGCTTTTCCTGGGCGACCATGAAGAAGTTAAACGGCCGGACCTGCCGGCGGCGCGGCTTGCCGGCGTTGCAGTGGTCGAAGCAGCGCAGCAGCCCGGGGGTGGTGACGGCGTAGCGCATCAGCGCCGGCTTGTCGAACCATTCGGGCTCGGGCGCGGAGAGGCCCAGCGCGGTGCGAACGATCCATTCCCAGCCTTGCAGGATCCAGTCGCGGTCTGCCGAGTCGGGCTCTAGCGGGTTGATGAGGTAGCCCAGTCCGTGGTCTGAGCGCTTGCGGATCACGGGCGCCCGCGCTTCCTCTTCGGCGTGGCGGTCGGGCTCGGTGGCGGAGCGCAGCTCGGGCTCCCCGCGCTCTGAGAGGTTGTACAAGCAGTACCGCTTGGAGCTGATCGCATAGCAATAAAGCTGACGCCGCTCTCCGGTATCCGGGTCAAAGTTCTCCTTTTCGAGTTCGAGGATCGACTTTGCGCCGGCCTCGCCGCGGTAGGGGTTGAGCGCTCGCATGCGCTCGCGGATCTCGTCTACCTGCGTCCAGGAGAGCGCCCGCACACACTCGCGGCCCTCCTCGTCCCGGTATGGGCCGCCGGGGCAGGGCACTAGCCCGCCGTGCTCGGCGGACACGATCCCGGCCGAGTCAGTGTCCATCATGGCGTGGTTGCCGCCCGCGTCGGTGACAAGACGCTCGCAGATCGCGAGCAGCAGGCGGGTGCCGGCGGTGATGGTCGCGGCCAGCGGCGCGAAGAAGTAGCGCCCGGGGCGCTCGGGGTTGCGCTCGTCCAGTTCGTAGCACTCGCCGGTCCAGTCGCATACCGAGACGCGCTCGGTCTTGCGGCCCGACAGCTCGGTGCATATCACCTCGGCGAAGATCCCGTATGCGCCGGCATTGGCGAGCGTCTTTAGGAACTGGCCGAGGTCCGATCGCTTGTCGGGCAGCTCGTGGCGGCGCTCCACCACGGCCCGGAAGAAGTCGTCTTTGCGCGGGTCGATCTCTACCTCGCCGCGCAGCTTGATCGGCTTGAGCCCCGGCTGGACGCCGACCTGCACGAGCTTGACCGCCCGCACGATCTCCGGCGTTCTGCCGGTGAGCAGCTTTGAGGCGATCACGTCGGGCAGCGCGAACCACAGCGGCTCGTTCCCGGTGAGGTGGTTAGAGCCGATGTTCCAGCCCTCCTTGTGGTAGCGCCCGCGGACGGGGAGCACGTCGCCGCGCGGCTTGATCTGCACGAGCACGGGGAAGTTCGGCCAGGTGGCGGGGTCGAGGCGGCCTTCGAGATCGATCCGCTCGACGAGCCGCCGGATCTCGCGGGTGGCGCCGCGAAGCTCGACGCGCTCGGCGATCACAAACCGCCAAAGGTCCATCAGTGAGTTCCCGGTCGTGTAGGCGCTCATCAAATCGCAGTAAACGACCGGCAGGTGCGGCACGCGCACGATCCGGGCCTCGGTCCGCCCGCCGAAGAAGGCGGACATGGCGATCCCGAGCTGCTCGCGCGGGAAGTCGGGTTGCAGTTCAAGCGGCGGCCGGATGCGCATGCCCGCGTAATAGCCCTTGGCGATCGACGCGGGCGAGTACGCCTGCGAGGCTTGCAGCGGGATCGGATGACGGTCGTACTCCCGGATGAGCTTTTCGTAGAGCCGCTGTGTGGCGTCCACGTCCTCGCGACAGTAGGTAATGGCGGGCTCTGAGACGACGCCATACGGCACTTTGCGCTTGCGGTATCCGTAGCGCTTGCCTTCAGGCCGCAGTTGTTCGGGCATCTCCACGTTGAACGCTTCGCAGCCTGACTCAAGCGAGTGGCCGCGGTTGGTGAGCGCGAACGCGAGCTGGCGCTCGTCGATGATGTGCCCGGTGAACCTGGCGATCCAGCCCCTGAGCGCCTTGGTCGATGACAAGTGCTTGGTGCCGTAGCGCGGGTGATGCGGGCTGTCGCGGTGCTCGCCGTTGGCGTTTGTGTAGCCCTCGTGCAGCGCGAGCGTGAACCCGTTCGCGTACTTGTCTGTGGAAGACTCGCCCCAGCTCACCGCGAGCCGGGAAATATCGAAGTTGAGGTTCAGCCCGACGAGCGCGGCGGCGCGCGCCGGGCCGGGCTCAAAGCACGCCCGGTAGATCAGCTTCGCCAACTGGCGCTCTGAGGTAAGCCACAGCGCGGGCGCCGAATCCGAGATCGACTGATCCGCGGCGGTCGACATCTTGTGGCGACGCCAGTAGCCGCGCAGTGTTTCAACCTCGCGCTGGGAGAGGTCGTCGGCGTAGATCAACCCTTCGAGCAGGCAGACCAGCCGGCCGTCCTGCCAGCGGCAGAAGCGGTAGGCGCCGAACATCGAGCGCTGCGACGGGTCGGTGCGCGTCTCGAAGTCGAACAACAGCACGGGCCGGAAGTTGTCGCGACGCCGATACCGCAGCAGCCGGCGAATCTGCTTCTGTAACTGCTCGTCGGACTCCACTTGCCGCCCGTAACCGGCTGGCTCGGTGTAGGCGCGCAGCGCGATTTCCAGCGGGTCTGGGCTTGTGGCGGTCACGCCGCGGGCCTCCTGGTCCGATCGGCGCCGTGGAGGTAGCGCTCGAACGCCGCGAGCGGGTCGCCGTCTTCGAGTTCGCGCATGAGATCGAGGTGAGCGCGGACCGCGGGCCCAAGCTTGAGGAGCCGCTCATCGGGCTCACCGAGCCCGTCCATCGTGGCGATCAGCCGCTCGGCGAGCGCGAGACAGACGGTCGGCCGCGGGCCCTCCGGCCGCGGCCAGCTCGCGGGTGCGTGGGTCTGCTTCGAGCGCTGCCTGGGCGTCGGCAAGCTGCCGAGCGTCGAGGAAGCGGGAGCAACCGAGCAGCGTCATCTACGGTGAAGCCCGCTAGCAGCTCTACGTCGGCCGCCAGCAGCTCGCAGAGCATGTCGGCGAGCGCGGGGACGATGCCGGTGGTCAGCGACTCGATCCACTGCTCGACGCTCCCATGCGCCGCGACGTGCGCCGCTTTTCGATTCGACGAGCGGACTGTGTTTGCGATCGGGTTCGGCCCCAGCGGCTGATCAAAGACGGCCGCGAGCAGTCGCAGCATGGCTCGCTGATGGCGCTCACCCTCGTGCACAAACCGCTCGACGCCGGCCGCGTGCGCGTGCGCGATTAGCAGCGCTGTGAAGCCGTGGAAGATCGACCAAAGCCGCTGACCGTCGCCGCCCAGGCCATGACGGAAGATGCCGGCGTCATACTGCAGCCCAGTTAGCCAGCGGTGGCAGCCAATGCACAGCGAAACCGTCACCGACAGGTGGATCTCGCGACCCACATGATGCAGCTCGAAGCGACGCTCGATTGTTCGCGTGGCGACTTCTTGACGCGATCCGCACACGGCGCAGATCACCGGCCCGTCTCCCCACTTCCGACTTCGTAGGGGTCCAGCTCCCCACGCTCGATCAGCTCCTCGATCTCCGGGGCGTCGGTTAGAAGCGTGTAGCCACCGACCGCGCGGCCCTCAAGCTCGACAAGTTCCGAGTCCTCGCTGGTCTTTACGTAGCGCCACAGCGCGTCCTTGTACACCCGCACGAGATCAGACTTGCGCCCGCGCACCGCGAGACGCTGAACGCCCGAGGTTGTCGGAACCTGCACGTACACCCAGAGCCGGGCACCGGGTTTCGCTACCCACCGCGCCCCGCGCTTCTGGAGCCCTGCACCGCCGAGGTAGCGGTCCATCGCCTGCGGCGTGGTGTCGGCCTCAAACGCCGCCTGCTTCTTGCTCATGCCGGCGCGCATCAATCGGTGCGCGTGCAGGGTCCGGGCGTACGTTTGGCGCTCGCGGGCGCTCAGCGACTGAAGCCGCCTGAGGCTCGTGATCGGAACGATGCGCCGCGCCATCAGCGATCGCTTCTCCATCGGTTCCGATCGATCGCCGCACGGTGGGACGTGCCGTGGCCATGCGGCGGGCAGGTCAGGCCGCGCGCGCCGCCCAACGCGCGCCACTTCAGCTCGCGCTCAGCCTCGGCCAGCGTGATCTCCCCGAGCTGCAAACGGACGCGCAGCTCCTCCACGAGCCGGGGGCGGGCTCGGTCGGTGCCGGGAACGCGCGGCGCCCTCACGCCGCGGCCTCCCGGTGGACCGACCGGGTCGGCTCGTGTCCGAGTGCCGCGCGGATCTCTGCCAGGCGCGCGGCGTGCTCCACACAGAAACAGCCGGTCAGGCCGTGCCCGGCCGGCGCGCAGCAGCCAGGCGTAGCGCACTCCCCGGCGGCGCGCTCCCAGCGCCGGGTTGCCGCGGCGGCCTCGCGCTGGCGCTTGACGGCCTCGAGCCGTTCGGCCGCCAGCTCGCGTCGCAGGCAACCGCACGAGCGCGTATGACCGGCGAGCAACTTCGCGGCCACGACCTCGACCGTCCGGCCGCAGGCGCAACGGCAGAGGTAGCGCGCGCCGCGCCTGCCGACCTGCTCGACGACGAGCAAGCGCCCGTAGCGCTCGCCGACGCGCATCTTGCGCGCGGCGCTCACCGCGCCGTACTCCCGACGCGCCCGCCAGCGCCGCTCAGCCGGCGGGCGGGGGGTTCAGGGTCCCCGTCGTCGCGGTCGTCAGGCCCGCGCGTCCGTCGCGGCGAGCGGGTCAGACGGCGGCTGCGTGCTCGTGGACGTCGCTCCGCGCGCCGACCGGCGGAGGGGCAATCCCGTCTGCTCGGGCCGCGGCAGCCATGGCGCAGCCGACGCGGCGGGACCCGAAGTCCGTGCTTGCGCAGGAGCTTGACTGCTTGCCGCTGCCCGCGTCGTCTCCTGCCGGCGTTCGCAACCTCGAGCGGGCCGTCCATCCCTGGCAGGTGGTAGGTGCCGCCGCGCTGGAAATCGACGCCGTGCGCTTCGACCCACTGCCTGAACTCGGACGAGTCATCCATGGCAAACAAAGGCGCCAGATACAGCTCGGTCGCGTCCTGATTCTCGCCGCTGAGCGACGCCCGCAGCCCATCGCGCTGCTCGTCGGTCAGCGAGAGCCACAGCTCATCGAATCGCTCATCGCCCAGCGAGAGCCAGACCGCATCAGGCTCGGGCGCGAAGCGGGCACGGTCGAACGTCTCGTGTGACGGCGATCCGACGGGCGCCGCTGCTAGAGTCGGGCGTGCTCTGTTAGCTGGGCCGCTTCGGCGGCCCGGTTCGTTCTCGGGCATCGTTTACCTCGGGATCACCTTCACGCTTTCGAGGTAGCGCCGCAGCGCCTCCCGGATGATCTCGGATGCCGAGGACCCGGAAGCGCGGGCGACCTCGCGTAACTCGGCGAGCAGCTCAGGCGGAAGCCTGAACGCCGTCAACGGCTGTCGAAACGCGGACATGGACACGGTTATACCGCGACCCCCTGTCGGATCGAACAGGCTGCTCGGCGCTGGAAGGGACAGCGCTCATAGGCGTATTTCCGCCCCGCCGCTAGACGCAGGCGAGGCTGTGGCCCTACGATCTGCCGCTCGCCACGGGCATTGGTGAGCGTGGCCTTCCAGCGCCGCCCATACTCGTTGCGCACTCGCTCACCCCACAGCCTTCCTCACTTCTGCTTGTGCGACCGCGATCGTCGCCGCGAGGCCGTCGATTACGGCAAGCACATCCTCGGTGTCGTACACTCGGCGAACGCCTGGGCTAGCTTCCGGCCCGCGCTGACATCGTCAACCTCGCCGAACCCGAGCAGCTTGCGGGTCCGCTGCCGCAGCTCGTAAAAGTCAAAGACGAGCTGTTCGGCAATCTGCTTGGTGCTCAGCCACACTGGATCCTGGCTCGACTGTTGCTCTCGAGCCGGATCGCGGGTGGTCGAATCGACCACCCCGGCTCGATGCACACCGACCGTGCTATGCGACACACCGACAAGTCGCGCGATCGCGCGATCGGATATGTCCGGGCGCTCGGAGAGCAGCCGCTCAATTGCGGCGCGCTTCTCGGCAGTCGTAAGCGGCTTCGCGGAGACCGTCGCGAACCGAAGCGCCAGCTCGTAAGTCAACTCTGCCGGCGGACGGCCCTCGTTCGGGTAAACGTCTACCGTGACAGTGTCGAACTCGGGGCCGAGCCGGCGCCGCGCCTCGTAGCGATGGTGGCCGTCAGCGAGCAGATAGCCTCCCTGGCCGTCCGCGACTACGACCAAGGGCGGGAGTGGGTCGGTCCCACCAGTCCGCGCGTGGGCCGCGTCGCGGGCATCGTGCGTCAACGCCACCATCACTGCGACCCGCTCCTCGTCCAGCGCCTCCCGCGGCCATGTCCGCCGGTCGCGCGTGATCCGGTTGAGAGAAACCGTTTGAACGATGGACTCGCCGCTCACTCGACCCTCACACACGAGCCGCGCCCGAATATCCACGCGTGCCAACGCGCAGCGCCGCCTGGACGAGTCTCACCCAGGACGGCTTGGCGCTTCGTTGGCATGCATCGCTTGTATCGCATCGGCGGGACGGATCGGTGGCGTCGCAACAAACTGCTGCGATGAGTAAACTAATCGGAGCATGGCGAGAGCGGAACGGATCGAGGGGCTTCGTGCTGCGCTGCCGGAGAGCCGGAAGCGGCTGGAGCGCGCCCGCGCCGATCGCGACCGGCTGATCCGCGACGCCCACTGCGCGGGCATTTCTACTCGCGAGATCGCCCCTCTTGTCGGTTTGTCGCAGCCGCGGATCATGCAGCTCATCAAGGGTGACCCCTCGTGACGAACGCTCGACCATGCCTTCCTGACAAATCGCCCCGGCGGCGCGGCAACGCCCCGGGGCCGGCGTACGGAGGCAAGTCCGCATGCAACCTCAGCGTATCCTCGCCGCCAAGGGCGGCATCATCACCGCTCACGGCTTTGGCCTCCGAGTCCGCGTCGAGAACCGGCATCTAGTAGTCGAGGACGGGTTCGGCCGCCAGCGCCGTACCCGGCGGTTCCACCGCACGGACAGGCTGCGCCGGCTGGTGCTCATTGGCCGATCAGGGTATGTGTCCCTGAACGCGCTGCGGTGGCTTCACGACGCGCGCGCCGCGCTCGTCCACGTGGATGTGAATGGCGAGCTGATCGCGACTTCGGTTGCGAGCGGGCCGGACTTCGCCGGGCTCGGGCGCGCGCAAGCGCTCGCCGCCGACGGTCCTGCCGGTTTGGAGATCGCCCGCCACGTGCTCGGGGAGAAGGTCCGCGGCCAGCAGACGGTAGCTGGCGAGCTGGGCGCTCCGGCGTATGTGCGAGATGCGCTCGACCGGGCGCTGGCCAAGGTCGAGGACGGCGACACGCTGCCAGCGCTCCTTGCCGCCGAGGCTGAAGCGGCATCCTCTTATTGGGAAGCCTGGGCACCCCTCCCGGTCCGGTTCGGTCCGCCTAGCGAAGCCCGGAAAGTGCCGGACCAATGGAAGACCTTCGGAGCACGCGCCTCGCTACTGACGGGAGGGCCGCGGACGGCAACAAATCCGCCGAACGCGATCCTTAATTATCTGTACTCACTAGCTGAGGCTGAAGCCGTTCTAGGTTGCTTCGCCGTCGATTTGGACGCTGGAATGGGTGTCTTTCATCGTGACCGCAGAGACCGCGCCTCGCTGGGCCTCGACCTGCTCGAAGCCGCCCGGCCGGCGGTCGACGCCTACGTGCTGGCGCTGCTCACCCAGCGCACGCTTTCGGCGCGCGAGTTCGTGGAGACGCGTGAGGGCGGATGCCGGGTCGCGCCCCGGTTCGCCGCCGAACTTGCCAACACGTGCGACGTGTGGCGCTCGCATGTCGCGCCCGTGGTCGAGTGGACGGCGAACACGCTCGCCGGTTACGCGCGCTCAAGCGTGCCGCGTCGAACCCCACTGACGCGCACCCGCCATCGTGCCGCGCTGGACGAGCGGCTGCCGGATCGCCGGAAGCGTGCGTCCCGGTCCGGGTTCGCGCAGCTCCCCAACACTTGCCGGGACTGCGGCGCCCCGCTGTCCCACCGGCGCCGCCGGTACTGCGACAACTGCCGCCGCCAGCGCTTCACCGAGCAGGCGCCGACGGCCCGGGAGCGGGCGGGTGAGACTCTGGCTCGGTTGCGTGCCGAGCAGCAAGACCCGGCGCACGGCGGGCGGCCCGCGCAGCTGCGCGGCTTGAAGAACGCCGCGCACCAAGCCGCCGTCCGTGAGTGGCAGGGTGAGCGGGCGGACCCGCAGGTCTTCCGCTCCAACATCCTGCCTGCGTTGCGGCATCTGCCGATCGCCGATCTTGTCGCCGCGACCGGACTGTCCGAACACTACTGCTCGCTAATCCGCCTCGGCAAGAAGGTGCCGCATCCGCGGCATTGGGCGGGACTACGCGCACTGAGCAGAGTCCCCGGCAGCTAACCAGGGTCCAGGAGTCCGCGACTCCCGCCCCTTCGCTGCGAAAGGGCTGTCCCACACTGATCTCCGGTGTGAAAGGCCGAACACGCGATGATGACCAGTGACGACGCAGTGCCCGAATCGCCTTCAAACGCGGCACGATTCGGGCGTTTCGGCGATGAGCTGCAGCACCTTCTGGGAAGCGGCGGCAGGGGCGTTTGGGCCAGGATTGGGTCACACGGCGCGGTGCTTACGGTCAAGCCGCTAGGCGACGTGGTTGTCGTCCGGCCGTTACATTGGCGCGCTGGTCAAGGCGACCGCGACGGCTCGCCTAGGATTAGAGCAGCGATGACGCGCTAGTGGGATGTTGTGGCAGGGCGCGTGCCCGCATGCGGACTGCGCGAGCGTCTGCCGGTCGTCGAAACGGCGCTACGGGACGTAGCAGCCCGAACGCCGTCGATGTCGAATGGGAGATCGGTCCGATTACAGCGAGCCGCAGCGCTACTGCTCGCTGCTGAAATGAGGAGCCTTGTGGCGGATCAGCCGGGGGTCAGGGTGGCCACCGACAGGTTGAGCGGCAAGGAGCGGCGTTCGCGGCGCGGTGTGCGGACGACCTTGATGTGTGGCACCGGTGAGTTCGGATCGGCCATCCCCTGCAGCTTGAACCGGTCGATCTCGAATGGCTCACTTGCGGATAGGCAGTCCGGTCGCCGCTGGATTCCGAAATGCAGGTGTGGCCCGGTGGTGTTCCCGCTGTTTCCGGCCTGGCCGATTCGTTGGCCGACGTGGACGTGCTGTCCGGGCCGTACGCGCACCGAGCCTGCCTTCAGGTGCGCATAGCAGGCGTAGCGGCGCGGCCCAATCTTCAGGATCACATGGTTGCCGCCAAAGTCGTCGGGCGTTCGCAGGCTTGGATTCTGTGTGTGTGGAGGTATGTCTGGCATGTCGTCGACGGCCCTTACTACGGTGCCGTTGGCGACTGCGTAGAGCGGGGCGCCGAAGGTGGGGTAGTCGGTGTTCTTGCTGCCGTCACCGGTGAAGACCACGCCCTTCACAATGCGTTGCCAGTCGATCGCGAAGACCTCGGGGGTGACGTAGCCGCCCGTGGACGTCGCCAACACGGTGTGGCGATGGGGCGAGGTGGGGTCATCGCAGCACCCATTGGCATTTAGCCAACCCGAGCCGCGTAACGGTGAGGCGATCACGACCGGGGCTCGCCGATCGACGCGCACAGGCGGTACGTGAACGGTCGTGCTCCCAATCACTCCTACCAGCGGGGGATTCCCCGGGATCGCGTAGCTGATCCGGTTGGTCAACCGGCCGGGCACGCTGCGGCCAGCCGAACGAGGCAGCGCTACGTCGACCGGTATCACCACCGTCACCGCGGGCGCCACCTTCCGTCTCGTCGATTTAAACGTGCCAAGCCGAAGGGTGGCAGCGCCAAGCCGGGCGCCGCTTAGCCTTAGCAGGCGTCTCCCGTCACCGCGCACCTCAAGCGATCTGAGCGTAACGCCGGCCGTAAACACATTCGTAATGACGAGGTCGTATTCAAGGTGCTCGCGGCCATCGCTACCGTGCACGCGCTGCGACTCGCCGGCAGTCTGAACCCGCAGCGCCGACGTGGTCCGCGCGACCGACAACCCCCCCGCGCCCGGCCACACGAACAAGCTCGCGACCACAACTGCCCCGCTGAGCCAACGTACCCTCACGCCCGGTCGTCCCGGCAGTCGCGCACCCCGCCGATACTACCGGCCCGGAGACTCGACTTGCAACAAGCGTGCGCGAGGACGGCATGCAGCCCGAGCGCCGAGGGCACAAGCAGCGTGACCGGGAGCGTCGGTGCTCGTGCGTTATCGGCGCGTTTGCCCGGCCGTAAGAGACCTGGTGCGGCATTGATCCTTGGCTTGGATGGCGGGGGGACCGAGGGTTGAACGATCGCCTTCGGCGCGGAGGGGTTTTGCCTCGCTCGCGCTCTCGTGTTTCGGTGAACCACCGCTTCCCAAGGCGCTTGTCGAGGTAAGACTCGTCGCGAGCCCTGCTCTGGCGCAGAGCGCTGTACCGAATCGTGATTGGGCAGTACCTTTCGGTGTCGCGCTTGCTGAGCGTGCCGGTTGCTCAGGCTTGGGACTGGGTCGGTTGACAATGATCGCGGCGAGTCATATGTTCGCTTCGGTGAACTTGCCGCACGTGTGGAGGGCGGTCCGCGCTAGCAGGCGGAGGTGGGCCGTGTGGGCGGCGACGGTCTTGTTGCTCGGGGTCGCGGCGGCCTCATCCCTGGCCTGGTCCTCCACGAGCGCGCGCGAAACGGCGGGCAGTCCAAAGCACGGTAACTTCGCCGGCAAGATCAAGATCGGCGGCGGACGCACGCTGTACCTGCAGTGCGCCGGCCGCGGTAGGCCGACGGTCATCCTTGAGTCGGGGGTCCACGACTCCTCGGATGTGTGGAAGTTAAGCGATGCCAAGCCGCCGGTGGTCGGTTCTCCGACGGTGTTCCGCGGCGTGGCCCGCTTTACGCACGTCTGCATCTATGACCGGCCCGGGACGATTCGCTACACCAATCCACCGGCGCTGACCACGCGCAGCTCGCCGGTACCGATGCCGCGGACGCTTCAGAGCATGGCCGCCGACCTACACGCGCTGCTTCACAAGGCGGGCGTGCCCGGTCCGTACCTGCTCGCCGCCCATTCCTACGGCGGCCTGATCGTGCGCTATTACGCTCAGAAGTACCCGCGCGAGGCAGCCGGCATGGTGCTCGTCGACGCATTGGGCACGAACATCAAGCGCCTGTTCGGTCGAGATTGGCCACGCTATGAACACCTCCTCAACTTTCCCGGTACCCCGCTCGAGAACGAGCCGGGATGGGAGACGGTCGATGCCACCGGCGCGATCAAGGCGATCAATAACGCCAAGCTGCCGCGGATGCCACTGGCCGTGATCAGCAAGACCAAGCAATTCTCAACGGCTCCAGGCACCCCAAAGGATCTGGCGAGCAAGCTCGAGGAAGTCTGGCCCAAGGTCCAGTCCGCGCTGGTGAACCTCGAACCGGCGACGCCTCACATCTTTGCAACCGGAAGCGATCACTACGTCCAAATCAACGACCCAGACCTCACCATCAGCACCATCAAGCTGATCCTCGATCGCGCCCGCCACTCGCGCTGACAGGCGGAGCGGGGGCCGCCCAAACAATCGTCAACGCGTCAGCGCCCGCGTCCTGAGAAGGCAACTCTCCGAGCTGCAGCGACTACGCACACGCCGGCAGCCGGACGGCGCTGTTCGGGCGGACGGGCCCGCGATTTTTGGGTACTGCCAGCAAGACGTGCACCTCAAGGGCGTCCGAGCTCAAGTACCTCTACCCCCACGACGGCGATGATTCCCGCGACGGCTAGCTGCGGCAAGGAGAGACGCTGCTCTCCGACGGCTACACGACTCGAGCACCACCAGACCGATGTCATGCTCGGCCAAGAACCCGATCCAGCTGGTGAAGCCGTCGATGCCGCCGGGGTGCCACACCAGCGACTTTCCATCGCGGCAGCGCGTCCGGATCAGCTCAAGCCGTATCCCGAACTGACCGCGTCACCTTCCATGTTCTTGTCGACAGGCACCGCGATGTGAGGCTGCTTGCATTCGGAGAGATTGACTGTGGAAACCACGCGGCGGCCGCCGACAGAGACCCTCACCCACCGCGCCACGCGTCGATTACCCGCCGATCCCAATCGGGCGTTCCGTCATCGACGAACGTCGCGACGAGAAAGTGCGTGCTATTCGTCACCGGACCCTAGCCGCGCAGCTCTGACCCCGAGCGTACGGGCGTGAAGCACGCGGTCGGCGCTAACCACCGTCACCGCGGCGGGCACCAGACCCATGCGAGCGAATTCCTTGCCAACGGCAGCGTCAAAGGCACCCCAGCCAGGGGCCCCATGGGCGCGCGAAACGGACGGCCACCCCGTCAGGCCGGCGGCCACTCCCGCGGCTCCCAGCCCCTTCAACCGTTCGACGCGACACGCGCTCAGGCGTCGCACCGGAATCACGCCGCACCTCCTCATCACCGCCATGACGCTCACCCCAGATCATTCGGTAGCCCCACACTCCGACGAGCCTCGAGCCTATCTCAGTGCGCTAGTGCCGCGCACACGGCGATCGTATCCGCTCGCCTTAGAAGCTTGAACACGCGCGGGTGGATGTCAGGACTTAGCTGCTCATTGACCGAGACAGTGACCGATCGCTGTCCGTTGAGCGTTGCAGCGAAGAACTGGGTGTAGCCGGGAAAGTTGCCGGTATGGCCGTAGACGGTGCCGCAACGCGTCCGGTAGCGGAAGACCGCCAAACCGGCGGAGTTCATCCCCGGTCCCGGTGGCTCGGAATCTCCCGCGACCGTCCGGAGCTGCGCCTTTCGAACCCGACTGGAGAACAGGCGCCCGCTGATGTATGCGCGCGCGAAGCGGTTCAGATCGGCGGGTGTCGAGATCATGCCCCCAGCCGCCCACGTCCACGCGGGGCTTATCACGGTGCTCAAATCCTCCCATTTGCCCGCGGTGCGTTGATACCCGTGGAAGAGTGGGCGCGGCATCGCGACGCTCCGAGGCAGCGCAGTTCGTCTAAGGCCCAATGGCCTCAGCACGAGTCTTCGCAGCTCGTGCTCGTAAGAGCGCCCCGTGGCGCGCTCAACCATCAAGCCGGCTATCACATTGTCGGTATTCGAATAGTGATACCTCGATCCGGGCGCGAACAGCAAAGGCTGCTTCTCCACGTACCTCACAAGCTGCCGGGGCTTCGGACCGTGCGCGGGGGACGCCTTCAGCGCCGCCAGGTACGAGGGATTTTCGGTGAAATTCGGAAGTCCGCTGGTGTGCTGGAGCGCCTCGCGCAGCGTCACCTGCCCCCATGCATGCGGTAGGTTCGGCAGCAGCTGGTGGATCGTGTCATTCAGCGAAAGGACTCCACGCGAGACCAACGCAAGGACGACAGCACCGTTGAAGGCCTTTGTCGTACTTGCCAGGCGCATCGCGTCGCGAGCGGTTGGCCGCCGGCCACCGATGCGGGCATGACCTAACGAGTACGCCGCCGTCTGCCTCCCGCGCTGAACGATTGCGATCGCGCCCATGGGGCCGCCCTTAGCGTGTACGAGCGTGCTCAACGCGCGCTGAACAGCGGGGTCGCCGCGCGGCGCCGCCCGCCCAGGCCGAGCGCCAGCGACGGCGACAAACAGCGCGCCCAAGACGACTGCAACCACCACCCCCAGGCTCAACCGCCTCATTCGGGCCATGGTACCCCACCCCACGGCCTCGCAGCGTGTGCTCGGATGAATGTGCCGGTCATTGGGAGCCTTTCCCTCTTTCGCAACAAGGCACTGGTACCGATCCTGACCACGACCCGTCTATCGTCGCTTTTGAGTTCGTTCCAGGAAGGCGGAACGAGGTATGACAGGTGAGCTCGTTGAGATGAGAGTGGGTTTGCGCGTTCCCGCGGCGACGCGGCGTCTCCACGAGAACGACAAGCCGCTGCCGCTGTGATCGAGATCCACCAGTCTCGGCGGCGCTGCTGCCTTGAGGAAACTGATCAGTCTCGATTGGGGGTACCGGATCGCCCCACGGTCTAATTCCGACAGCGAGGACCTGGCTTCGGCCCGCAAGCCCTCCTCGCCACCTATCTCGACCAGATCGAGCGCCAGCGCCCGGAGCGGCAATGCGCCCGCGCCGGCTGCCCCAACCAAGCCCGGCCAACGGGCGCATACTGCACAGACCGCTGCGCACGCGCCGCAAGGCAAACCCCCCCACTGCAA
>JAFAPR010000283.1 GCA_019247075.1 Solirubrobacterales bacterium
GGCCAGCCTGGGCACGCTCGTGATCGCGATCTCCACCGAGTTCAGCGTGCTCCTGTCCGAGCGCTATCGCCAGGAGCGCGCCGCCGGCCTCTCTCTGGAGGAGGCGCTGAGGCGCACATACCGCTCCACCGGCGCGGCCGTGCTGGCCTCAGGGATCACGGCGATCGCCGGATTCGGCGTGCTCATCGTCTCGAGCATCCCGATGCTCCGGGAGTTCGGAATCGTCACCGTGATCGACCTTGCCGTCTCTCTGGGCGGTGTGCTGCTGGTCCTGCCGGCGGCGCTGACGGCTGCGCAGCGCGGTGCGTTCGCCGGTCTGGCGAGCGAGCCCGGTCGGCGTCTCGGCGCTATTTGGGAGCGCCTGCGCCGGCGTCCCAGCGTGGTGTGAGCGAGGACGAACCCACACCGTCCGGGCCGCGGCCACCCGAGCGCCCAACCTCAAGGGAGGACGCCCCGTTCCGGCTCGATCCCGATCGCGCAGCGCTCGCCGCAAGGAGGGCTCGGCCCCCGACGGTCAGCCCGGCGATCGACACTCGCCGCTACCGCTGGGCGATCGGCGCGTTCGGACTTGGTTTGGTGGTGGTGATCTCGGTGGTTCTGTTTCTCACCCGCGGGGTCGCCACCGTGGGGGTGCCGCCGGGACACAGGCTGCACAACTTCGCCGCGCCCGTCGCCACCTCGGACCTGGTGGGTAGCGCCAACTTCGGCGAGCCGTGCAAGCTCGGGTACCTCGGTGACAGGGCGCTCAACACCTGCCTGCTCACGCGTCGGGGACCGCTGGTGCTGGCTTTCTTCGCCACTGGATCCAGTGCCTGCGTGCGCGAGGTGGACGCGGTGCAGAAGGTCTCGCGGGAGTTCGCCCGGACTGGGGTCGGGTTTGCGGCCGTGGCCGTGCGCGGGTCGAGGTCCCAGACGGCCAAACTCGTCCGTACCCGCGACTGGACGATGCCCGTCGCCTACGACCTCGATGGTGCGGTGGCGGCGGCCTACGGCGTCGAGATCTGTCCGCTGTTGGAGCTGGCGTATCGTGGCGGCGTGGTCAAGTACCGGCTGATCGGCGACCGCTGGCTGCGGCCGCCGGCCTTGGCAGCCAAGGTTCGAGCGCTGCTGCAGCGATAGATGCAGGACGAGGTCGAGCTCCACGCTGCCCACGGTTCGATCGCGCCCGAACTGGAGGCGGAGTTCCCGGGTCTGCGGTTGCTGTGGGTCACCGCCCCGGCCCGGCTGCGGCCGAGCCCCAACGAGGTCAAGGGCCGGCTGCGGGAGCTCCCCAGTCGCTACCGAGGTGAGTACGTCGTGGCGATGCGCACGCAGCCGATCCCGCATGCATTTCGTGCGTTCTTCCGGCAGATCGGCCTAGATCCCGACGTCACGTGCATCCCGGCCGAAGCCGCGGCCCTGGAGCGGCTGCTGCACGGAGGCTTCCCTTCGCGGAACCTGATCGACGACGCGCGTCTGATCGCCGTGGTGGAGACGGGAGTGCCCATCTGGGCGCTCGACGCCGACCACGTCGATGTGGGTGGACTGGGCATCCGCGCCACAGCGCCGGGCGACCGGCTCGGCTCCCGCGAGCCCGCGAGGCCGCTTGCTTGTGGGCGACTGGTGGTGGCCGACTCGCGCGTCATCCATGCCTTGCTGTTCGAGGAGGTATCTCCGGATCATCGCGTCGGCGGGTCGACCGAGCGCGTGGCCCTGTTCGCGGTGAGGGTGGAAGGGGTGCCGACGCTTCATCTCGAGGAGGCTCTGTGGACCGCCGCCGAGACGCTGCAAACGTGACACGCTCCGACCCCGAGGCGAGCGGTGCTAAGCTCGCGCGCCTCGGAAGGAGGAACTGATGGCGGTTGTCGAGCGGGCCCCCTCCACGCCGCAGGATGCATTCGCCGGCTCACCGGCTGTCCAGGAGCACGCCCAACTGGCGGCGCGCTCCCAGGAGCACGCCCAACTGGCGGCGCGCCATTCGCTTCGCCACCAGATCACGCGCTTGGAGCGCGACCTGGCAGAAGCGTTCGCGACGGCATACCGGATGGGAGGCATCGAGCCACCTGTCGCGGCAAGCGGCCAGCCGCGCCTCCTCGGCCTGGGCGAGCTCGAGCGCGTCAGGGACGAGCTTGTGCAGCGGCTGCTCGCGGCGCGGGTGACGATCGCAGACCGCGCCGAGATTCAGGCCGCCAAGCGCGTCCAGCTCGAGCGCATGCTGCTCGAGCCCCGCAAGCATAAGTTCGCCCGCATCGCCGCACGCGAGCTCGGCGAGCCGGGATGCGGTGTGTGGCAGGTCGGGCCGCGACTGGGCCTGCTCGGCATGCTGATGGGCTGGTGGGAGGTCAAGCTCTCCTCCGGCTGTCCGTTAGCTCGGGGGCCGCGGCCCGACGCCGGCGGCCCTCCAAACAAAGGCCAAAGCGCGCATGTGGGCCGGGCTCGCAGCCGGCCCGGCTTCTATCCTCAACTGCGTGCGCGCCGTGCTGAGAACGGGCACGGGCGGAATGCTCGTGATCCTGATCATGTTGATCGGCAGTTTCGGGCTGTGGGTCGGCACGCCGCTGCTGTGGCTCTGGGTCGGTTCTCAGGTACAGGGCGCGACCGCATCGCTGGGCGCCGCCTTTGCTGCGGCCTTCGCCGGGGCGGTGGCGACGGTCATTCTGCTCGCCTCGATTCTCGCCAAGCTCAGCGAGGTCTATCGCGGAAACCGGCGCGCCCGGGGTCTCGCTGACACAGGTCACGGCGTACTGGAGGGCGTCCTCGTGGTCAGCGCCGGCCTGACGGTCGTGGCCTTCCTGATCTGGTTCCTCCTGCTCTCGGGGGCCAACCCGGTGCCGATCGACATCACGCTCTAGCGGACCCGGCGCCGGCTCGCGCTCTCACCTACATACGCGCCAGCTCGAACCCGCTCGTGGTGTGGCTGGCCAGCCGGTCGGCAAGCAACCGTCGCTGGCGCTCCGTGAGCATCCCCAGGTGACGCGTCTCCGAGATCTGAAGGCCGGAGAGAAGCTTGCGGGTTCGGTTGCTGCCCCAGCGGCGCTGGCTCATCAGCAGTTCGCCGACTGGCCAGCTCAACGCCTCGGACGGAACGTCCAGGATGATGTCCGCCGCACACCGCTGGCCGTGGGCGATCTGCCGCTTCAAGTCAGCTCGCGCGAGGCGAACGGCGTTGGCCCGTTCCAATGCGCGCATCCGCTGAGGCTCTGGAGCTCTACGGAGCTCCGGCGTCATCGTGGCGATATCCGTCATAGGTTGCCCTCTTCCTGAACTCGGGGTCCACGCAGCGGCGGACCCTCTGGCCGACAGTGCTTCCCCGCGGACGATCGGTCGACCCGACGGGACCCTTCTCTCTCTCCGGCCAGTTACCGGGCAGCCACAGCAGTCCTGCTAGCCCATGCCTACCCCGCAAAACTCTGCGTGACCCGATCCAACCGGCACAGAAAAACGTATGCCAGAAAACCTTCCAGGGCAACCTCGCGGCCGCCGCACCTTGTGCTTAGAGCGGGATTTTCTTCACCTTGAATATTTGTGCGCAATCGGACAAGTGACGCGTGTTCCCAGCCTCACTTGGGCCCCGGAAGCGAGCCATGCTCCTGCTCGTGCTGACGCTTGGCTTGCGCGAAGATTGCAATCGCCTTGTCGAGCGTTGGGTGATCGTGTGTGGCCATCACACTCGTGCGCAGCAGCGCGCCCGCGGGGGGGACGGCGGGATGCACCATCAGATTCACGTACACGCCCCGCTCGTACAGCGCTCGCCACAAAAACAGCGCCTTGAACTCGTCGCCGACCACGATTGGCACCACCGGAGTCACGATCTCGGTCCCGTCGCGAAGCCGCGTGGGCTTCCCAACTTGAAAGCCAAGATCGCTCAGCGCGGAGTGAAGGTAACGAGCGTTGCCCAGGACCCTCGCGAATAGCTCCCGTCCCTCCGGCGAGCGACAGATGCGGACGGCCGAGAGCGTGGCGCCCACCGCGGCGGGTACCGCCGATGCGGTGAAGATGAACGGACGCGACTGAATCCGCAAGAACTCGATCACCTCCGCAGGTCCCGCGATCACGCCGCCGCAGGAAGCCAATGCCTTGGAGAAAGTGGCCATGCGGAGGTCCACCCGCTCCTCCACCCCCAGCAGCTCCGAGGCCCCAGCACCGCGCGGCCCGAGCACGCCGAGGGCGTGCGCTTCATCAACCATCAGGCGCGCGCCGAAGCGTTCACACCTTTCGGCGATCTCAGGGAGAGGCGCTACGTCACCCTCGGTGGAGAACACGCCGTCGACGACCACCAGCACGCCACCGCCGTCCGCCGCCGCCTTCTCGAGTGTCCGCTCCAGCCGGTCAAGCCGGTTGTGACGGAAGGCGCGCACCTTTGCGCGCGAGAGGATGCAGCCGTCGAGAATCGAGGCGTGGTCGCCCGAATCGACCACCACGGTGTCGGCCGGACCGAGAATCGTCCCGAGCGTCCCCACGTTGGTCTGGTGGCCGGTGGTGAACACGAGCGCGGCCTCCGTGCCGAGCCACTCGGCCAGCTCGTGCTCGAGTTCGACGTGGAGGTCGAGCGTCCCGTTCAAGAACCGAGAGCCGGTTATCCCGGTCCCGTACCGATGCAGCGCGTCGAGCGCACCCTGCTTGACCCGCTCGTCGCCCGTGAGGCCGAGGTAATTGTTGGACCCGAGCATGATCCGGCGGGCGCCTTCCATCTCGACGACCGGGAGCGTCGGCCCCTCGAGCACGCGGAAGTAGGGCAGCGCCCCGAGCTCGCGGACAGCCGCAAGCTGCTGCATGCGCTCGTTCTCACGGGCCTTGGCAAAGACATCGATCATCGTGGGCATTTCACATTGGGCTACAAGCGCCCCGTGCTCGGTCTCGGCCGAGGCTCTGGCCGGGTCGGGCTGGCAGCCGTGCCGGCACAATCGTAACGGCCCTTTGAACATGACTGGCCGCGCTGTCACCATGTATACGTGGCGGACGAATTCGATGAGGTCGTCGACGTGGCGGCGGAGGACGTCACCGACGTGGTCACCGAGCCGGTCCACGACGACCGCAGGCCGATGGCGGAGGCCGAGCTAGAGGAGGGGCTGCCGGCGCTCGGCGGCGCGCGGCCGCCCGTCTCCCCCGCGCCGGTTCTGCCCGTGGCTCAGGCAGCCGCGGTGGTCGCGACGGGCTTCGTCGCCGGCGCTGCCGCAGCGGCGCTCCTGAGACGCCGCAGCACCCGCAGGTTCGCCCGAGCTGGTGTGCGCCTGGGGTCGCGGCGGCGGGCGGACGCGCTTTCAATCGTCAGCACGCGCACGTATCTTGTTCAGGTGCACGTGCTCGGCCGCCACGCCGATTAAGGCGCGGGCATCGGCTAAGCGATCGGCGCGCGCAGGCCGGCCAGCAACCGGTCCAGCGCCGTGCCAAGCTCCGCGCGGGCAGCGGCCGGATCCTCGGCGCTCGCAACCGTCGTCGCCGCCTCCTCGAGCGCTCCCAGCACCACGTAGGCGGCAGCTCTGACGGGTTGCCGCGGCAGCTGCCCGGCGTCGATCGCAGCTTGGAGCGTCGACTCAAGCAAGCCGAGCGCGTAATCGCCGTCGATCGCGCGCCAAACATCGCCGCCGAGGACCGCGGGGCCGTCTAGCAACAGGATGCGGCGCACCTCAGGCGTGGCGCTGGCATCCAGAAATGCGGCTATCCCCTGGACCAGCGCCTCCCAGGGACCGCGCCCCTGCCGCGCCGCGGTCCGCACCTGGCGGGCGGTCTCGCCGCTCACTCTGACCACGACGGCGCGGAACAGCTCTTCCTTGCCATCGGGAAACGCTTTACGGAGCTCCTCGGTCGATACGTCTGCTAGCTCCGCGATCTCATCGGTTGTCACCTCCGCGTACCCACGCTCGGAAAAGAGACCGCGCGCCGCGGCGAGTAGCGGAGCGGTCGCGGCTATCTCCCCTGATGCCGGGGTCTGACGAGGAGCGTCCGCGGTCACGTTCTCGACCGGGCGGGTGGCACGCGGGGTCATGTTCCCTGGCCCGCCAGCACCTCATTCGTCGAAGCTCCGTCGACGGCCGCCGGGTTCGAGATCAGGTGGTTGCTCTTCATCCAGCGACCGTAGGCGGCCCACTGTGAACTGTCGAGCCACCCCCACGGCTTGCCCGCATCGGGGCCGGAGGGAAAGAACGCGGGCAGCGTTGCCCTGACGGAGGCGCCTTGCAGCTTCGCGCTGAGGCCGGGGTTTGTCGCCACGAGGCCCTTCACGGCCGTGCTGCGGTCGCGGCGGGTCGATTCGTAGCCGCGCGCGAGCGCCTGGACGAAGCGGCGGACCAGATCGATGTGGTTGGTCAGGGTGCTCTCTCGTACGACAATCACGAGCTCGTCGTAAGACGGGACGCCGACCTGATCCATGCGGATCACGTGAGGGTGCTTGCGCAGCTGCGCCAGCTGGATCGCCTCGTAGTTCCAGTATCCGCCGAGGATCGCGTCGACGCGCCCTGAGAGCAATGCCGGGACCAGGTCTGAGCCGACATCGACCTCCGTGACGCTCGAGCTGGGCACGTGCGCGTGCGCCAGGATTGTCTGAAGATAGGCATGCTGGTACGGGATGCCGGCATCACCCACGCGCTTGCCGCGCAGCTGAGCCGGCCGCGTGATGTGCTTGTGCCCGAGCGAGATGATCGAGGTCAGCGGCTTCTGCACGATCGCGGCCACCGCCACCAGAGGCTCGCCCTGGTTGCGCGCGAGCATCACCTCGGGTTCATAGGAGACCGCGAAGTCGACCCGGCCCGCGGCCAGAAGCCGCAAGGGCGCGGATGGATCCGAGGGAACCTCGACGTGGACATCGAGCCCCGCCCGCTTGAAGTCTCCCTCGGCCAGCGCCCGGTAGATGCCGACGTGGTCCGCGTTGGGGAACCAGTCGAGCATCAGCGTCGTCTGCTGCGAGCTCGAGGCGGTGATCTGTTCCTGCTTCTGTCCGCAGGCCGTCACGCCCAGCGACACACAGGTTGCCGCGAGTGCGACGAGAATCCGCTTGCTCAAGAGCCTCCTCCTTCCTGATCGTAGGCCCACGGCAGCGCCAGCCGTTCGGCCGCGGTCAAAAGCGCGAACAGCAGGATCGCGAACAGCGAGAGGATGACGACTGCGGCGTAGGCACGCGCCGTCAGGATCTGGGCGACCGACTGCTGGAAGAGATAGCCCAGGCCCGCGTTCGCCCCAGCCTGCTCGGCGAAGACCGCGCCGATCACCGCCACCACGACGGCGATCTTGGCGCCGGTGAGCACGCCCGGCAAAGCCGCGGGCAGCTCGACGTGCCGGAAGGTGCGCAGGCGCGTGGATTCGAATGTGCGCATCAGCTTGACCAGCGCCGAGTCCACGCGGGCGAACCCGGCCAGGGTGGTGACGACGATCGGGAAGAACGACACCAGCGCGATCACCACCAACTTGGGCAGGATCGAGAATCCCAGCCACAAGACCAGCACGGGAGCGATCATCGGAATCGGGATAGTCTGCGAGGCGACCAGCAGCGGGTAGACCCCGCGTCGCAGCGTGACCGAAAAGTGAATCGCGACGGCGCACAGAAAGCTCGCCGCCGCCGCCAGCAGGATGCCGAGCAGGACCTCCTCGGCGGTCACAACGAAGTTCGACCACAGCAGCGAGCGGTTGTCATAGAGCGAGGTCGCGATCGCGTGCGGAGCGGGCAGGATAAGCGGGTCCGCCCCGCCCAAATCCACGAACAGCTCCCAGGCCCCCAGCAACAGCGCCAGCAGCAGCACAGGTCCGAGGCCAACGCGCAGCCCGCCGGCGATCCGCCCAGCGACCGGCCGCGTCCGCACGCCGACGCCCCGCTCGGCCGCGCCGCCCCCGCTCATTGGTCATCCTTCGGGTTGTTGCGGCCCGGATAGGGTCGTGCAGCCGGCCGCCGCCGGGAGAGGGCCAACGACGCTTGCTCGTTCGAGGGCCTGTATGAGACCTGCCCCTCCCGACGGTGGGGGCTGCCTGAAGCGGCAACAG
>JAFAPR010000009.1 GCA_019247075.1 Solirubrobacterales bacterium
CCCCGGACAGCCGTATGACCACGGAACCTGCTCAGAGCATCACCCACAACGGCGCCGGGGCCGACGTCGACGCGGTCGAGACGACCGAGTGGATCGAAGCCGTCGACGCCGTCGTCGAGCACGACGGCCCCGGACGCGCGCGCGAGCTCCTGCGTCGCGCGATCGAACGTGCCCAGCATGCCGGGACGGGCCCCATCGGGACCCTCAACACCCCATACGTCAACACGATTCCGCCCGAGGAGGAGCCCGACTTCCCCGGCGACCCGGAGCTCGAGCGACGGCTGCGCTCGATCGTGCGCTGGAACGCGATGGCGATCGTGATCCGCGCGAACAAGGTCTCCTCCGAGCTCGGCGGGCACATCG
Organism: Solirubrobacterales bacterium; assembly: GCA_019247075.1. Classification (GTDB taxonomy): domain Bacteria; phylum Actinomycetota; class Thermoleophilia; order Solirubrobacterales; family Solirubrobacteraceae; genus Palsa-465. The sequence goes on from JAFAPR010000009.1 coordinate 364, forward strand.
CCACCTACCAGTCAGTCGCGACCCTTTACGAGGTCGGCTTCAACCACTTCTGGCGCGCTCCCGCGGACGACCACGCCGGGGACCTCGTCTACTTCCAGGGCCACTCCTCGCCCGGGATCTACGCGCGCTCCTTCCTGGAGGGGCGCCTGTCGCCCGAGCAACTCGACGGCTTTCGCCAGGAGGTCTCCCGGCCGGGCGGCCTCAGCTCCTATCCCCACCCATGGCTGATGCCGCACTTCTGGCAGTTCCCGACGGTCTCGCTCGGCATCGGCGCGATCACCTCCATCTACCAGGCGCGGTTCATGAAGTACCTGCAGGCCCGCGGCATCGCCGAGACCGAGGGGCGCAAGGTTTGGGCCCAGCTCGGCGACGGCGAGATGGACGAGCCCGAGGCGGTGGGAGCGATCGCCGTCGCGGGCCGCGAACAGCTCGACAACCTGATCTGGGTCATCAACTGCAACCTGCAGCGCCTGGACGGGCCGGTGCGGGGCAACAGCCGCATCATCGACGAGCTCGAGGCGGACTTCCGCGGCGCCGGCTGGAACGTGATCAAGGTCGTGTGGGGATCGCGCTGGGACCCGCTGCTCGCGCAGGACACCGACGGGCGCCTCGTGCGCGTGATGGGCGAGGCCGTGGACGGCGACTATCAGACGTATAAGTCGCGCGACGGCGCGTATGTGCGCGAGCACTTCTTCGGGCGCGACCCGGTGCTGCGCAAGCGCGTCGAGAACATGTCAGACGAGGAGATCTGGCTGCTAAACCGCGGCGGCCACGACCAGCAGAAGGTCTACTCCGCGTACCACGCCGCAGTCCGGCACAAGGGGCAGCCGACGGTCATCCTCGCCAAGACCATCAAGGGTTACGGGATGGGCCGCGCGGGCGAAGGGCAGATGATCACCCACCAGGCGAAGAAGATGACCGAGGAGGCGCTGCTCCAGTTTCGCGACCGGTTCGAGCTGCCGCTCTCGGACGAGCAGGTGCTCGCGGCCGAGTACTACAAACCCTCAGAAGACTCCCCGGAGATGCGCTACCTGCGAGAGTGCCGCGAGCGGCTCGGCGGATGGCTGCCCGCGCGGCGCACGAGGGCGCGGAAGCTCGAGGTGCCCAGGCTCGAGCTGTTCAGAAACCAGCTCGAGGGCACCGGCGAGCGCGAGATCTCGACCACGATGGCGTTCGTCCGCATTCTCGCGGCGCTACTGCGCGACAAGCAGATCGGGCGGCGCGTGGTGCCGGTCGTCCCCGACGAGTCACGCACCTTCGGGATGGAGGGCCTCTTCCGCCAGGTCGGCATCTATTCGCCGGTCGGCCAGCTCTATCAGCCGCAGGACGCCGCGCAGCTGATGTTCTACAAGGAGGATCAGCAGGGCCAGATCCTCGAGGAGGGCATCACCGAGGCGGGCTCGATCTCCTCCTTCATCGCCGCAGGCACCTCTTACTCGAACCACGGCGAGCAGATGGTGCCGTTCTACATCTACTACTCGATGTTCGGCTACCAGCGGGTCGGCGACCTGGTTTGGGCGGCCGGCGACAACCGTACGCGGGGCTTCATGCTCGGCGGGACGGCGGGGCGGACGACACTAAACGGCGAGGGACTCCAGCACGCCGACGGCCACAACCACGTGCTCTTCTCGGTGGTGCCCAACTGCCGCGCGTACGACCCCTGCTTCAACTACGAGCTGGCCGTGATCATCCAGTCCGGGCTCGAGCGGATGCTCGTCGAGCAGGAGGACGCCTTCTACTACATCACGCTGATGAACGAGAACTACCAGCACCCGCCCATGCCGAAGGGCGCGGAGGAGGGCATCTTACGCGGCATGTACAGGCTGCGCTCGTCGGGGACGCGCGGTTCCGGCTCCTCGCGGTCGCGGGGCCCGTCCCGGTCACGGTCGTCGTCGCGGTCGCGCAAGCCGCGCGTCCAGCTGCTGGGTTCCGGGACGATCCTGCGCGAGGCCCTGGCGGCGGCCGACTTGCTGGGCGAGGACTTCGGCGTCGAGGCAGACGTGTGGAGCGTGACCTCATTCGGCGAGCTGCGTCGCGATGGGATCGAGACCGAACGGTGGAACATGCTCCACCCCACCTCGAAGCAGCGGCCCCCTTATGTCACGCAGTGCCTTGCGGATGGCGGTCCGGTCGTCGCCTCGACCGACTACGTCCGTGGGTACGCCGACCTGATACGCGCCTGGGTGCCGGCCACCTACCGCGTGCTGGGCGCCGACGGCTTCGGGCGCAGCGACTTCCGCAAGGCGCTGCGCGGCTTCTTCGAGATCGACCGCCGCTACGTGGCGGTCGCGGCGCTGAAGGCGCTTGCGGACGAAGGCCAGCTCAAGCCGGCCCGGGTCACGGAGGCGATCGAGCGCTACGAGATCGATCCCGACGCCCCCATGCCGACGACGGTATGAGGAGCTGGGGCGCACGGTGACGGCCACGGACGCCACTCCGGTCGAGGTCCCGGACATCGGCGATTTCACCGACGTCCCGGTGATCGAGATTCTCGTCTCGCCCGGCGACACGGTCCGTGCGGAAGACCCGCTGGTGACGCTTGAGTCGGACAAGGCGACCATGGACGTGCCGGCGCCCTTCGCCGGCACCGTCAAGCAGCTCCAGGTGAACGTGGGTGACCGCGTGTCGGAGGGAACGCCGCTGATGACGCTTGAGCCAGCGGAGAAAGCGCGCGAGACCGAGGCCGACTCCCAGAGCGCCGCCGACGACGATCGCATCCAGCCGCCGGCCGAGGAGGGAGCGGAGCCTCAAGCCGAGGAGGGAGCGAAGCCTCAAGCCGAGGAGGGAGCGGAGCCTCAAGCCGAGGACCGAGCGGAGCCTCAAGCCGAGGAGGGAGCGGAGCCTCAAGCCGAGGAGGGCTCCGGGCCGCAGGACGACGCACGGCGCAAGGAAGCCCCGAGGGCTCATACGGACGGGGCACGGCGGGACGCGCCCGAGACTGCCCTCGGCGACGGCGGAGGCCCCGTCTACGCGAGCCCCTCGATCAGACGGCTGGCGCGGGAGCTCAGCGTGAAGCTCGATTCGGTCAAGGGCAGCGGTCGCAAGGGGCGGATCACGCGCGAGGATGTCGAGTCCGCCGCCCGCGGCGCGCGTGACGGCGGGGCGCCCGAGGCTGCTCCAGAGCGGGCCCTCGGGCTCGAGCTCGCGCCGTGGCCGTCGGTGGAGTTCGAAAGGTTCGGTCCGGTAGAGCGGGTGGAACTGTCGCGCATCCAGCGCATCTCCGCGCCCAACCTGGCCCGCAACTGGGCGATGATTCCCCACGTCACCCAGCACGAGGAGACCGACGTCACCGAGCTGGAGGCGTGGCGCAAGCTACTCAACGAAGAGCAGCAGCGGGTGCAGGACGGCGTGAAGGTCACGATGGTGTCCTTCCTGGTCCTGGCCTCGGTCGCGAGCCTGAAGGAGTTCCCAACCTTCAACGCCTCGCTTGACGGCGAGCAGCTGGTGCTGAAGCGCTACTACAACATCGGCTTCGCGGCCGACACACCCGGCGGCCTCGTCGTTCCGGTGATCAAGGACGCCGACGGGAAGGGGCTGCTCGAGATCGCGCGGGAGCTAACCGAGCTTTCGGGCAAGGCCCGCGGGGGCAAGCTCATGCCCGGGGACATGCAGGGCGCGACCTTCACGATCTCATCGCTGGGAGGGATCGGCGGCACCGCCTTCACACCGATCATAAACGCGCCCGAGGTGGCGATCCTCGGAGTCAGCCGTTCGGCGATCAAGCCGGTGTGGAACGGTTGCGAGTTCGCACCCAGGTTGATGCTGCCGCTGTCGCTGTCCTACGACCATCGCGTTGTAGACGGCGCGGCCGCGGCCAGGTTCATCGTCCACCTGGCAAAGGTGCTCTCCGACCTGCGCAGGGCGCTCCTGTGAGCGGGCTGCGCACGCCTGCGCAGGGCGCTCCTGTGAGCGGGCTGGGAGTGCCGGCGTGAGCGAGTCGGGCGAGATCCGCGTACCGGACATCGGCGACTTCACGGACGTGCCCGTGATCGAGATCCATGTCTCTCCTGGAGACGAGATCTCCCTCGAGGATCCGCTGGTCACTCTGGAGTCGGACAAGGCCACCATGGACGTCCCCTCTCCGCTCCAGGGCGTCGTCAAGCAGCTTCGGGTGAGGGTCGGCGACCGGGTCTCTGAGGGCAGCGTGTTGCTGGTCGCCGAGGGGGACTCGGCAGAGCCCTCGCAGGGCCAAGCGCCAGAGGCCTCGTCGGCGACCGAGACCGATCGGCCGTCGGCGACCGAGACCGATCACGAGCGGGAAGGACAGGAGCAGGAGCGTCCCAAGACATCGGTGGAGCGTGAGCCGGCGCCCCCGGAAGGCGAGGGCGGTGATAGCGGACGCGACGCCCAGGTGGTGGTGCTGGGATCCGGTCCTGGCGGCTACACGGCGGCCTTCCGCGCCGCGGATCTGGGCCTCACGAGCATCCTCGTTGAGCGGTACGAGGCGCTTGGCGGAGTCTGTCTGAATGTCGGCTGCATCCCGTCGAAGGCGCTGCTGCACGCGGCGCGCGTGATCGCCGAGGCCGAGGAGATGGGCGAACGGGGGGTCTCGTTCGGCAAGCCCGACGTCGAGCTGGCCAAGCTGCTGGCCTGGAAGGACGCCGTTGTGGGCAAGCTGACAGACGGGGTGGCGGGCCTGGCCCGGCAGCGCAAGGTCGAGGTCGTCACCGGCCAAGGCGAGCTGCAGGGCGCGCACGAGTTGACCGTCGGCGACCGCACGATCACTTTCGACAACTGCATCATCGCCGTCGGATCGGAGGCGGCCGCGCTGCCGGACCTTCCCGAGGATCCCCGCATCGTCACCTCCACCGGGGCGCTGTCTCCAGACGAGATTCCCCAGCGGCTGCTGGTAATTGGCGGCGGGATCATCGGGCTCGAAATGGCGACCGTGTATGACGCGCTGGGGACGAAGGTGACCGTCGTCGAGATGATGGATCAGCTGATTCCCGGATGCGACGCGGACCTGGTGCGCGTCCTACAAAAGCGGATCGAGCCTCGCTACGAGGCGATCAAGCTCGGGACGCGCGTGGCGCAGGTGAAGGCGCAGAAGAACGGGCTCAAGGTGACGCTTTCCGACGATACGAACCGGACCTTTGACCGGATCCTTGTGGCGGTCGGCCGCAAGCCGCTCGGCCACGCGGTCGGCGCACAGGCGGCTGGCGTGAACGTTGACGGGCGGGGCTTCATCCCGGTCGACCAGCACTTGCGCACGAACGTCCCGGGCATCTACGCGATCGGCGACGTCGCCGGCGAACCGCTGCTCGCACACAAGGCAAGCCATCAGGGCAAGGTCGCCGCCGAGGTGATCGCGGGCGAGGTAGGCGCCTCCTTCGACGCGCGCGCGGTCCCGGCGGTCGCCTACACCGATCCCGAAGTGGCCTGGATGGGGCTCACCGAGACCGAGGCACGCGCGAACGGGAACGAGTACGAGAAGGCGGGATTTCCTTGGGCGGCGTCGGGCCGCGCCCTCACGCTTGCACGCGACGATGGGCTCACGAAGGTGCTGTTCGAGCCGGGTTCGAAACGCTTGCTCGGAGCAGGCATCGTCGGAGTTGGCGCTGGGGAGCTGATCGCCGAAACCGTCCACGCGCTGGAGATGGGCGCGGACCTCGAGGACATAGCCCTGACTATCCACCCCCACCCCACGCTCTCGGAGACGGTCGGTTTCGCGGCGGAGATGGGACATGGCACGATCACGGATCTGATGCCGCCCAGGGCCGCGCGGCGGGCGCGCGCGGGTTAACCGCCAACGCGTCGACAGGCCCGCTTTACGGTCCGCGTTCACGCCGGGTTAGCAGGCAGCTCACCGCGATGTCGTAGTCGATGCGGCCACCTGCGGATAGAGGCGTGCAGGTGGTCGGGGCGATCTCGAGGCCGGCATCGCGGTTCCGGCGTTCGAGCCCAGGCCCGCGAGCCCGCTGTGCTGGCGGCGCGTGAGGGATTGCGCGTCCGTCTGGTCGGTGGAAGCGAGCGCGGCGGCCCGCACGCTCGACGGCATAGCCCCCCTCGTGCACAAGACGGTGGTGGTGCGAGCAGAGCTCGATCAGGTTGTCGAGCCGTGTGTGCCCACCATTGGCCCAGTGGCGGATGTGGTGGGCGTGGAGGAAGCGCGTGTGCGTGCAGCCGGGAAACCGGCAACCGCGATCCCGGGCCCTGAGGGCGCGCCGCATTGCCGGCGGCACCGTGCGTCTTCTCCGACCCACCGACAGCGGCGCCCCGGCGCGCTCGATGATTGGAACGAGGGAGGCGTCGCAGCCGGGTCGGCGCGCGGTCTCGGGCGCGACCGGAAGCGGGTCAGCCGAAGAGCCGGGCGTCGTGAGCTCCGAGCGGTCGACGATCCTGCTCGCGCTGAGCGTGGCCTCATCGATGTGCAGGACGAGCTCGCAAGGATCTCCGCCCGAGCGCTTGGTATCGGCAGCGGCTAAACCCGCACGTGCGAGTGTCACCAGGGCATCGGCTCGGCGCTGGTACGGCGTCGCCCCCGCCGGCGCTTCCGCGGAAGCGTCCTTCCGCGAAGCTCCATACAGCGGCGTGTCCGACGCGGCCTCCAGCGCGCAAAGCAATAACGCACCTTCGTCGGCGGGCAACTTTCCCTCGAACTGCAACGAGCCGTCGTGATCGAAACTCCAGCTCAGTGAGCGCTCTTGGAACGCGTCCCGTGCGCGCTCCTCCGTCGCACGGATCGCCCGTACACAGCCTCGCACTACGTTGTCGAGCTGCGCCCCGGTCGCATGGCGGGCGAGCTCAACAAGTTCGGCTTCAATCTGCGGTTCAGCGACTCGGGTGATGGCCCGCACCTTGCAGTAAGAGAGCTGGCCGCGCGCGAATGCTTCTCGCACCAGCGGCAGCTCAGCGAGCCGCCGCGCGACGCGGACGTGTTCGCGCGCGGTTGAGAGGCCAAGCGAGCACCGCCATGAGAGCCAGTGCGCGCACGACTTGATTCCCCACTCAGCCCACCCTCCACGCTCATCAAACTCGGCAATCAGCAACAGCCAGCGGCATGTGGCGGCCGCAATATGCGCACCCAGCGCGCGGATCTCCTGCTCGAGGTCGGCCAGCGAGCGCCTCGGGCCTTCGCACGCGGGCTCGAAAGCGGCATTTCGACAGGGGCGATGGTTTGACGAGCCGAACACATGTTCGAGATCGTACGCTCGCGCTCGGACGGAACCGACGCGAGAACCGAGCCTACTTGGTGGCGGGGCCTGTCGGCGGTGGCGGTCGGTGTGCCACCGCCGGGATCGGGAACTCCTCCGCGGCCAGCACGTCGTGCGGCTCCGCGATCCCCGTCGGATCCTCGGGCAGCAGCACCGGATCGTGGTGGTGCAGGTCAGGGTCGGGCGCCGGCATAGCGAACTCCTCGGCCGCGAGGATGTCGTGAGCCTCGTCTGGCGGCGGAGCGCTCTTCGGAAGGTGCCGTGACGGCTTCCACGACGAATGATCCGCCATCGCCCCAGTGTCGCAAATCTCGCTCGGCACAGGGCGCCGATGTTTGCCTCCCGGCGCACTGGTCTGGCATCCGGTGCGCCAGCCGATTTGCAGCCGACCCACGCGTTCTGCGGCGGCGTTCGTAGGCGCCGCTAAGATCTAAGTCACCCCGACTGAGATCCCGCACTTTAGTTTGGCGTGCCGTTGCTATCATATCCTTATCTTGAGTAAGCTGCTATTGAAAGCGTAGGAAAAGCCCTAATGTCCACCACGCGCCTACTTCTGGTCCCGCTTGACGACGTGGTCGTCTTTCCGGGCATGTCAGTGACCCTTGCCGTCGATACGGGCGATGAAGAGCGGGTGTTGCTCGTCCCCCGGCACGGGCAGGAATTCGCGAACATCGGCACTGTCGCCGAAGTGACCGACAAGGTTCGCCTCCCTGGCGGAGCGCGGGCCGTCGCGCTCCAGGGCTTGCACCGGGGCGTCGCCGGCGCGGCGCACACGATGCCCGACGGTCGACTCTATGTGGAGGTCGAGGAACACCCCGATCCCTCCGACAAAACGCCGGACGGCCGCACCCGCAACCTCGAACGCGAGTATCGCGCGGTGGTCGAAGAGATCCTCGAATTGCGCGGCGATGACGGCCGCGTGGCCGCCTTCGTACGCAGCATCACCGAGCCCGGAATCCTGGCCGACACGAGCGGCTATTCCCCCGACCTGAGCTACGACCAGAAGGTCCAGCTGCTCCAGACGGTCGACGTTGCCGAACGGCTCGAGCTGGCGTTGCGCTTCCAGCGCGAGCGGCTGGCCGAGCTCCAGGTCCGCAAACGCATCCGCGATGACGTCGAGTCGGGGGCCGAGCGCCAGCAGCGCGAGTACTTCCTGCGCAAGCAGATGGAGTCGATCCGCAAGGAGCTTGGCGACGACGACGCCTCGATCATCGAGGAGTACGAGAAGAAGATCGGGGAAGCGGGCATGCCAGACGCCGCCCGCGAACAGGCCGAGAAGGAGCTCAGGCGGCTCGAGCGGATGGGCGAGCAGACCGCAGAGTCGAGCGTCATCCGTACGTATCTCGACTGGCTGCTCGCGGTGCCGTGGAGCGAGCGCTCCGAGGAGCGCCTCGATCCTGAGCACGCGCGCGAGGTGCTGGACGCCGACCACGCGGGGCTGGAAGACGTCAAGGACCGGATCGTCGAATACATCGCGGTCAAGAAGCTGCGCAAGGACCGCGGCATCACCGAAGACCCGAAGACCTCGGGCGCGATCCTGACCCTGATCGGGCCGCCAGGTACCGGGAAGACTTCGATCGGCGAGTCGATCGCCAGGGCCACCGGCAGAAAGTTCGTCCGCATGTCGCTCGGCGGTGTACGCGATGAGGCCGAGATCCGCGGTCACCGTCGCACGTACATCGGCGCGCTCCCGGGCCGCCTGGTGCGCGCGTTGCGCGACGCCGGCACGATGAACCCGGTGATCATGCTGGACGAGGTCGACAAGGTCGGCGCGGACTGGCGCGGTGACCCCAGTGCGGCGCTGCTCGAGGTGCTCGACCCCGCACAGAACCACAGCTTCCGCGACCACTACTTGGACGTGGAGCTCGATCTCTCGAGCGTGCTCTTCATCGCCACGGGGAATGTGGCCGACACGATCCCCGGCCCGCTGCTTGACCGCATGGAGGTGATCCGCTTCGACGGCTACACCACCAGCGAGAAGGTGGCGATTGCACGGGGCTACCTGTGGACGCGGCAGCTCGAGCGAAACGGGCTGCGTCCCGAGGAGGTCGAGGTCTCCGACGAGTTGCTGCGCACCGTCGCTACCGAGTACACCCGCGAGGCGGGCGTCCGCCAGCTCGAACGCGAGCTCGGCACGCTGCTGCGAAAAACCGCGACCAGGATCGCGTCGGGCGCTGCGACGGCTCCCGTGTCGATCGATCTGGACATGGTCCGCGACGCGCTGGGCCGTCAGAAGCACTTCCAGGAGTCGGCCATCCGGACCGCCGTTCCCGGCGTGGCCACCGGTCTCGCGGTGACCGGCACCGGCGGCGAGGTGCTGTTCGTAGAGGCCACCGCGATGACGGGCGAGCGGGCCGGGGGACTCACCCTCACCGGGCAGCTCGGCGACGTGATGAAGGAATCCGCACAGATCGCGCTTTCGTACGTGCGCGGGCACGCGGAGGAGCTTGGGATCGACCCTGAGGCCTTCGAGCAGCGGAGCTTCCACGTCCATGTTCCGGCTGGCGCGATCCCCAAGGACGGGCCGAGCGCCGGAGTGACGATGGTGACAGCGCTGGCCTCGCTCCTGTCGGGCCGGCCGGTACGCCATACCGTCGGGATGACCGGCGAGGTGACGCTACAGGGCAGGGTGCTGCCGATCGGCGGCGTCAAGCAGAAGGTGCTGGCGGCGCACGCGGCCGGACTGACTACCGTGATCCTGCCGGAGCGCAACCGCGGCGACCTCGACGACGTGCCCGAGGAGGTACGCGAGGCGATGAGCTTCCAGTTCGCGATGACGATCGACGAAGTGCTGGGTGCCGCGCTGGAGCCGTCGGCGGTTCCGGCCGTCGCGTAGGCCCCCTCCCAGAACCGTCTGGAGCCGCACGGCTCGCGCGCTTGTACCGGGCGCGCGAGCCGTGCGGGCTAAGTGGGGTAGTTTCCGTGTATGAGCACGATCACAACCTCCCAGGAACACCAAGTAATCGATCAAGTTCCCAAGCAGCTCTACATCGGCGGCCAATGGCGCGACGGCGCCGAGGGCACACTGGCGGTGGAGGACCCCGCCACCGGCGAGGCGCTGTGCGAGGTCGCGGACGCCTCCGTCGATGACGCCAGAGCGGCGCTCGACGCGGCGGTGGAGGCCGGGCCGGACTGGGCGCAGCATCCACCCCGCGAACGGGGAGAGATCCTGAGGCGCGCGTTCGAGGCGATCATGACCCGCGCGGATGAGCTCGCACTGTTGATGACGCTCGAGATGGGCAAACCCATCGCCGAGTCGAAGGCGGAGATCGTCTACGCGGCCGAGTTTTTGCGCTGGTTTTCCGAGCAGGCGGTGCGGATCGACGGCCGTTACGCAGTCGCGCCCAATGGCCAGGGACGGCTGCTCACGATGAAGCAGCCAGTCGGGCCGTGCCTACTGATCACGCCGTGGAATTTCCCGCTGGCGATGGGGACCCGCAAGGTCGGCCCAGCGATCGCCGCCGGGTGCACGGTGGTGGTCAAGCCGGCGCAGCAGACGCCGCTCTCGATGCTGATGCTGGCCAGGATTCTCGAGGAGGCTGGGCTTCCGGAGGGAGTACTCAACCTGGTAACGGCTTCCTCCTCCAGCAGGACCATGGCGCCCCTGATCGAGGATCCCCGGCTGCGCAAGCTCTCCTTCACGGGCTCCACCGAAATCGGGAGGAAGCTCATGGAGCAGGCCTCGCACAACCTGCTGCGGCTCTCCATGGAGCTCGGCGGAAACGCGCCCTTCCTCGTCTTCAACGACGCCGACTTGGACGCCGCCGTCGAAGGAGCGCTGATCGCGAAGATGCGCAACATCGGCGAGGCGTGCACGGCCGCGAACCGCTTCCACGTGGCCGAGCGCGTGGCCGAGGAGTTTGCCTCCCGCATGGCCGAGAGACTCGGCTCGATGCGGGTCGGCCGCGGCACCGAGGAGGGCGTGCAGGTCGGGCCCCTGATCGACCAGGATCAGCGCGAGAAAGTCTCAGAGCTGGTCGAGGATGCGGTCGGCCACGGCGCTCGAGTGCTTGTAGGCGGCCACTCGCGCGACGGCGCGGGCTACTTCTACGACCCGACCGTCCTGGCGGACGTCGCCGACGACGCGCGCGTGCTGCGCGAGGAGATCTTCGGCCCGGTCGCGCCGGTCACGGGCTTCGCCTCCGAGGAGGAGGCGATCGCGGCGGCCAACGACACCGAGTACGGCCTCGTCGCCTACGTCTACACCCGCGACCTAAAGCAAGCGCTGCGCGTGGTCGAAGGCCTTCAGACCGGCATGGTCGGCCTCAATCAAGGCATGGTCTCCAATGCGGCCGCCCCCTTTGGCGGCATCAAGCAGTCAGGCTTCGGCCGCGAGGGCGGTCCCGAGGGAATCGAGGAGTACCTCGAGACCAAGTATGTGGCCGTGAATCTGTAGAGGGGAGTAAGGGAGCGCCACGAACCCGGACGGTGCTTGAGCCGTCAACCTACACAGTGCTCCCAGCACGCGATCGAATGGGAGCGCCACGAACGCGGACGCATCGCGCAAGCGCAGTGCCGCGCTTATTCCGGTCTCCTCCCCACCCGGCGCGCTATCGCCATGCGCTATATACCGGATCGCTCTCCGAATTCCTGCTCATGACTAGTGAGACACGAGTCGCCCCGAAGCCGGACGTATGGGCGCGGGTGGGGCTAAGGTGCGGGCATTGCGTCTGGGTACGTGCGTAAAACGGTTTGCGACCGCTAGCCAGTGGAAGCGAACCCTGGAAGCACGGACACGTGGCTGTACGTTCAGGCTGGTCGGGTTGGAGTCAGCGCTTGTAATCGACCAGCAGGTGCCTGTATAGCGGCTCGCTACCGATCGTGACTTCCTGTTGACAGCCGGTCGAGCATTCCCATCGCGAGGCCAGATAGTCGTGGACCTACTCCCTCCGGGACAAGCTCGGGGAATTTAGGCGTTTCGGAGAGGTCCTCGTACTTCTCCCGGAACTCCTCGATTCCCTTCCACGCGAGCTTGACGTCGATGGAGAAATCTTGCCTGGCATTGACGAGACGGTCGATCTCGCTCGGGGCGTCTGACTCTACGGCCTCTTTCCAAAACTGAGGTTCTCGTGTGTCAACGAAGAATTCGAGCATCGTGGCAGCCAGTAGGCAAAATGCCGCGAACTCTCTCGCGATCTCAAGGGCCGCACCGGTCCCGGCTTCGCTTCCAACCTGTGAGACGGACCACAACGTGGCTGGCCGTAATTGGTTCTCTGAGTCCCTAAGCCAGTCGAGCAGCCCTGTCGCGGTCCAGTCCGCGTTAGCCGCTTCGTGTAACCACGTGACTACGGACTCCACACCTGGCCCCCAGCGAAGATGTCGACAAGCAACCATTGCTGCCTCAGCTTTCGTCACTATGTCTGCCCTAACAAGCGATCTGCAGGCCGCAGAGAGAGAAAGGGTGCTGCCGGTCCGCTGTCTGAGCGCAACAACCTCTCGCACGGCGCGGATTAAGTCACGAGCTAGGCCGCCCGCCATGCATTGGCAGAGAAGTATAAAAGGAACCCGGAATCTAACAATCCGGCGTTCGACGAGC
>JAFAPR010000014.1 GCA_019247075.1 Solirubrobacterales bacterium
CCCGGAGTCGATGATCGCGTCCCGGGAGACCTTGCTTTTGGCCTCGATCAGGAGCGTGAATTTGGTGCGCCCCTGCGCTTCGGCGAACGTCGCGGTGTTGACGGTCGCCGCGTCCTCTTCGGACACGCCTTGAGGAAGTCCCTCGTATATCTCCGTCGAGACGAGCCGCTCGTTGGGAACAATCTCGCGGTACTCGCCATGGAAGGCGACCTCGGTCCCGTCGGGTGTCACCATCACATACCGCCATCGACCGCCGATCCGCAGGTCGATCTCGACGAGCGTCACCTCGCCACGATTGGCGTGCCACCACCGCTCGACCAGCTCGGGTGTCGTGTAGGCCTGATACACGAGGTGCTTGGGGGCGTCGAAGTCCCGCTCGATGAGGATCTGCTCGTCGCTGGGGAGGGTGAGCTTGGCCCTGCTGTCACTGGTCACCTTCATCTCCTTGCTCCTTTGCTTTTAGGTCTTCCAACACAACGTCCAGCTGGTCGAACCGATCCGACCACAGCCGCTCATAGGTGCTGACCCAGTCGTGGATGGGCTTGAGCGCTGGGCCGTTTAGCCGGTAGAGCCGCTGGCGGCCTTTGTCGCGCACCTCGACGGCCCCGACCTGGCGGAGCACGCGAAGGTGCTTTGACACCTGTGGCTGCGCTAATCCGAGCTGGCCGACCAGGTCGTTGACGGGGCGCTCGCCGCCGACGAGGACATCGAGGATCGCACGCCGACGGGGCTCGGCCACGGCGTTGAACGCGTCAGTCGTGGTTGCTGCACGTGCCACACCGGCATTATATACCCATATAGGAATGTGAGCACTCGAGCGCCGTCGCGTGCCAGCGGCGACCGATTACGGACCACTCGGCGGGACCGGGGAGGAGCACGCATCCAACGGGGCGGTGTACGGGCAGCCAGACGAGCGCCTGGCGCGGGACCTCGTGAAGGGGCGGGCCGGCCGCGCTTTCTACCAATCGTCTAGCACCTTCCCCGCGCGCTGCAGAAGCGACCTGAGAATTGGCTCGACCCCTTGTTAGACTAACCCGCAAAGCGGCCTTGAGACCTGTGAGGGAGAGAGGAGGTCGTGGCCGAGACCCCCGATGAGGTTGCCGCGTCTTCGGCTGAGGGCGAGGAGGCAGAGGACGAGAAGACTCCGCCGATCACGGAGTTACTCGTAGAGCTCGGCCGCGACGTAAGCGTTCTCGCCTTCTGCGAGACGCAGCTGGCGGGTTCTCGCAACCTGCCCGAGGTTCGGCGGGCGGCCCGCGACATCGCCGGTAGCCTCATCGCGGCGCTCGCGTTCCTGACGGCGTTCGTCCTTGTGAACGTGGCCGCGCTAAGCGCGCTCAAGGCCTTCTTGCCGCTGTGGGTCGCGGCCCTCGCCCTTTGTGCCGCCTGGCTCGCGCTCGGATCTGCGCTCATGCTCGCCCTGATGGTTCGCGCCGGGCAGGTCACGGGCTGGAGGTGGTGGCGCGTGTTCCGGGCCGGGCCGGAGGAAAGCCTTGAGGACCTGGAGCGGGCGCGTGCTGAGGCCGAGAAAGCGGTCCGCGAGAACTTCGCGCGCTTGGCGCGGGCGATCACGGTCGAGATGGCGTCGGCGTCGGTCGCGGTCGCGGGCGACGCGGCGGGCGACGTCGTCGAGGCCGGAGGGGAAATCCTCGAGACCTCCGACGAGATCGTGGCATCGGTTACGGAGGACCTCCCTGGCGGTGGCGTTGTCAACCAGGTGTGGGATGTCGTCCTGAGGCCTGGCCGCCTGGGTGTCAAAGTGGCGACGACGGTCCTCCGGCGCGGCGACTCTCAGGACTGAGCGCCGCGCGGGCGATCGAGGGGCTGGCTGGCCTCGGCCCGCGCTCGATCACGGACCTCAGTTGCGAGGAGTCCAGGCGCTCGCGCATGACCGACTCGCAGGCCAAGGGCCCGGGTTACGCCGCTGACGGCTGCGCCGGCGGGGCCACCGGCGGGGCGCCGTGCTTCTTGGCCTTCTCGATCGGGACCTCGTGCTCGACGTTCCAGCCCTGGGCGAAGCCGACCATCGCGAAGATGATCAGCAGTGCCTGGACCGGCACGAGCAGGAGCGTAAGCACGCCGAGAACCTCGTCCGGCAGCCCGGTGCCCGCGAAGATCGACTGGGCCGGCGCGAAGCCGGCGTGGTTACGGTCAAACCAGCTCGTGCCCGAGATCCCGGCTCCGGCGACGACTGCGACCATCAGCAGCAGGACCGCGAGACCGGCCGCGATCGGCAACACGCCTCGGCTCCATCGCCACACATAGAAGGCGAGCACGAGGTAGGCACTGCACCAGAGGAAGTTGACGGGCTTCAGCCCCTCCAGCTCCGACCACCCGCCGACGGTGATGATCAGGATCACCGCCACCGAGACGAGCAAGAGCAGCACCACGATTGCCTTCACGGCGTTGGTTTCGGGCTTGTCCCGGTTCGGATGGACGACGGTGTAGCCCGGCGTCATGGTACGGGCCGGTGGCATGGCGCGGACCATACTCAGCGAGGCCGTTGCTTGCAGCAATTACCAGTGGGTGACGAGTCCACAGCCAGCGTCCCCAGGCCGCGCCCGAGAGCGGGTGGGGCGCTCCTAAGCCGACCGAGCAGCTCCCGTTCTGCTCCGAGACGTGAACGCGCCGCGCGAGGACGGACGCTCACGCTCGTGAGATCGCTCACCCACGCGGTTCCTACACTCCGTTGAGAGACCCCGCGGGCGTGGCGGAATTGGCACACGCGCCGGCTTTAGGTGCCGGTGGGCGCAAGCCCTTGGGGGTTCGAGTCCCTCCGCCCGCATCACGCCGCTCGTGCGGCGACCTACATGCCCGAACTTCTTGACGTCGAGGGCTTTCGCCGCTTTGCGGAGAGGCACGTTGCCGGTCGCGCAATTAGAAGCGTCCACGTGCTCGACCGCGAGCTCGTACGCAATCGCAGTGCGCGATCGCTCCAGAGCGCGCTGGCGGGCCAGCGCTTCGGAACGGCTCGTCGCCACGGAAAGTGGCTCATCCTGCCAGCCGGTGAAGCCGAGCTTTTGATGCACTTCGGGATGACGGGCGCGCTTGCCTGGGCGCCGAACGATGCCGACCGCCACCGACACGATCGTCTCGTCGTCGTCTTCGACGGCGGCGAGCTTCGCTACAACAACATGCGCCGGTTCGGCGGTGTGTGGCTGGCGCGCGACGCGGACGAGCGTGAGCTCGTTACAGGTTCCCTTGGTCCCGACGCGGCAACGCTTGGGCCGGAGAAATTCGCAGCGCTGCTAGACGCTCGGCGTGGCGGCATCAAGGCGGCGCTGATGGACCAGCACCTGATCGCCGGACTCGGCAATCTGATGTCAGACGAGATCCTTTGGCGTGCGCGGGTTCATCCCGAGGCATCTGTCGGGAGCCTGACCCCCCACCGGCGGCAGAAGATTTACCACGAGCTGCGGGCGGTTATCGGCGAATCGAGCCGCTACGGTCGCGTGCCGCACGGGAGACGCTGGTTGACGCGCATGCGAGACGACCGCGATGCCTCGTGTCCGCGATGTGGCTCGCGCCTATCTCGGACGCGGGTGGCGGGTCGAACAGCCTGCTGGTGCCCGCGCTGCCAGCGGCGGTGACTAGAGCCTGGCGATCGCATATCGCTCAAGTCATCCTCGGCCAGCCGCTTGACTGCGCGGAGCTCTTCAGGCAAATGAGGCCATCGAACAGAAGTTCGCATAGCCTCCGGACGCCCCTGGTAGTCGCGAGGTACGATGGATCGCACCAAGGGGAGTGAGCTAGTGGTGACGCGCGCGGTCTCCAAAACCGTGAACCCGGGTTCGAATCCCGGCTCCCCTGCTCGGTAGGCTGGCGTCGGCAGCCGGCTCTCTGCGCACTCGCGTTAATGAAATCCCACACCACCTACCGTACGTTCAACACAGAGCGCCGGCGAGAGTTCGTTCGCATCACTGACGAGGTCGCTGAGGCCGTCGATGAGGCCGGCATCAGCGAGGGCATGGTGCTCGTCTCGGCGATGCACATCACTGCCGGGGTGTGGGTAAACGACGATGAGCCTGGAATCCATGCCGACGCGCTCGAGTGGCTCGACAAGCTCGCGCCTCCAAGCTGGCGGCCGCTTGACAACCAGGTGGCGCGAGAGCTGCTGCCGGACCCCGGCGACTACCGGCACCACCGCGGGGGCGAGGACAACGGCGACGCCCACCTCAAGAACCTACTTGTGCACCACCAGGTGATCATTCCGGTCACCGATGGGCGGCTCGATCTGGGTCCGTGGCAGCAGGTCTTCTACTGCGAGTTCGACGGCCAGCGCTCCAAACGGCTCGTGATCAAGGTGATGGGGGAGTAGCGACTCACACCGGAGCCGCGCGGGCGATGGTGGAGGCGCTGACGCGCGAGCTGGCAGACGCCTGGGCCGCTGATGGAGTATCGGTGGTGGCAGTGGCGCTCGGCCGCTTCGCCACCGAGTCGATCCGCAAGTATCCGGCGGGCCTTTGGCGCAGAACCGCGGAGTCCGTACCGCTGCAGCGGCTCGGCCTGGTAGAGGAGTTCGGCTGGCTGATTGCCCTGCTTGCCTCGCCACTGGGCCCGGCCCTGTCCGGCTCGATGATCACGCTCGGGCGGCGCCCTCGACAACTGGTTTGGACGCTGGCCACCGGAGTCGCTATCCCCGGATGGCAGCGTCCCTGCCGAGGCACGCGACCCGCGACCCGTTTGAGACGGCGCGGGCCGCCGGCGTGTGAGCGGCGGACGGTGTCAAAGCGGCGGACGGGAATCGAACCCGCATCATCGCCTTGGAAGGGCGAGGCTCTGCCATTGAGCTACCACCGCGCGAGTGTCGAGCCGGGCATTTTCCGGCCTTCATATGAGGCTATCGCCCCGACTCCTGGCGCTTGACCCCGGCGACCTCCTCGGCCTTCTCCAAAATCCGCTCCTGCTCGCGATGAGCCCTTCCCGAGACTCGCTGTTGCATTCCCGGAGGCTGCCTCGCGACCCGGGCCGGGTACCGGGCGTATCGTGGTCGTCGCATGAGAGTCCTGGTCGTGACGAGCGAGCCGATCTCAGCCGCTGATCTGTCGGCGGCGTTGCCCGGAGATGTCGACCCTAACGATGTCGAAGTCATGGTCGTCGCCCCGGCGCTCCAATCCTCGCCTCTCAAGTTTTGGCTCTCCGACGCCGACGACGCGATCGTCCGCGCGCGACGGACCGGACAGGAGACCGTGGAGCGTCTCAGCCGGGAGGGCGTCGATGTGGAGAGCGAAACGGGCGAGAGCGACCCCGAGCTGGCCATCGAGGACGCGCTTCAGGGGTTCCCGGCCGACGAGATCATCGTCTTCACCCATCCGGAAAGCGAGCAGCGCTATCGCGAGGACGTTGACGCGGAGGAGCTCGAGCAACGATTTCGGCGACCGGTCAGACAGGCGACGCTGGGATAGAACCGCCGGCGCAGGGCCTCATTTCCACGACCGGGTCGTAGAATCCGTCGCGACCCACGGGGAGTGGCGCAGTCTGGTAGCGCACCCGGCTGGGGGCCGGGCGGTCGCAGGTTCAAATCCTGTCTCCCCGACTGGAGGAAGACCCCGCTCAGGCGGGGTTTTTGTTTGAGCGGGACGGCGGGTATAGGGGGCCGAATTGTTCTATTCGTGTACTGTTTATTCGGGGCCGCAGGGACCCGAATCGCTGGTCGCGTGTAGCGACTTCCGCTGGCAGCCGTCGGCATCGCCTTCACGCGCGATTTCACTCGTCCGGCACGACTGGCCAGAAAGCTGCTCGTGAGGCGAACGAGAGACCAACGTTGACCGATCGCCGCCAGGATAAGTGCGAGCGCTTCGGCGCAATAGGAGGCGCAACGAGCCACGCTGCCGGGCGCCTGCAGTCGTCGCAAACCAGGCGGCAGCTGAAGCGCGGCGGAATCAAACAAAGCGAGTGTCCGCTGTCGGGTCGCCGAGCTTGGATGTCGGAAGTTCTTACGCG
>JAFAPR010000042.1 GCA_019247075.1 Solirubrobacterales bacterium
TGGGGGGCCGGGGGTGCCGGGGCGGGCGCCGCGGGGGTGGGCGCGTGGCCGGGGGGTGCGGCGGCGTGCGGGGGCCGATGCGTGGCCGACGCGCTCTCGGCGTGAAGTGATGCGTTCTGTTGCCACCCCTCGGCAATGAAACGCATCACTTCCCGGCTGTCCGCACGTAGAGCACGTGCGGCAGTCCCGCATGCTCGATCTCGCGCTCGTAGACGAAGCCGGTCTTCTCCATCACCCGCCGCGAGGCGATGTTGTCCGGCAGCGTCACGGCGACGATCTGCAGCAGCTTCAGCGTGTTGAAGGCGGCGACGATTGCGGCTTGGGCGAGCTCGGTTGCGAGGCCTTGCCCCCAGCGCTCGGGAGCGATCGCCCATGCCGCCTCGACCTCGTTGAGGCCGGGCACGTAGGTGTACTGAAGGCCGCCGCGGCCGACGACCCCGCCCGTGTCGCGGTCGCGGAGCAGCCAGAGGCCGAACCCGTAGCGCTCCCAGTGCCCGACGTGCGAGGCCGTGCTGGAGTTCACGTCCTGCTCGGTCGGCGGCTCATCGCGCGGCCACAATGTGCGGACGACACGCGGATCGAGCAGCATCGGCGCCAACTCAGCGGAGTGCTCGCGCCGCAGTCGCTCGCAACGTAATCGTTCGGTGAGGACGAGGTCGAGCTCGCCGCGGGTCACGAGGGAGACTCGGCGACAGCGGCGTCGGCTTGCTCCGGGGCGCCGCTCCATCGCACGAGCTCAGGCTGGCCACGCTCGGGGAACGGCACTTCGATGGTGTCGAAGTCGCGCGGCAGGACCGTGTTCGGGAAGACCTCCCGCGCCTCGTCGCGTAGGAGCCCCACCGGGTAGCGGGTCGAGAAGTGCGTCAGCGCGAGCATCGTCACCTCCGCCTCCTTGGCCAGCGATGCCGCCTGACCGGCGGTCGAATGGCCGGTCTCCGCCGCGCGCTCGCGCTCCTCGTGAGCAAACGTGGCTTCGTGGAGCAGCAGGTCGGCACGATGCGCGGCTATGCGTAGGGTCTCGCACGGCCGGGTGTCGCCGGAGATCACGATCTTGCGCCCCGGGCGCGGCGCCCCCAGGACCTGTCCCGGCGTCACTCCCTTGATCGTCTCGCCGCGCTGGACACGGCCGAACTCCGGTCCGGGCGTGAGGCCGAGCGCGACTGCGGTCTGCGGGTCGAAGACACCGGGGCGCTCGTCCTCGTAGAGCACGTAGCCGAACGCCTGGCCGCGATGCGCGACCGGCACCGGGGCGATGCTGTAGCCGTCGCGCTCGAGCACGGCGCCGGGCGCCAGCTCGACGAGCTGGAGCTCGAACCGAACCCGGCCGGCGGCGCGCAGCGCGAGGGCGAGCAGGTCGCGGAGCCCGGGCGGCCCGTGGATCGCGAGCGGCCGCTCGCGCCCGCGGAGATCGAACGTCTTGAGCATCCCCGGCAGCCCCAGCCAATGGTCGGCGTGGTAGTGCGTGAGGAACACCTCGGTCAGGTCCGTGAGACCGACCGAGCTGACGAGCTGGCGCTGCGTGCCCTCGCCGCAGTCGAACAGGATCCGGTCGCCGCCGCGGCGCACGAGCATCGCGGGCAGGCCGCGCCGTGAGGTGGGGATCGAGCCGGCCGTGCCGACGAAGAACACCGAGAGGTCCATGCCGCAGGTCAGTGTGTCAGCCGGGCTGGGTCTGGCCGTCGTCGTGGGTGTTAGGCGCGGTGGGTCTGGCCGTGGTCGTGGCTGTCAGCCGGGCTGGCGCGGTGGGTCTGGCCGTGGTCGTGGCTGTCAGCCGGGCTGGGTCTGGCCGTGGTCGTGGGTGTTAGGCGGTCGCGGCGGCGCGAGTCACGAGTCGAGCGCGATCAGCTCGAAGCTCACCGCGCCCGCGCGCACGCACGCGACGCCCATTGTGCGCTCGGGAGCGCGGCGGCGCTCCGTTGGGCTGCCGGGGTTGAAGATCTGGAAGCCAGACTCGTCGCGTTCGTGCACGGGCAGGTGCGAGTGGCCGAACACAACCGCGTCGCAGTCGGGAAAGTGCGCGCGCAGGCGGGCGATCCGGCCGTTCTTCGGCCCTGCGTCGTGGATCATGCCGATCCGGACGCTGTCAGCCTCGACGACGGTGCTGGCCGGCAGAGAGGCCTGCACCTCCGGATCGTCGACATTGCCGTAGACGGCGACCACGTCGCCAAGCGACCGCAGCTCGGCCAGCACGGACAGCGTCATGAGGTCGCCCGCGTGAAGGATGAGGTCCGCTTCCCGCAACCGTGCGACGCACGCCTCGGGTAGCCGCCGCTTGCCCCGCGGCATGTGGGTGTCAGAGATGATGGCGATCTCCACGGTAAGCTCCTTCCACGTTCCCCGTTGTGCGGAACCCCGACGCGCCCGTAGCTCAGGGGCTAGAGCGTTCGCCTCCGGAGCGAAAGGTCGCAGGTTCAAATCCTGCCGGGCGCGCTCAGACGGCTGTTGCGGCCAGGCTCAGCGCTGCAGCGAGCGCACCACCGCCGGCAGGTCATGCGAAAGGCCGCACGCTTGCGTTCGCGTGTCGCGCGAGGCAACGGAGAGCACGACGTCGTCGCCGACTTCTTCTGGGCAAGGTGGTCGAGCTGGACCAAGTAGGCGACGCAGTCGACGGGCGTCGCCTTGGAGGATGTGGCTCCCACCGCGGTGCCCGCGGCCACGCAAGCAGATAATGGCTGCGCTGCCCGAAGTAAGCGAGGTATTGCGGGTCCAAGGGCACCTCGCTTCGACGGATCAGTGGCGCGATAGTCCCAGCCGACCGGGCGCGTCGGGCGAATCGTTGCCGCCCTTTCGCCGGTGCGTATGAGGAGCCGCTGCATAGAAATTGAGCGCCCCGCGAGCCACCCGCGCAACCCCGCCAGGCGACGCGCCGAGCACCAGACGGCAGAGCCCGCGCAGGCCGGACTTGACGCTCGCCTGACGAACTGTCCGCTAAGCATGCGATCTTTGTGTGAAGGACGT
This sequence comes from Solirubrobacterales bacterium, assembly GCA_019247075.1. Classification (GTDB taxonomy): domain Bacteria; phylum Actinomycetota; class Thermoleophilia; order Solirubrobacterales; family Solirubrobacteraceae; genus Palsa-465. Next base: position 2,959 of record JAFAPR010000042.1, read on the forward strand.
TCTCATGCAACCGCGGAGTAGCACCGCCGTCGGGCGCTCGAGGCGGGTCTGCGGCCTGGCCGTCGCAGCCGCAGTGGGCGTCGCGTGCGCCTTGGCAGGTTGCGGAGCCGCCGATCCAAAGCCGATCAGCGTGTTTCCGATACCGGGAAGTCAGGTGGCATCGCCGCAGACGCAGATTGCCTTCCGTGGGATTCCCCTGAGACAGGTAGGACGCGTGGCGGTCGTCGGGTCGCGCAGCGGAGCCCACGACGGTCGTCGCGCTGCCGACTCCGATGGGCAGGGCGGGAGCTTCCTGCCGAACGAGCCATTCGCGCCCGGAGAGGTGGTCACGGTCAAGACGAAGCTCGACGTTCGCGGTGCGCCGAGGGGCGAATGGCAGTTCAGGGTGGCGGATCCCGCCGGCCCGGTCCCGCGTGCGGGCTTTCCGCCGGCCGCTCGCGTCCCGGGCGACGTGTTGCAGTTTCGCTCGCGCGCGGACCTCGCGCCGGCGTCGGTCGAGATCACCAAGCCGGCGGCCGCGGCGTCCGGCGGCGACATCTTCATCGCCCCGCAGCAGGCGCCGGCTGAAAGCGGGCCGATGATCGTCGACCAGCAGGGCAGCCTCGTCTGGTTCCAAGCCGTCCCGCCGGGCCAGATCGCGAGCGACTTCCGTGTGCAGCGCTATCAGGGCAAGCCGGTGCTCACCTGGTGGGAGGGCTACCTTGGCCCCGGCGTCGGCGTCGGCGAGGACGTGATCGATGACGCTTCGTACGTGCGCCTCGCGACGGTACGGGCGGCGAACGGCCTGAGTGCCGATCTGCACGAGTTCCAGCTGACGCCTCGCGGCACCGCGCTGATCACGGCCTACTACCCCGTGTACCGGAACGCGGCCTCCGTCCACGGCCCGGCTCGGCAGATCGTGTTCGATTGCGCCGTCCAGGAGATCGACGTCAAGACCGGGCTGGTCCTGTTCCAGTGGGACAGCCTCGATCACGTGCCGCTCGCCGACACCTACCAGCCTCTGCCGACTGGCGCGAGCGCGCCGTTCGACTACTTCCACGTGAACTCCGTGCAGGAGGACGCCAACGACGGCACCCTGATCGTGTCGGCGCGCAACACGTGGGCGGCATACAAGATCGACGCTCATGACGGTCGCGTGATCTGGACGCTCGGCGGCAAGCGCTCGAGCTTCAAGATGAGCTCCGCCGCGAAGTTCGCGTTCCAGCACGACGCCCGCGTGCGGCCCGCCACCGATGAGGAGGTGACGATCTTCGACGATGGCGCCGGTCCACCGACGGTGCATGGGCAGTCGCGCGGACTCACGCTGAGCCTCGACCCTCAGCGCGGGACGGCGACGGTCGAGGAGGCGCTCACCCACTCGCCACCGCTGCTCGCCAGCTACGAGGGCAACGTCCAGTCGCTGCCGAACGGCGACCAGTTCCTCGGCTGGGGACAGCAGCCGTACTTCAGCGAGTTCAACCGCGCCGGCCAGATGGTGTTCGATGGCCGGTTCATCGGCGGCAACTCGAGCTACCGCGCCTATCGATTCCCGTGGACTGGAACACCGCGCACCCGACCGGCTATCAGCGCCACAGCCTCCAGCGGGCAAACTACCGTCTACGTCAGCTGGAACGGCGCCACGAACGTAGCGTCCTGGCGGGTGCTGGCGGGGCCGAGCGCCACCGCGCTCACCGCCGCCATCGTAGCCCCGAAGCAGGGCTTCGAGACGCAGATCGACATGCCGTCGGAGCCCTACGTCGCCGTGCAGGCACTGGACTCAAGCGGCGATCTGCTGGCGACCTCGCCTACGGTTCAGCCGGGCCGCCCGGGTGGCTGAGACAGCGGCGCCCGCGCCTGGGCGAGCTCGCGCGCAATCGCTCCCCTGAACAGCGACGCGTCCACCCCGACCGTGACCATCTTGAACCCCTCGGCGGCGCGCGCCCGAGCGGCTTGCCCGTTCGCGCACTGCATGCCGGCGATCAGCCCATGCGCTTCGCAGGTCTCCCGCACGTGGGCGATGGCCTCCTCGAGCGCCGGATGCCCGATGCTCGGCGGCGGCAGTCCCAGCGCGAGCGACAGGTCCGACGGCCCGACGTAGATCCCGTCGAGCCCCGGCGTGGAGGCGATCTCCGCGACATGGTCGAGCCCTTCGCGCGTCTCGACCATCACGAGGCACGCCACCGCCCCGGCTAGCTCCGCGGGCGCGACCGAGCCGACCAGGAGCTGCGCGCGTATCGGGCCGTAGGAGCGGTTGCCGACGGGCGGGTACTTGCACGCCTCCACGGCGCGCGCGGCGTCGGCGGCGCTCCCCACGAGCGGGACGATTACGCCGGCGGCGCCGAGATCGAGCGTGCGCATGATCAGCCACGGCTCGTTCCAAGCCACGCGTGACAGCGGAACGGCGCCGGCGGCGACGGTCGCCTGGAACATCGAGACCATCGCCCGCTCGTCGCTCAGCCCATGCTGGAGATCGACGCAGACGTAGTCGTAGCCGCTCGTGGCGCCCAGCTCGGCCGTCAGCGAGCTCGGGATCCCGGCCCACAGCCCGAACGTCGGCTGCCCCGCGTCCCATTTCTCCCGCAGACATCGGCTCGTGCCGGGCATACCGCGCGGCCGAGGTTACTTCTCCGGCGCCTGCTCGTGGGTCATCGGGTCAATTTGTCCGCTGAGGCTCGGGGGGCGGCGAGCGCGACGCGCACGACGACCCGCGCAGGGCGCGCCGACCCGAGCGACAGGAACTCATGCACGGGGCCCGCGGCCTGACAGAACGGGCACACGATCGTGTGCGACAGCGACAACGGCGTCGGGCCGGGTGCGACTGGCGCGTCACAGCGGGCGCAGGCCAGCGTGCCGCTCGCGAGGATGCCGGAGCGCGTCGAGTGCTGCTCCTCCTCGAACACCACTCGTGGCCGTGCTCGCGCCCCAAAGCCTGCCGACCCACCAAACACAACCGCGAGTCTAGTGTCCGTCTGTCGCGATACTAATCCCGATGGTCGACCGCAACGTTCTCGGCGCGCCGCTCGCGACCTGCGGCACGGACCCACTGACCGGCTTCTACCGCGACGGCTGCTGCCGCACCGGCCCGGAGGATCTCGGGAGCCACACCATCTGCGCGGTGGTGACCGCCGAGTTCCTCGAGTATCAGCAGCGCATCGGCAACGACCTCATCACGCCGATGCCGCATTACGCCTTCCCCGGTTTGAACCCAGGCGATCGGTGGTGCGTCACCGCGGTGAACTGGCTACGCGCTCACGAGGCGGGGGTCGCCGCCTTCGTCGTACTCGCCTCGACGCACGAGCGCGCGCTGGAAGTCGTCCCGCTCGAGGTGCTCGAGCGCTACGCGGTCGACGTGCCGGCGGACCCCGGCGCGCTGGGCGCCTGACGGGGCCGTCGCACGCTGAGGATCCGGAAGCGCGGGATCAGCGCATCGCCCGGTAGCGCCGGATCAGCGCGTTGGTCGAGCTGTCGTGGGCCAGCTCCGGCTCCGAATCGCCTTCGAGCTCGGGGATGATCCGCGCCGCGAGCGCCTTGCCGAGCTCGACGCCCCACTGGTCGAAGGAGTCGATCTCCCACACGACGCCCTGGGTGAAGACACTGTGCTCGTAGAGCGCGACCAGGCTGCCCAGCGCGCGCGGGGTCAGCTGCTCGGCGAGGATCACGTTCGTCGGCCGGTTGCCCTCCATGACGCGGTGGGGCACGATCTCCTCGGGCGTGCCCTCGGCGCGGACCTCGGCCTCGGTGCGCCCGAACGCGAGCGCCTCGGCCTGGGCGAAGACGTTTGACATCAGCAGGTCGTGGTGGTTGCGCAGCGGGTTCAGGGTCTTGGCGAAGCCGATCAGGTCGACCGGGATCAGCTTCGTGCCCTGGTGGATCAGCTGGTAGAAGCTGTGCTGGCCGTTGGTCCCGGGCTCGCCCCAGTAGACCGCCCCGGTGTCGTAGTCGACGTGGCGCCCGTCGAGCGTCACGTGCTTGCCGTTCGACTCCATGGTCAGCTGCTGGAGGTAGGCCGGGAAGCGTTTGAGGTACTGCTCGTAGGGCAGCACGGCCACCGTCTGGGCGCCGAAGAAATCGTCGTACCAGAGCGTCAACAGGCCCAACAGCGCGGGCAGGTTCCGGGCCAGGGGGGTGGTGCGAAAGTGCTCGTCCATATCGTGGAAGCCGGCGAGCATGTCCCGGAAGTTTTCCGGGCCGACGGCGATCATGGTGGACAGGCCGATGGCCGA
>JAFAPR010000044.1 GCA_019247075.1 Solirubrobacterales bacterium
CGTCGGCGCCGGCGGACTCTGGAGCAGGATCGAGGACACGACCCGGCAGGCCGGCGCCCGGTTGCAGCTCACCCGTAACAAGCGTGCCCGCGACCCGGCTGACCGGCGCGACCAGGCTAGGTTCCGCGAGGGGCGGGCTGAGCTGGCGATCCGCGGCTACGCCGCCCGCGACCGCGTCCACATCCACCCCGACCAACAACGCGCCGAGGACCAGGCCCTCGACGCCGCCGATGCCGACCGCACCCGCGGCCGCACGACGATCGTGATCGCCCAGACCTCAAACGAGCACCTCGACGAGCTCAACGCCCGCGCCCAGGCGATCCGCCGCCAACACGGCCAGCTCGGCGCCGAGGCCATCCCCCTGGCTGGGCGGCCCTACGAACTACACGAGGGCGACCAGGTCCAGGTCCGCCGCACCATCCACCATGAACAAGGCCAGTTACGCAACGGCACCAACGCCACGATCGCCCGCGTCGACCCCGGATCGGGCCGCGTCGATCTCCGCCTCGCTGACGGCACCGAAATCCGCCTCGAGCGTCGTGAGCTCGCCCGGGCCGATCTGCGCCTCGCCTACGTGCAACACCCCTTCCCGGCCCAGGGGCAGACCACGGACACCGCGCACCTGATCGTCGCCGGGACGGCTACCCGCGAGGGCACCTACGTGCCCTCACCCGCGCCCGAGACGAAACGCATATCTACACCGGCGACGCCCCTGACCGCGCCGCCGAAGCCGACCGCCTCCAAGAACTCGCCGATCGAATTAGCCGTACCGAACCAGAGCTCCCTTCAATCCACACCGCGCTCGCCCACGAAGCCGCGATCCTTGCCGCACCCGACCCCACCGAAGTTGAACCCGGCCTCGACACGACCCAGGAGGGGGTCGTCCCGACCCCGACAGCCGAGCCGCTAGGGCCCGAGCGGCAGCAGATCGTCGAGGTCGCGGGCGACGCCGACTTACTTGAGCCCGCGCCCCGCGATAGCGCTGAGGCGAGCGAGGACCGACCCCGGACGTGGCCCACGAGACCGACCCGCGCCTCGGGCCCGCAACGCACGCTCGACGAACTCGAGCGAGACGAAACCCCCGGCTGGGAGCCCTGACCCGCCCGTCCAAGCCGGTCGCGCCGGCCCCCAGCCCAGCGCGACCACCGGGACCGACAGACTCGGTCTCAGTGGAACCCGATTAATCAGTGAGCAAGTCCATCCGAACCGCCCGTCATCTGGCCGCGTTTGGCGACGGCACGGACGCCGTCGCCAAACGCGGGCGCTCGCGTCGCGCCGATCACGAACAAGGACGCCACCACGATCGCGCGCGACGCGAAATACAACTGGCCGGACGAGGGCATCGACCGCTCCGGGATCCCTCACTACCCCGCACCAATCGGGAGACCGAAGGACGCGCGCACTTGACGGCTCTCCTCCTTGTCGACAGCATCGCCGCCCCCTCAGAAGTGAGCGCCTCCATTCCGGGGTGCGCGACAGCAGCGCGTTTGCCCAGGCTTCGCCAAAAGCTGGGCGAGCACGCGCGTCCGTCGCTGCCCCACGGCGTAACTATCAGCATCTCGTGGCCGGTAAGGACCGAAACGACGTGACTGCCTCTGTCCGAAACCGGCACTCTGAACGACTGGTCTGAGCGCCGGATGACGCCTGCTCTGCGCCCCTGAGCGGCAGTCCGATGGCGCACGAGCCGGCTGCTGCTTGCGTGCTTGCGGTGCCGCCAATGCCGGCTAACGGCCCGTCAGGGTCTTGGGTCGGCACCAGCTGATGCCCGGTTTGCCGGGGCTGTGCGGCAGTCTTCGTCGACCCCGGCGACGTGCTGGTAGCCGCCCAAGGCCCCTGGGACGTTAGCTCGAATGTGGCTAACGCCGACTTGCTTGTTTGCGGGAGAGCAGCCGCAGCAGCTCCGCCGACGTGGCGCCCGGGTCACGCCTGAAGCGACCGTGCCGGGGCCGTGTCTGCTTTCGGGGAACACCGGCAGTGGGCCGCCGGCGGTTCGTGGGCGCTAGAAACGTGCCGAAACCCGGTGCTCCGACTGTTGCTTCCGCGCCGCGCCATGCCGGTCGGCCGCTTGCTCGAGACGCGACCGAGCAGGCCTGAGTAAGCACGTTGTACGCCGCGGCCGCGGCCTCTGGCGCGGCTGCTGGAGCGGTAGCGCCGAGACGCGGCGTCGGCGTCGGCGTCAAGACCCATCGACTCGCGGTCCGTCGGGACGATGCAGCAGTCGGCCGCGCTCGGCGCAGCGGCTGGTAGTCGTCCCTACCATCAGCGACCTAGGCGTCCGCGCGGGTGGCTGCTCCGCCACGCGAGCGACCGCGAAGTCCTGCTTGCAACTCGCGCCGGATCAGGGTCGAGAGCAAGCATATTGGTCACTCCCGAACGCGGCAAAGCGAACCCGCCGGTCGATCCTGGCTGACGGCGCTCCGACCATGCCACGATCCCCGCGGCGGGACCAGGAGTCGGAAGCGGCCCGCGCGGAAGGCCTCCTCTTGCTTTGGCTCGCGCTTGGCACTCCATCGCGATCGCGACATCCCCCGTACAGGGGAGCGGGGCGGCGCCTCAGCGAGCGCCTGGGTCAGACTGGCCGACCGCGGCCAGCGCGCGCTGCACCTCGTCCAGCGCCTGCTGCCGGGAGCGCGCGCCTGGCACGACGACCGAACTGCCGGCCCTGAGCCCGGCCAGCATCTGGGCCAGCACCCGCCTGATCACCGGCACCTTTCCCGGCGACTGTGCGGCCTGCGACTTCACGGCTGCCGCGAAATCGGTGGTCACCATGTCTCCATAGCCGGCCTCGTAGATCCCGAAGGCCGCCGTCGAGCTGCGCGCCGGGCTCCCGGCGTCGAAGGCGACCGCCATCGGGACCACCACGGCGCACAGGGCGAGCATTGCCGCCAAGTACACGAGCACACGCCGGCGTGGACGGCCGCTCACCGATCGCACAACACCGAGCACGGCCTAACTATAACGGCAGCGCGGGTTGGTCTTGTTGCAGGTGGCAAAGCCGCTGAGAACGCCCTCGGAGTCGTAGTTTTTGCTGCCGCGGATCTTGCCCCAGAGCTTGATCGCGTGACTAATCTTGTCGCCGTAGAGCTTCTCCGACGAGCTGATGTAGAGCGGGGACAGATGCTTGGTGCTGCCCAGGTCGGCGCTATTCTCGGTGTTGCAGATGCGGCGGTTGCGGTAGCACAGGACCCATACCTGCAGGTGTACGCGCGAGAACTCGCCGCTGTCGGGCAGGTAGGTGAGGCTGAAGTCGATCTTGCTGGTCACGGCGCCCGGGTTGATCTCGGCGTTGGCCGTGACCTTGTCGGTCAGCTTCTCGCTGACCACCTTGCCGTTCTCGATCTTCAGCTCGACGTGGGAGATCCAGAAACTGCGCATCTCCCATGTCCGGTTGCTGTTGGCCGGCTCGCCGAACACCGGGAAGTCCTGTGGGTTCCTCGTCGCTATGGTCGCGACTGGGTCGCTCGCCGTACCGGTCTGGTGAAGCGCGGCCTGCGCGCGGACGAGTTCGGCCATTCCAGCGAAGAGGGTCGCCGTCCCGGGCACGCCGGGACCGCCGCTGGCCTCCAGTCGGCCAAGCCACCGCGCTAGCGCGCCGCCAAGCGCGGGCTTCAGAGCCGGGTCGGCGGCGACGGCACGCTGCACCGCGCCGGCGAAGTCGGTGATCACCACCGGACCCTCGCCGGCCAGATCCAGGCCCACCCATGTCGCGTGGCTCGTCGCCCGCTCGTTCGTAGCCGCGTGCGCGGAGGCTGCCGGCGCCCATGTGAGCAGCACGACCGTGAGGAACACGACCACCCGACGCGTCTGCCTACGCACAGTCAGCCTCCCGTCGTCGTATCTGGCGGCGGCCTTCCCGCCGCCTCCCTGGGGCCAGAGGGTGTGGCAACTCATCGCTAGGCGGCGCTCCCGAGGATCTCCTCCGGATCCAGCGCGAGATCGTCAGCCTCCCGCGCCGCCCGCAGCTGCGGACTGTCGCGCCGACCCATGCCGCGAGCGATCAAGCCGCGCGCCTCTCCGGCGCTCAGCTTGGTGAACCCGTAAGCCGCGCGCTCGTCGGGGTAGTAGAAATGCGTCTCAAGCCACGGCGTCTGGTGCAGCCGCCCCGTGGCCGGGTCATACTCCCACCACAGCCCAACCGCGTCCTGGAAGGCGACGCTCGGCGGCTGGTTGTCCTCCACCGGGGGCTCGACCAGCCACCATCGGGCAGAAGGCTGGGTAACCGGCCGCGCCCACGTGGTCCATTCCGTGTCGATTCGCTCGAGGTAGTTGACCGCGCTGCGGTAGGCGATGTCGTATGCCCGTTGGCCCAGCAGCCCAGTCGCGGCGGCGCGGGCGGCGTCCAGCGCCGCCACTTCGGCCTCGCTGAGGTCAAGGAAGCCCGAGCCGTCGCGGCTGCGCACGCCCACGTAGTCGTTAAACGGCGTATCGGGATGGAAGCGGGGCCCAATCAGCTCCACCGCCTGCTCGATCCAGGCGATCGCTTCGTCAGGCGTCGCTGGCATCATCAATGCATCGCCGAGTTCGCGCTGTCGGTGATCGTCGATGTCAGAAGGCTATATCTCTCGCCTGCCGTCCGACGCCATCCCGAACGCCCGCCGCCCGGGCTCGATAGCTTCGCACTGTGCCCAGCGCAGACGGCCTCCCGCCCGGCGAGCCGCACGTTTACGATGCTTCGCTCGCTCGAAGCTCACGTCCTGACCGAGCTCCAAGGGCCTGCTCGCGCCGACGAGCGCGACCGCGCCGGATGCTTCCTGCGCCACGTCGACTGTAACCGCGACGAAGAGCATGCGCGCGAGCGGAGGAGTCCTTCGCGGACGAACCCATACCGCTCGGGCCACGCTGCGAGGCGATGTTGTCAGGGTGAATCAACCGTTCGAGTCGCGCGAGCCCGAGATGTCGAACGACCATCGCGGATTAGTCGTAGGGCGGTGGTCGCGCCCCCTGCCCCCGTGCGTCCGGCACGAGCCCGTAGCTACCAGCCGAACGAAACTGCGCGAAGTCAACGAGCGACAGAGCGACGCACCCGAGCACGTGTCCGGATTCGCGGCTCGTCACCGCGAGCTCCGACCCCCGCTTCTCTTTACGAGCGGGCTCCTGACGACCCTTCAGGTCCCGGGGTTGATGACGCGGACTCGCATCGTGGCCGGCCTTGACCGCACGCTGCCGTGTGGAATGCAACAACTCCATCCACGTCGCGGAGGAGAACCGCGCTACGGCAATTCGGGTATGTCGCTCGCGCAGCTTCCCCTGAGCCTTCGCCGATCTCGTCGAATGGCGGCATGATCGGGGTCGAACCCTCTGCCAGGATCGGCCGGAGGGTCCGTTCCGCTGTTACCGGAGGTGGCCGATGTGCTTGCTCTCGGCCCCGATCGGCCGCAACTTTCAAACGCACCTCGTCGCTCGTCTGGCAGAGCAGCCATCTGCGTGAATGCCCCCGTTGCTGATGGTAGGGACGACAACCAGCGATCGGAGCGACACGGGCGACTGCTGTCTAGCCCCGGCGGACCACGAGTCGACGCGGCTCGAGGCAACCGCCGCGTCGCCGACGCTGTCGCTCCGCCAAGCGCAGCGGCAGCGGTTACCGCGGCGTGCGAGGCGCTTGCTCAGCGTGCTCGGTGCCGCCCGAAGCAGCGGCCGACCCGCCGGTGCGCGACATCGAAGCAACAGCCGGCGGAGGAGGTTCGGCGTGCTTCTTCCCCCCGCAGAAAGGACGACACGCTGATCGCGACGCGTCTGCTCTGCTGCCAAAGGGGCAGTGATCTGACCGTCGGAACGGGCGCCGAGCGCGGCTGCTGTCGGACATCCGCAGCCACGTGCTCGCGCTGGTTGATACGACTGCTCCCTCCTGGGAGGAGGTGCCGGTGCTCACTGGATGCCGGCTCGCGCGAGCTAACGTCGACGGCGGCCTTGGATGGGTCGTGCCTGGGGTTGGACTGCTCCTTTGTGGCGAAGCAGCAGGTGGGCGCGGCGGGCGGGGCGCGGGACTGCGCCCCGCCCGCGAGGTTTCCTTACCGGCTCAGAGTTCGAGTCCGGCGCTGACGTGCATCATCGGCGCGCGCCGGGCGTGGATCGCGCTGATGATCTCCTCGGTGTTGATCCCTTGGAGGTACACGCTGGTCGTGGAGACATACGAATGGCCGAGCTGGCGCTGAATTACGGGTAGCGGCACGCCTTCGCGGGCGAGCTCGACAGCGTGAGCATGGCGCAGCTGATGAGGCGCCAGGCGGCGCCTGACCCCGGCCGCAAGCGCGTAGCGGCGCAGCTCGGCGCGGACCGCGGTCGCTGACCACGGCCGCCCGCGGGTCGCTCCGTCGATCACGCAGAACAACGGCCCGAGCGGCAACTGAGTACGACACGCGACCCACGGGGCGAGGTGGTCGCTCCAGGCCCAAGAGTCCATCCCGACCTCGCGCCGCTTGTTGCCCTTCCCTGCCCGCACGAGTATCGAGCCGCGCCTGGCGTCGAGATCGGACTCGGTCAAATCCAACGCCTCCTGGATCCGCAGACCGCCGCGCCACAGCACCACGATCATCGCGCGCAGCCGCAGCCCGTGCGGTCGACCGGGATCCTGCGCATGACCGCGACGATCTCCTCGACCGTCGGCGGGTCCGCCGGATACATCACCCCCTTGTTCCGGGGCGGCCGGCCAGCATTGTGGCCAGGCATCGCCGCCGGCGAGCGCCGCCGCCCCGCCGCGTCGAGCAATACCGGTAAAGAAGACATCGCTCCCTCCCTTCGAGAGCAGATCGTGGACCCTACTGCTCTACCGCC
>JAFAPR010000045.1 GCA_019247075.1 Solirubrobacterales bacterium
TCGCGAGAGGCGGTTAAACCGCCCATCGCCGCTCAGCCCTCGCCCTACGGGCTCGGCCTTCACGACGACGGGCGGTTTGGCTCTAACCGACAGGGGGGGTCAAATCTCAACCGGCGCTACGGGGTCAATTCTCAACCGGCCTTGACACCTACTTACGAGTTGACGCCGGGCCAGCGTCGTCCGTGCCCATTCCGACGGCCATCCGTGGCCGCCGGGCGACCTCACGCAGACACCCCGCTCCACCACAAGCACGGGGGGATGCCGTCGATTAAGGAGCTGAAAGCCCGGAATCGGACTGAACGAGCGGTTCCACGTCCGGCGTACGTCTTTCTCAAGCTTGAGCTCCCTTGTTGCGGCCGCGACAGTCGTCGCATCGCGCTTCGCACCGAAACCAGAAGCCGCGCCCTGCACGCGGCACCGTCTGCTTGCTCGCCGGCGCCTAGCACCGGCTCGTCGTGACGTTGCGCTCGCTCGCCGAAGCGCAAGGAAGCTCGGCACGGGCGAGAACAGGAATCCAATCGTGCGAGTGGTACGAGCGCGGGACTCCGGCCGGCCGAAGCGCCGCCAGCGCCCATGCGCGAGGGACCGTTCGCGGCAGCTTCCGCGTTAAGAGGGATCATCGACGCACCTGGCTCCGTTACGCCTCGACCGGAAGTGTGGGCTCGGTGTCTCCGTCACCTCATGACCGGTCGTCTGGCGCTCGGCCGCGAGACTGCTGCTTCCGTGCTTGCTGCGTTTCTCCTCGAGCGTTAGCACCTGAGGGCCGACGTGAGGGCTGCCCCAGGCGCTCGGTTCGCCCCGGCGGTGCGGAAGTCTCGGCCGATGGGGCAGGCGTGCTGGTGCTCGATCAAAGGGGCGGTCCGGGTTACCTCGAATTCAGCTAGCACCGGCCCCTCCCTCGGCGAGGATGCAGCACCGTGGAACGCTTCTGCGAAGAGGGAGGCAACCTGGCCCGGCCGGGGGTTCGCGTCCAGCGCCGCGGCGCAGAGCTTGTCAAGGCAGACCCCAGTGGAATCGGGATGACCGCGGCTCGGGCCGGCATCGAGCTCTCGATCAAGGCGCCGATCGACGCGATCCGCGCCAAGTCTGTGTCGCTGATCGAGTATGCGCTCGAGTTGGACACGGCACTGGCTCCGCTCGGGGTCAGCCTGGGTTCGCCCCCCGGGACCTTGCCCGGCGGCAGCCACCGGGCGCTGGTCTACCCGGAGGCGCACCCTCACCGCCGCGCTCGCCGCTGACTGGGTGGTCACCGGCTTCCGGGCGCCCGACGTGATGCGCTTCGGGCTGTCGCCTTTGCGTACCAGCTTCGCCGATGTCCTGGCTGGCGTGGGAGCCTCCGGGCGCTCCTGCTCGAATCGGCCCTTGACTTTGCCCCACAAAGTGTATTAGAGTTTGCGTCACAAACTCTAACCGAAGGCAGAACCATGACTACGAACGTTGGGCCGTCGGGAGGAACCCCCGAGGAAGCAAGGATGGAACCACGCGAGGCTGCGCGGCTGCTGGCACAGACCCAGGCGGACGCTCGGCGCGCGTTGGAATTCCGGGCGCCATGGGTGTCGCTGGTGGCGGCGGTGGTGGCGCTGGTCGGTTTCGGGATCGTATGGCTAAACGTCCGCGATCAGCACCCCTTCACCGGCCCGAGCCTGGCGGCGCTGGCGGTCTTCTACGTGCTGATCGCGCTTCGGATCGCCACCGTCATCTACGCCTTTGTGCGTGCGCGCAGCGGCGTCAGCGGCCACTCGGTGAAGGTGCAGCGCGAGGAGGCGGTGCTCATGGGCGGGGTCCTGCTTGTCTGCTACCTGGCGCTGATCGGGATCGCGAGCAGCGGCTCACACGGTGAAGGCTTCTACTGGTCGCTTTTCCTGAACGGCACCCTGATCGCGCTTGCCGCCGTCTGGGCCGCGCGCTGCGCGTTCCACAAGAGCTGGCGTGAGGTCGCGCTCAGCGTTCCGGTCGCGCTGATCGCTGCCCTCGCCGCAATTGCCGGCCCTCGTGGCATGTGGCTCGTCAACGGCGTGGGGCTCTGCGTGCTGCTGCTGGCGACCGCGGCGATCGGCACGTGGCAGCGGCGCGGGACTCGGGCCCACACGGTGCGGACGGGCACATGACCGCCGAGGCGCTCGACCCGCTGATTCACGTCCCGGCGCGGCTGCAGATCATGGCGGCGCTGGCCACCCTGCCAGAGG
>JAFAPR010000134.1 GCA_019247075.1 Solirubrobacterales bacterium
GCGCAGAGCTCGATGGCGAAGCTGTCGATCGCCGAGCTGATGCAGCGGGTGGCCGCTTTCGCAGTCGACCTCCTCGGACCCGAGGGGTTGCTGGAAGAGGGAACCGCGACGCTCCGCGGCCGGGTGGCGGCGTTTCAGCGAGCGTCCGTGGCCACGACCATCTCCGGCGGCGCGAGCGAGATCCAGCGCACCGTCATCGCCCGCCGCGAGCTCGACCTTCCGCCGCGATGAAGGCAAGGCTGCCGCTCGAGGGGATCCGGGTGCTCGAATATGCCCAGTACGTGGCCGGTCCCTTCGCGGGCATGCTGCTCGCCGACCTCGGGGCCGACGTGATCAAGATCGAGCCGCCGACGGGTGATGCCTGGCGCCACTATGAGCCGTTCGCCGAGGGCGAGAGCCGGTACTTCTACGCCCTGAACCGCAACAAGCGCTCGGTCGTGCTCGACCTCAAGCACGAGGAGGGCATCCGGGCCAGCACGTCGCTGATCCGGACCGCCGACGTCGTGCTGCACAACGTGCCGCCGGATCGCGCGCGCCGCTTTGCGCTTGACCGCGAAAGCGTGCGCGATGCCAATCCCGCGGCGGTCTGGTGCTGCGTATCGGCACTGGGAAGCGACGGCCCGGAGGCTGAACTGACCGCGTTCGACCTCGTCGCCCAGGCCCTCTCGGGGCTGCTGCTAGCCGACGCGCGAGGATCGGACTCGGTCCCCGAACGGGCCGGCGGGATCGCAATGGCCGATTTCACCGCCGGGCTGTTAGCGGCGATCGCGGTCCTGAGCGGCTTGCTGGGTCGAGGTTGCGACGGTGCCGGGGGATTCGAGATTTCGCTGCTCGGCGCGGCGCTCGCGGTCCAGGCACAGAGGTTCGTCTCGGTCGAGGCGCTCGACGGTGCCCCGCGCGGGGGCCGCCACCGTCGGGCTCTGGCGACCTCCGAGGACCTCGAGCAGCTGGCCCGTGCGCGCCGGGCCCACGACGAGCTCGAGCCCTACTACCGGGCGTATTTGGCCGCGGACGGTTTTCTCGTCCTCGCCTGCCTGCACGAGGGGCAGCGGGTGGCTGCCTGCGCTGTGCTGGGGCTTGAGGATCCATGGGCGGGCAACCCGCAGGCGCCACCCGCCAACGCCGCCGAACGGGCGCGGCGGCTGGCGTTGGTTGCGGAGTTTGAGCGCCGCATCGCCACCGAAACAGCGGACCACTGGGTGCAGCGCTTTCGCGCGGCCGGCGTGCCCTCGTCCGAGGTCCGCCTGCTCGAAGAGCTCTTCGAGCACGACCAGGCCACCGCCAACGGCCTCGTGCACACGCTCGAGCATGGCGTCGGCCCGGTTAAGCTGCTCGGCTCGCTGTTCAAGATCGACGGCCTCGTGACCCCGCCGCGGCGGGCGATCCCGGCGCTCGGCGAGCACACCGACGAGGTGGTCCGTGAACTCGAGCGATGACTCCGTTGCGTTCGCCGAGAGCGTCGCCGGCGTGGTCGATCGGGTCGCGCCCTCCGAGCTGACCGCTGCACTCGACGACATCGGGTGGCCAACGCTCGCACAGGACCCGGATCTCGTGGCTTGCGCGGGACTCTCCGCGGTGCAGCTCGGCCGACGGCTGGCGCCGCTTCATCAGGTCGATCGTCTGCTCGGCGGGAGCCCCATGGCCGGCGATCTCGTCCGGTCGCTGGGCCCCGAGCGCATGGTGTTGATGATTGAGAATGGCCGGGTGGTTCGCCGGTCCGCGCTGCGGTGCGAGGAGCTTTCCTCGGCGGCTGGCCTGGAGGTGCATCGCGTGCTCAAACTCGGCGAGGCCGCCCCGGTGCGCACGGATGAGTGGCAGACGGCGACCATCGCCTGGATCGCCGCCAGCGTGGGCTATCTCGCCGGGCTCGGGCAGGGCGCGCTCGACCTAACTGTCGACTACGTGCGCAGGCGCCGCGCGTTCGGGAGCACGCTGGCCGCGTTGGCGCCGGTGCAGCAGCTGCTCGCGGGCGCGGCAACCGCGGTGCGCGGGGTGCTGCTGCTCGCCGACTCCCTCCCGGACAGCGACTCGCTTGCATACGCCGGTCTCGCCGTGGCGGACTCCTGCGCCGCCTGCCATCAGGTCACGGGCGCGATCGGCTTCACGCTCGAGTATCCGCTGCATCGCTTCACCCAGCGCGCGCGGGTGACAGCAACCTGGAACGACGCGCTGCTGGAGTGGATGCTCAAGGCGCCCGTCTCGCCGGATCCGTCAGGGTGAGGCCGCCCACAGGCCGCCCAGGGCGGCGACGACCAGTTCGCCGATCGCGGCCAGGTCGTACCCGCCCTCCTGCACCGCCACCGCCGGACCGAGCAGCCCGATCCGCTCGGCCGCCTGCCGGTATGCGTCCGCGCTGACCCGGAGCGGGCTCTCGGGATCTGACGCGGCGGCGTCGAGGCCCAGCGAGACGACCAGCGCCTCGGCGCCATGAGCGGCGACGTCTTCGCAGACCACGTCTACCGCCTCGAGCCAGGCGGAGTCACACGTGCCCGGCGCTAGGGGCAGGTTGCGGTTTGCGTGAAGCCCCTCGCCGCTCCCGCGCTCGCCGGCATACCCGACATAGTGCGGGAACCACCCCGCGCCGGGATCGACATGCAGGCTGCCGACGTAGACGTCGCCGCGACCGTAGAAGATCGCCTGCGTGCCGTTGCCGTGGTGGGCGTCCAGGTCTACGACGGCCACGCGCTCGGCGCCTGCCCGGCGCAGCGCCTGCGCGGCGATCGCCGCGTTGTTCAGATAGCACGAGCCGCCGTGGCCCGCCGGTCCGGCGTGGTGGCCGGGCGGGCGGCACAGCGCGTACGCGGCGCGCGCTCCGCCGGCGACGAGATCGGCGGCGGTCAGCGCAGTGTCGGCGGCGGCCCTAACCGCCCGCCACGTGCCGGGGCCGACCAGTGTCATCGTGTCGTAGCAGAACCTGCCCACCCGTCCGTGGAGCGCTGTCGGCGATCGCAGCGGCAGCCCGGACAACAGCCCGGCGGTCGGAAAGACGTACGGCACCACTCGCCGCCGACCATGCTCGGCCACATAGCCAGCGGCCTCCCACCCTTCCCACACGGTCCTCAGGTGCTCGACCAGCGCGGCGTCGTGGACGGCCAGCAGCGCGGCATCGTCGTGCGCGCTGGCCGGGATGATTTCGGCGCCGGCCGATGTGAGCGCTTCGAGCAGCACCGTGGCGCGTTCCGGCACCTCCGTCCCAGCCTCCCACACCCCGAGCCAAACCTCGCCGCCGGGTTCGTGCAACAGGCAGTCGCTGTGCCACACGACGGGCATGCCTTGTAGTCGCCTCATGCGATCATCACGCCGTGCCACGCGCGGCGGACCTGGGGATCAAGGTTGGAATCTTGCCCAGCGGGCCAACGGCGTCGATTATTGATGTGTGCGGCGTCGGCGTGGGTCACGCCACGGTCTGGCGCGACGAGCCGCCCCCACCCGCGGGCCGTGGCATCGCGCGCACTGGTGTAACCGTCGTCGACGCGGGCGGGAATCTGTTCCGCAGCCCCGTCCCCGCCGGCGGCGCCGTCCTCAACGGTGCCGGCGAGTGCACCGGGTTCATTGGCATCAGCGAGTGGGGGATCACGGAGACCCCCGTGTTCCTGACTTCCACCATGCAGGTGGGCCGCGTGTACGACGCCGCCTGCGAGCTGCTGATGGCGGAGGAGCCCGCAATCGGCTCCGAAACGGTGGTCATCCCGGTCGTCGCCGAGTGTGACGACAGCTTTCTGAGCGACGCGCGCCGCATGCAGGTGACCGAGGAGGATGTGGCCGTCGCCCTGCGCGCAGCCCGCAACTCCATCGGCGGCCCCGCACCCCCCGAGGGGGCGGTCGGCGCCGGGACCGGAATGACCTGCTTCGAGTTCAAGGGTGGAATCGGCACCGCGTCGCGGGTGACACCATCCGGTCACACCGTGGGCGTGTTGCTCCTCTCCAACTTCGGCCGCCGTGAGCGGCTGACCGTAGACGGGATCCCGGTCGGTCGGCTGCTGCCGCGAGAGCAGCCGCCGCAACCGCCGCCGCCTGCCGGATCCTGCATCGTCGTGGTGGTGACAGACGCCCCAATCGATGCGGCCGCCTGCGCCCGTCTGGCCAGGCGAGCCGGCCTGGGCCTCGCGCGCACGGGCTCGACCGCCAGCCACGGCAGCGGTGAGATCTTCCTTGCCTTGGCCACCGGACTGCGCGGCCGGCCGGCAGCCGGAGGGCACGGTCGGCCGCCCGGAGGACTGGGCGCCCGACCGTCCGGGGGAGGCGAACCGCCGCCCACCCGGATCGAGGCCCGGGACCTGGACCAGTTCTTCGCCGCCGTGGTCGAGGTGACCGAGGAAGCGGTCCTCAACAGCATGCTCGCCGCGCCCACGGTCACCGGCCGGGAAGGCAACACCTCCCCCGGCCTGCCCGCCGGGCAGGTGCGCCAACTGCTGAGGACTGCGGGCCATGCGTGAAGAGCTACCACACCAGCTCCTCCCGCCGACGGCGCCGCGGGTACCGTCGGCTCGCGAGCTGCACGGCGAGACGGTCGTGGACGACTACGCGTGGATGCGCGATCCCGACGACCCCGAGCTCCGCGAGTACTTGATCAGCGAGCGTGCCTTCTACGACGCCCACCGAAAGGAGTTCAAGGAGCTCGCTCACACGCTCGCCGCGGAGGCCGGGACCCGGATCGCCGCCGGCGCCGAGTACTCCGTGGCCTGGCCTCGCGGCGGCTTCGTCTACCGCACCAGGGTGCCGGAGGACAGCGACAACCCGCAACTGCTTCGGGCGCGGTCAGGCGAGGACGGCGAGCAGGTCCTGCTGGACGAGAATGTCCTCGCCGCACGCACGGGCTTCGTCGATGTCGGCGTGCGCGAGCCCAGCCAGGATGGTGCGCTGCTCGCCTGGTCGGCCGACACCAGCGGCGCGGAGACCTACGAGCTGCGCATCAGGGACCTGCGGGCCGGAGAGGACCTAGCGGAGGCGATCGCCAGGAGCTATCCGGGAGTGGCCTGGTGCGCCGCGTCCGAATACCTCTTCTACCTCGTTCCCGACGAGCTGCACCGGCCATATCAGGTGTGGCGTCACCGGGTGGGCACGCCTCCCAGCAGCGACGTGCTCGTGCTCGAGGACCCCAATCAGCGGTTCGAGCTGACTTTGAACTGCTCGCGCAGCGGTGAGCTGGCGATCATCACTGCCCAGTCACGGGATACGACCGAGGTCCGCTTGATCTCGCTGAACGCCCCGCTCGACGAGCCGGCGCTCATCGAGCCGCGTCAGCGCGGCATCGAATATCG
>JAFAPR010000127.1 GCA_019247075.1 Solirubrobacterales bacterium
TGCCCCCCATCCAACGCTTCGCTGCGCCCTCGCGGGTCGCCAACGCATGGTCGGGGCCACCGTGACTCGCTAGGTCTTCGATGTAGGACTCTTTTCATTCCCTTCTCTCATGCCGGTTGTCCGGCGCTTACCGAAGATCGGCTCGAGTGCTGGCTGTTAATCGCGCACCACTTGCGCAACGTCCCTGGTCGAAAGACCGATGTCAAGGACTCCGAGTGGATCTGCCAGCTCGTGCAGCATGGTCTGGTGCGGCCGAGCTTCGTGCCACCGCCGGAGATCCGCCGGCTGCGTGACCTAACCAGGCTGCGCAGGGCGCAGACCAACGAGCGCGGGCGCTCGATCCAACGACTCGAGAAGGTGCTCCAGGACGCCGGGATCAAGCTCTCGCGTTGCGTCGCACACCTACTCCAAGTCAGCGCGAGCAATGCCCGACGCGTTGCTGTCCGGAGTCAGCAATCCCGAGCAGCTCGCCGAGCTGTCTAAAGCCAGGATGCGTCTGAAGATCCCGCAGCTGCGCGAAGCACTTGCCAGCCGGTTTACGATCGACCATCACGGCGTGATGGTCGCCCCGTTACTCGCGCACATCGACACGCTCGACGCCGCGATCGAAAACCGCAACCGGCGGTCGAGCTTGTGCTCGCCCCACACGCCGAGCTCATCGAGCTGCCGTGCACGATCCCTGGCGTCCACGTCCACGTCGCCCAGGTGCTGGTCGCCGAGTGCGGCCTCGACATGAGCGCGTTCCCGACCGTCGGGCACTCGCCTATGCCAGAGCCGTCCCGGTCACCGCCAACTGCCAGTCTGGCGGCGTCGGCACGAGCAACATCTGGCGGGGGCACTCGATGTCGGACACGGTCGTGCTTGGCACCCGCAACTTGCCCGGCGAGGGCCCGAGAGGATCGGCGCGGCGCAGTTGCCCAACGCCCAGGTGGAGCTCTATATCGTCACGACCGTCAGCGGGGCAGTGCCGAGCTGCTTCCCCCAGCTCCGTCCGTCGGCCGAGCGCGTAGGCAGCGATTGGGCGACCTCGGGCACGAGCTGCGATCCCGCGAGACCCGCCTTGTCGGGGTAGTTGAGCAGCTTTGCGCAAGTCGCATACAGAAGCTGGACGGAGAGGCCGTCGTCTGCCAGCGCCGGGTCCATGGAGGTGACATCGGTAGGGGAGTCCAATCGCACGGTCCTCCGCCTGCCGCGCGCTGCGTGGGGGAGATCGTGCGCTGGTCGACGGTGACCCACGCGCGACCGTCGGCGATGGTGACTGCCTGGGGGCTGCCGCCGACGGCGATGGTCGCGATCCCGCTGCTTCTCGGCGCTGTCGGCTCGAAGCGGAAGTCAAAGATCGCGCCGTCCGCCTCGTCGACGCGCCTGGCGGTGCCCGAACGCAGAAGCGTCGCGCGCGGCGAAGGCGAGCGCCCGTGGGAAACAACGGAGGGGCGCAGCATGGCGGCGTGCTCTTCAGCGTGGGTGCGTCAGGCGGTTTTGGTGGCCACGACCTCGCCGTCGGTAACCAGCGGTGGGTTGGTAAGCAGCTCGGTCAAGTTCTCGTGGACAAAGCTGGCGGCCCTCTCGGTGGAGGCCTCCTCTTCCTCCCGAGTCTCGAACACGCTGGTCGACAACATCACGCCATTCCCGGCGTCGACCCAGTAATAGGCGATGAAGCCCTCCATCTCGCTGATCAGCGGGACGAAACCTTCTCTGACGCGCCGTCCGGCCTCCACTGGATCGGTCACACCCTCGTACCTGCGTACTGTCGCGTACATCGCTCCTCCTTCGCATCGACCGTCGAGGTGGCCCCTTGGGAGACGATAAGTCCTCCGCCGATGTAGATCAAGGATCGCGTGCAGCACTCACCCTTGACCGAACGGCGCCGGCGCCAACCCGGGAGCGCTGAGAATTCTTCCGCTCCTCACCATTGGCGCTTCAGCCCAAACGAGCAGCGTGGTGGCGGCGAGGAGCGGGCCGGCCCCCCAAGCGCGCCGCACACGCCCCACAGAACCGAAACCCCTCCGGATTCTGCTGCCCACGAGACGGACAGACCACCACCGACAAAGCGTACGGCCGGAGGATCACGGCCGTTGCAGCCCCGAACCGCAAGCGCCGCCCGCACCGCTCGCTCTGGATCGTCCTCGTGCGCAACCGGCGCGGCGAAGAGCGCCACCACTGCGTCGCCAATGAACTTCTCCACGGTGGCGCCAAACCGCCCCAACTCTTTGCGGACGTGCGCGTGGTAGCGCGAGAGCAGCGCCTGCAAGTCCTCGGGATCAAGTGTTTCCCCTGAGCCGTCGACCCCACCAAGTCACAGAACCAGACAAGGAGCTCAAGGAGGGCGGTCCTGGCGACCGCGCGGTGCTTGCATGGGTGGCTGGCACGGCTGAGCCCGCAACGAGCGCGCCAGCAGCCGCGGGATCAGGCGCTGGACGCGTAACAGCAGCTCGAACTTCGCGGACGCCGCCGCCCACACGCTGCATACCGCCTGGTAGTCGCTGCCGTAAGACCCGACACCTGCATGCGGCAACAAATCGTCGCTGGCGATGCTCACGTCGCCAGTAGCTAACCCCGGTCACTCACGCGCGGGCCCGCGAGCTCTTCCCACGAGGGCGGCTTAAAGGCGAATGCGTCCGCGAGCTCTTCCCCACGAGTAGGTGCGTCCGACATCGAGCTGCGGCAGCGCCGACACTGTCGTCGCCCCGAGCCAGGCTCGTCCAGCCCCGCTCGGTCAGCTGGATGCGTAAATGGGTCTCGCTGAACGAGCGGGGGTGAGGCCCGGATAGAGACATCCGCTGCCCCTCGCAGGCTTCGCGTTGTCGATGACGCGAGCTAGGAGGAACAGCGGATGCAGGATGACGTTAGCCGTCTTGTCGGGGTCGATTGGCTGACCGTGACCGACGTGGTTGATCACGGCCGGTGGCTTGGGCTTGAGGTCGAGCTGAGCGCACGCGTCGGCTGTTGTCGGTGGTGCGGGCGGGGATCGTTGATGGTCAAGGATCGCGACCTGGTGCGGATCCGCGATCTGCCGATCGCCGGACGCTTGACGTACTTGCTGTGGCGCAAGCGGCGCTACCGCTGCGAGGCGTGCGAGCGGACGTTCACCGAGACCCACCCGGAGCTGCCGGCGCGCCAGCGGGTCAGCGCTCGGTTCCGCGCGCGGCTGTTCGAGCGCTGCCGCGCTGGCAACGCGCACGCGGAGGTGGCGCGCGAGGAGCACACCACCCGCTACCAGGTGGCCCGGGCGTTCGAGGTCGGCGCTGATCAGCTGCAGGCCGCTCGCGGCCGGCGTCCGCCGCGGCGGCTGTCGCTGGACGAGGCCGCGCACAGGCGCCGGGGAGAGCTCGCCACGGTCGTCTCTGATCTTGACCGCCGGCGCGTGATCGAGGTGCTGGACGGCCGCAGCCGCCACGTCGTTGAGCTCTATCTGCAGCAACTTCCCGAGCGCTACCGGCGCTCGATCAAGGTCGTCTCGATCGATCCCCACGAGGCCTACCGGCAGGCGATCAAGGCGCAGCTGCCGCAGGCGAGGATCGTGGTCGACCACTTCCACCTGGTCCGCGGCGCGAACACCGCGCTCGATGTGGTTCGTCGCGAGCGCCAGCGAGAGCGCCGCACCCGCCGCCCCAAAGGCGCCAGACGCAGCGGTCAGCACCTCAGCTGGCGCCAGGACCTGTTCCACTCCCGCCATCGGCTGCTCAGAGCCCGCGAGAAGCTCACCGCACGCGAACGCCTGAAGCTGTGCGAGCTGTTCGAGCGCGAGCCGCTGCTGGCTGAGGCCTGGGGACTAAAGGAAGCGTTCCGCTCCACCTACCGTGCTCCCGATCGCGCGGAAGCCGAGCGACGCCTCGACGCATTCCTCGCCGCCGTCGACCGCGCACAACTCCCCTCCTTCACGGCGTTCGCCGAAGGCGTCAGCCAGTGGCGCGAGGAGCAACTGGCGTATTTCGAACAGCCGACCACCAACGGCTACGCCGAAGGCGTCATCAACAAGATCAAGCTCATCAAGCGCCGCGCCTACGGACTCCCCACCTTCGCCGGCTTCCGCAAACGCGCCGTCATAGCATGCGGCTAACCGGACAACGCGGCGCCACCCCGCTCAATCAACAAGAACCGCATCGCCTCGTAGAAGCCGTGCTCCCATCCCGGGCGTTTGCCCTCGCGCATCGTGCCGTCTGGTGGGATCAGCACGTCGATCCCGCGGTCGGTGACCTGCTGGATCTGACGGTTGTGCCAATAGCCGGCGTCAGCGATCACCACCTCCGGTTGTTCGCTCACCCCGTGGCGCTCCAGGTGCGAGAGCGTGGTCTCGAGCATCGGTGACAGATGCCCGAAGTCCGGAGCGTCGACCGTGATCTCGGCCGCGAGGATGATCTGCCGGTCATTGACCGCGGTTTGCGCGTTGTAGGCCTGCCGGGGCGGCGTTCCCTGCGTACGCATCACCCGCGAGTCCGGATCGGAGAGATTGATCGCCCCCTCCGGCAGCTCCGGCGGGACGAATGGCTTGCTGTTGCCCTTCAAAATCCGCCCGAGCGTGTCGCGTTCCGTCGCCCGCCAGCGCTCATACGCCTCATTGGCGGCCAGGTCGACGCGGTGGTTCTCCTCGAGCCGACCCAGTGCCTGGAACAGACGGTCCTCCCTGTCGCGCGGAATCGGCCGCGCCTCACGCTCCCGCTGCATTTCGAGCTCGCGACGCGCAACCCCGAGGCCACTCGCGGCGCCCTCCCCGACGCTTGTCCCGACCGAACACCGACTCTGGATCCACCTTCACCTCAGCACCGGTCTGCTCCTCGCTGATCGCCCGCCCCTTGCGCTCCTCGATCCGGCGCTTGGCCTCCTCCAACGAGGGCGCGGCGGCCCTCAGGGGTGCGCAGCGGCTCGGGCAGCTCGTCGCCACGCTTTTCACCGTAGAGCTCATCCTCACGCCGGTCGATCTCCTCCGCTCGCGCAGGATCTCCGTGACCAGCTCCCGGTAGGAGCGGTTCTGATCCATCGACGCGTTGGCCTTGATCTTCGTCCCATCGATCGTGATCACCCCAACCGACACCAATCCCGCCTCGCGACAGAGCCCCAGCACGTCGTCAAACAGCTCGGCGAGCTCCGCCTCGTGCCGGCGACGGAACTCCGCGATCGTCGAATGATCCGGGGTGCGCAGGCCGGTGATCACCTTGTAGGCCACGTCCTCCCAGCACGCCCGCTCGATCCCCCGCGAAGACCGGTTCCCCCGCGCATACGCGTAGAGGAGCAGCGCCACCATCATCGCCGGGTCATACGGAGCGCGGCCCGCCGCGCCCAGCCGGTACGCCTCGTTAAACCGACCCAGATCCATCTGATCCACAGCCCCCAACACCGTCCACACCAAATGATCCTCCGCCACCCAATCAGTCAATGACGGCGGCATCAAAAACAACTGACCACGATCACAACCAACGAAGTTCAAAGCCATACCGGCAGTGTCTTAAACCCGCCAGACAGCACCCCATTCTCCGACAGCCTCGCGACGGGCCGATCGCACAGCACCGGACCGTCGGCGGGACTCAAAACGATCACCGTTGGCAGCTTCGGGGCGGGCACTACGCCCGACGCTCGACCCCGACACTCTCTCTTCGGGATCGGGACGCGCGCAACTGCGACGAACGAGGAGCATCAGCTGCGTCTGGGGCTCGCGCAACTGCTCCGCTGTCGATACGCGTTGTCCGCCGATGGTACGACCGTTCGCGCGACGCTCTCTGTCGAGCGCCGGCCAGCCGACCCGCAGTGGTTCGAGCTCTGCCAGCCCCTCGACATAACACTCCGGCTGGCCTACGCAGTGAGACTCCGTTTGTGACGTGCCGACCTCCTTGCTGCTCCATCGGATCTTCGCCGAAGCAGTCACGCCACTGCGAGCCGGCGGAGACTGAAAGAGGTCGTGCGGGTCGGGCGGGTTCGGCCCGCCACTGATTGCAGGTGTACCTCACGCGTGCTCGATCACATCTCGTC
>JAFAPR010000222.1 GCA_019247075.1 Solirubrobacterales bacterium
GTGGTGCGCGACGCGGTGCAGCGCGACCACGGCGAGCTGCACCTGCTCGTCAACAACGCCGGCGCGTCGTGGCGGGGCTCGTTCGCCGAGGCAGGGTCTGCGAACGTGCTGCGCCACATCGCGGTCAACTTCGAGGCGCCCGTGCGGCTCACCGAAACGCTGCTGCCGCTGCTGCGCAGGACGGCCGCCGCCGGAGGCGGCGACGGCCGCGTGGGCGCGACGGACCCGCGCGGACGCCGGATAGCGGTCGTGAACGTTTGCTCGACGGGGGCGCGCGTCTCGCGGCCGGGCGCAGGGGCGTACTCGGCGAGCAAGGCCGCGCTGGCGGCATGGACCGACGCCCTGGCGCTCGAGGAACTGCCCCACGCCGTGCACGTGGGTCTGGTCATGCCCGGGTTCGTGCCGACGGAGGGCTTTCCCGCCACCGAGCTGCGCCAGCGGGCGCTGACACGCTGGGCGCTGTCCTCGCCCGAGCGTGTCGCCGAGGCGATTCTCGAAGCGGGGCCAGGCGGGAGGGCCGAGCGGTACGTGCCCCGGCCCTATTGGCTGGCGGCCGCGTCGCGGATCTTGTTGCCGGGGATCGTGCGCCGCCTGACGGCGGGCGGCGCCTTCACCACAGCAACGGGGGAGGACCGCCCGCAAGTGCGGGGGCCCAGCGCGTAGGGACCAGCGGCCGCTCGTCTTCGAGCCGAGTAGGAACCAGCGGCCCGCGCCTCTCCGAGCCCAACGGAGCTCCGGAGCCCACGGAGCCCTGGCGGCCGTCGGCGACGGTCTAAGCTACACAACTGTAAACAAATCAGGAGCCAGATCGAGATGAACTCATCAGTCCGCCGCGTGGCCGTGCTCGGCGGCAGCCGGATCCCCTTCGCCCGCCAGAACGGCAGCTACGCACGGGCCTCCAACCAGGACATGCTGACCGCGGTACTGAACTGCGTCACGGAGAAGTTCGGGCTGCAAGGCGAGCGGGTCGGGGAGGTCGCCGCCGGCGCGGTGCTCAAGCACAGCCGAGATTTCAATCTTGCGCGCGAATCTGTTCTCGGCTCGAGGCTGGCGCCCGAGACGCCCGCCTATGACCTCCAGCAGGCGTGCGGCACCGGGCTCGAAGCGACGATCCTGATCGCTAACAAGATCGCGCTGCGCCAGATTGAGTCCGGCATCGCGGGTGGCGTGGACACCACTTCCGACGCTCCTCTGGCTGTGAACGAGGATCTACGCGAGGCCTTGCTCGAGGCCTACCGCGCGAAGACGACCGCGGGCAAGCTGCGGGCATTGACGAAACTCCGGCCGCTGCAGCTCGTTCCCGAGATTCCCCGCAACGCGGAGCCGCGCACCGGTCTGTCGATGGGCGATCACTGCGCGCTGATGGCGGAGGAGTGGGGGATCACGCGGGACGAGCAGGACGAGTTCGCGGTCCGCAGCCATCACGCCCTCGCCGCTGCGTACGAGTCGGGCTGGATGGAAGACCTCGTGATGCCATTCCTCGGGCTCGAGCGCGACCAGAACCTGCGCCCGGACTCCACTAAGGAGAAGCTCGCGCGGCTCAAGCCGGCCTTTGGGGGGGCCGACGGAACGATGACCGCGGGCAACTCAACGCCGCTCTCGGACGGCGCCTCGGCGGTATTGCTCTCGAGCGAGGAGTGGGCGCGGGAGCGACGGTTGCCCGTGCTGGCGTACCTCGTCGAGGCGCAGACGGCCGCTGTCGACTACGTGCACAAGCGCGAGGGCCTGCTGATGGCGCCCGCTTACGCGATGCCCAGGATGCTCGACCGTGCTGGTCGCAAGCTCCAGGACTTCGACCTCTACGAAATCCACGAGGCCTTCGCCGCGCAGGTCCTGTGCACGCTGAAGGCCTTCACCGATGAGAGCTTCTGCCGCGAGCGGCTAGGCCTCGAGCGCCCGCTGGGCGAGATCGAACGGGAGAAGATAAATGTCCACGGGGGGTCGCTCGCTGCCGGTCATCCCTTCGCGGCGACGGGCGGACGGATCGTCGCGGGGCTGGCGAAGATGCTGCACGAGAACGGCTCTCGTCGGGGCGTGATCTCCATCTGCGCGGCCGGAGGCCTGGGCGTCACTGCGATCATGGAGGCCGCGTAAATGGCCGACCGCTACCAGCAGCTGATCAACACGCCAATCGGCAAGCTCGTCTCCAAGCAGGTCGGTCTGCCGTCGCCGGTCAGCCTCGAGCGCTACGAACCGGGCCAGCCCGTGATCTCCGGA
>JAFAPR010000271.1 GCA_019247075.1 Solirubrobacterales bacterium
TTCAGCTGGAGTGGGCACGCCGCGGGGCCCGAGTACCGGCTGCTCTCAGCCGTGCCGGTGCAGGCGGGGGGCGACGGCCTCTCGGTCGCGGCGCTGGCCGCGGTCCGTCGCCTCGCGGCGGGGGCTCACCTTGCGCCTGCGCCCGTCTACCGACCAGCCGCACGCGCAGCGTCGGCGAGCAATGGCTGGATCCTCGTGGTCGTGATCGCGGTTCTCGCCGTCTTGAGCGCGCTCTCAGCGGTCCTGTGGCGAGCGCGGCATGCGTCAGCCGCACCGGCCCCCCGCAGCCGGCGGCCGGTCGTTCGCCGTCAGCTGCCGCGTGCGGCGCTCCTCGCGCTCGCGGGCTGTGTCGTCGCCTGTACGGCCGTCGCGGCGGTCATCGTCGCGTCCGCCATCCGGGGTGGGGCCAGGGACTCCTCGCTCGTCACCGCGAGCAGCGCCGCGCCGTCGCCCAGGCAGGCCGCCTCGCTGGTCACGCCGCCTCCGTTCAGTTGGTCGCCCGGCCAACGGCCGGCCCCAGACTTCTCGCTGGTCGACCAGTCCGGCGGTCGCGTGTCGCTGCGCTCCTACAGAGGCCATCCCGTGATCGTCACGTTCATCGACCCGGTGTGTCGCAACCTCTGTCCCCTGCAGGCGAAGGTGCTCGATCAAGCCGTGCGGGAAATGCCGGTCTCGCGGCGGCCCGCAATCCTCGCCGTCAGCGTCGACGTGTATGCCGACACCCGCGCAGATCTTCTTCGCGACTTTCGCAAGTGGGAGCTGGTGCGCCAGTGGCGTTGGGCCGTCGGCTCTCGCGCCCGGCTCACCGCCGTGTGGAGGAGCTACAAGATCGCGGTGGCGGTCAGCCGGGTGAAGGTGCGCGGCACGACGATCACCTCGATCACGCACACGTCGGCGGCCTACATCGTCGACCGGACCGGCCACGAGCGGGCCCTCTTCTTGTGGCCCTTCTATCCCCAGGACGTCGTGCACGTGCTGCGGCAGCTCCCCTCGTGAATGAATGGCGCCCTCAGCTCCCTCAGCGCTCCCGTCGACGCGCTGACTGCGTAGCGCTATCTTCCTATTGAACATGGGGATTCGTGATGAGCGCGGCCTTGTGATCAGGCGGCTCGCGCCGGTCGCATTGGTACCGGCGGCAGCGTTCGCGGTCCACCAGCTGCGCTACTGGCTGGCGTTCGGCAGCCAGGCAGGGCTCGAGCTGGAGCGCCAAGGCCATTCGTATCTGCACTCGGTGGCGCCATGGATCGTCTTGCTGATCGCGGCCTCGGTTGGCGCTTTCTTGAGCGCCCTGGGTCGTGCCTTCAGCGGGCAGCGGTCGCTTTCGCGCTACACGATCTCGTTCGCCACCCTGTGGCTGCTGTGCGCGGCCTCGCTGGTGGCGATCTACATCTGCCAGGAGTTTTTGGAGGAGCTGTTCGCGACCGGCCACCCCGGCGGCCTGGTCGGCATCTTCGGGTACGGCGGGTGGTGGTCTGTCCCCGCCGCCGCGGTGGTCGGGTTGGTGCTCGCCGCCGCGCTCCACGGCGCCCGTTGGGTGCTGCGCGAGGTCTATGAGCACTACTCGTCGCGTCGGGTTCCCATCCCGCGGCGGGTGGTGAGGATTTGCCGGCCCCGCGACTTCTTCCTCCCGCGGCCGGCGCCGCTCGCCGAAGGCTGGTCGGGCAGGGGACCACCGGGCCGGCGGCCCAACTGACCGCGGATCATCGACGCTGGTCGAGAGCCGCGGCATAGCTGTCGCTCTCCGAGGGATAACGATCAACGGCAGCGTCGTGCGCGTTGGATGCTGTGGCGGACCATCAGCACTTTGCGAGGCGTGCCGCGGGACCCCGCGGCGAGCGAAACCGACCGGTTTCCTTTGACTCAAAGAGGAGTTAATAACCTATGAGTACGACCACGCCCGGAGTGCAGGCACGTGCCACCGGCCCGCCCCGTGGCTCCCTGGTGGCTGCCGCGCGAGCCTATTTCGCCTCCGACAGCCGCCGCACGATCCAGACCGTGCTCGGTCTGCTTTGGCTGCTGGATGGAGGCTTGCAGTTCCAGTCCTTCATGTACGGCAAGGGCTTTATCGCGTTTTTGACGAACCTGGCGGCGGGTCAGCCGCAATGGGTCTCGACCAGCGTGACCTGGGGCGCGAACACGCTCCACAGTGACCAGCTCCTGTTCAACACCTTGTTCGCGCTGGTTCAGGTCGCGATCGGAGTGGGGCTTCTGTATCGCCCCACGGTCAAGCCGGCGCTGCTCGCTTCGTTCGGATGGGTTCTTGTCGTGTGGTGGTTCGGCGAGGCGTTCGGGATGTTGTTCATGGCGACGACGGCGATGGGTGGCGCTCCGATGGCCAGTGCGCTGACCGGTGCCCCCGGGGCGGTGCTGCTGTATGCGTTGATCGGTGCGATCGTGTGGCCGAATGGGCGTCCCGGCGGGCTGCTCGGCGTGCGCGGCGCGAGAGCGGTCTGGGCGGGCCTCTGGCTGTATATGGCGTATCTCTGGCTGGTCGAGGCTGGTGGCGCGAACGGGATCACCAACGCGATCAACTTGGCGCCGTCCGGGATGAGCTGGCTGAGCACCGTGCAGAATTGGTTCGCGACCGCCGCCAAGGGCAATGGCTTCGTCATCGCGGTCGTTCTCGCCGCGGTGTCGGCCGCGATTGGCTTGGCGGTCGCCGCGAACTGGCGACCGAAGCAGTTCCTCGCGCTCGCGGTCGGCTTGAGTCTGCTCTACTGGGTCGTCGGACAGGGTTTCGGCGGCATCCCGCAGGGCGGTGCCACCGATCCGAACGCCGGGCTGCTGTTCGTTGTGCTCGCCTACGCGCTGTACACCCTGGTGCCGTATCGCACGCGGACCGAGGCAATCGCGGAGACCAAAGTGGTCCCACGCAGAGAGGTGAGCGCATGAACAAGCTAATAAGGATGAGAGCAGGAGCACTGGTGCGGCGCGGCGCGGCGCTGCTGGCAGTCGGCGCGCTGGCGGCCGGCTGTGCGGCGGCCAACAAGCACGCCTCCAGCTCGACCAAGGCCTCGGCAACCAGCTCGAGTGGCATGGCGGGCATGAACATGGGCGGCTCGAGCTCCAGCGGAACCAGCTCAAACGCGGCCAAGGCCTTCGCGGCCGTGGCCGGAATCAAACCCGTCCCCACGCAGGTGCTGGGGAAGAGCACGTGGCAGGGGATGAGCGTCACCGCGCAGGCGATGACCGCCGTGCCATTTGTGATCTTCAATGGCACCGGCGAACGGATGGTAAAGGTGCCGCAGCACACGAGCTTTCACCTGATGGTGATGCTCTCCGACGCACAGACCCATGTGCCGATCCCGTACGCGTCGGTGTGGGCGACGATCTCGAAGGGGAGCAAGATCGTCTACGACGAGCGGCAGTGGCCGATGCTCTCCCGCTACATGGGGCCGCACTACGGCAATGACGTGGGCCTTCCGGGCGCGGGCAGCTACAAGCTCAGCTTGCTCATCTCGCCGCCGGTCTCGGCGCGGCACGTCGAGTACCAGCACGTGTGGCTGAATCCCCACCGGGTCAGCTTCACCTTCAATTGGAAGCCGGTGGCATGAGCGAGGCGGACCGCGCCCGGGGGCGAGCCGGGCTCACGCGTCGGCGCTTTCTGATTGGCGCCTCCGCGGTCGCTGCCGGCGGCGCGGCGATCGGAGTAGGCCTTGAGCGCGCGCTTGGACAGAACGGAAAGTCGCTCCCGGCGGTGGCGCTTCCGGCGCCGGCGCCGGGCCTGCCGGGCAGTCAGCACGCCTGGGGCGCGACCCTCAGCGCAGACCGCTACGGAAACACCATCGCGCCACGGTTCGACCGGCTGTTGCTGTTCGACGTGAACGGCAATCCCACGCCGGGGTACGCGCGCGTGCTCGAGGCCGCGCTCCGCACGCTGGAGCGGGCCTTTCCATGGTCCCCGTCGGGCCTCCTGTTCACCGCCGGCTGGAGCCCCGACTACTTCGAGCGGGTCTTGCGCGTCAGCTCGCCAATCCCCCGTGCGCGCCGGCTGTCCGACTTCGAGCTGCCGACGATCGACACGTACGACCTGTGCCTGCATTTCGCATCCAATGACGAGCAGCGACTGGCCGCGGTGGAGGCGGCGCTGATCCACGGCGCCCCGCTCCCGGGCGCCAGCGGGCACCTGGACATCTCGCGAGTCCTGACCTGGCGCGAGACGCGGACCGGATTCACGGGCGCGGGGCTGCCGGCGGCCCGCCAGCACGTGGGCGGCATCCCCGCAGGCGATCCCGTCCCGAGGAGCGCTCCGCTGTTCATGGGCTTCAAGTCGAACCTGAAGCGAAACCAGGCCAGCGAGGATGCCGTGACGATCGCCGCAGGTCCGTTCGCGGGGGGCACGACCATGCACGTCAGCTACATGCGCCTGCGACTTGACAGCTGGTACCGCGACCTCTCGCACCGCGAGCGCGTGGCGCGCATGTACGCCCCTCAGGTGACGCCGCGAGAGGCCGCTCACTTCACCACCGACGCAAAGAGCGATCCGAACCTGCTCGATCAGGCGATCACGCGCTACGGCGTGGTCGGCCACGCGCAGACCTCCGCCCGCGCGAGGCGCGCCGGCAAGCCGCTGATCCTCCGGCGCGATTTCAACACCGTCGACAGCGGACAGGCCGGTCTTCACTTCGTGGCTTTGCAGCGCGCCATCGAGGACTTCGTGACCACGCGCACGGCGATGAACGCCGCCTCGGCGCAGCTGAGGAACCCTGCCATAACCGGCACCGTCAATAACGGCATCAACGAGTTCATGTTCGTGCTCAAACGAGCCAACTACATCCTGCCGCCGCGCAGCGATCGCTCATTCCCGCTGCTTCCCGGCCGGGCCGGAACCCTGGCCGAGTGAGCTGCGACAGCGTGAGCGGCCGATGAGGAAGCGCGCGCTTCTCGGCCTGGCCTTCCTGCTTGCGGTCACGTCGTTCGGCAGCGCCCTCGTGCGCGCGCCCGCCGCTCGTGCCGACGGCGACCCCGGTTCGGACGTACTCGTCTATCAGCCCCTGTTCCTGGCCTCCGACGCCCGCATCTCCATCGTCCAGCAGGTGCAGCTTGACGCTCTCCTTCATCGGGCGCAGAGTGACGGCTTCCCGATCCGTGTCGCGATCATCTCCAGCCGCTCCGATCTCGGCGCGGTCACGAGCCTATGGCGGAAGCCCCGAGCCTACGCCCGCTTCCTGGGGCTCGAGCTGTCGCTCGCATACAGAGGTCGACTCGTGGTCGTGATGCCAAACGGGCTCGGTTTCAACTGGCCGGGCCACTCGGCAGCGCAGGGCTACCGCATGCTCGGCGGGCTCACGATCAGGGCGGG
>JAFAPR010000291.1 GCA_019247075.1 Solirubrobacterales bacterium
CGCCCATTGAACATACGAACTGCGCAACGTTCTAGACGCGCGTCAGGGATGGGGCGGCGCTACGCCGCCGGTGCGCCGTACCAGCTCCCGGAGGACGGCGTCGATCCCTGCGATCTCGTATGTCGCACGCTGCATCCCGGCTCCGCCGCCGCGCTGCAGAAGCTCAGGGAGGCGGGTGAGGTTCTCAACGCATCCCAGCTCGCGCGCCCAACCATCTGCGCGTCCCAACGCGTCCTCGAGGAGGTCCGAGACGGGCCGCCGTCTACCTCGCGTATCGGGCAACTCGCCGTGGACGCCGAAGCGAGCGGCGCGGAACATGCCCTCCTCCACCAGTTCTGGCGGCGGGTCATCCACGGGTCCGCGTTCGGCGGCCTCGCGCGCCAGGCAGTGCACGAGCGCGATCAGCGCACCGGTGTCGGCTAGCGATGCCTGCGCATCCAGCGAGCGGATCTCGACCGTTCCCAATCGCGGATGCGGCCGAAGCTTCCACCAGAACCAGGTGTAGTCCGGCACATCCGCCGCGCGGGTGAGCAGCTGGCTCATCTCGCAAAACTCTGCGAAGTCGCGCAATGCGCGAGGCGTCCCCGATCGCGGCCACCCGCGAAGACTTAGCTCGCGTGCGGAGGCCAGGCCAGTGTCGCGGCCGTGACGGAACGGCGAATTCGCCGCTAGGGCCTGCAGCAGGGGAAGATCGCACCGCAAGGCGTTGAAAACCCTGATCGCCGTCTCGCTATCGGGCATGCCGACATGAATATGCAGGCCACCCACGGGGGTGACCACGGCGTCGCCAAGGAGAAAATGGATTCGTTCATAGCGCTCCTTGTCGGTGATCGCGGCCTCGCCCTCCTCGGCGGCGGGGTGGGTTCCCGATCCCAATAGCGCAGCTCCCGTTTTGAGCACCGCGCGGCGGAGCTCCGCGAGCTCTCTAACCGCGTCGCCCGCGCCGCTGTGCACGGTAGTGATCAGTTCGATCTGACAAGCATGTAGCTCTCGCTCGACCGCACCCACCGTTTCCCCGAGTCGCTCGAGCACGGCGGCGGAACTGTTGGTCTGGCGTCCCGTAACCGGATCGACTAGGAACAGCTCCTCCTCGACCCCGAGGGAGAACGGCTCCCCGGAGCCGAAATGGTGGCCGTACTCAGCTGCCGAAACCACGATCCAGAGTATCCCCAGTCCTTCCCCGCCACGCCGCCTTCGCAGGGAGCGAGTCGCTCACCGCAGACCCGACGCTTGCCACGATCGCATCCGCCTTCCCGACCGGGCGCAGCACGCGAGCGCGTCGGCGGCCCCGAACGTATGCGTCAGCGCTAGTGCGGGGGAGCGCTTCGCCAAGGATGGACTCGCCGGATCGTGAACGACGCCGGGGCGTGTGGTGGCGACGATTTGAGCGCACCGTCATGAAGCCGAATCGGCTGCCAGTGGAACTCGCGGCGCCTGCTTGAAGCTCTGACAGCGAGAGGTCGGCGAAATGCATCGGCGAGCGCTCGCACCTGAGGAGAGGTTGGCTGTTACTCGAGCACGACCGCGCGAACACCGGCGGGCGCGGCGAGGGCCCGCCACCAGGCCGAGAGGGCCAGGCCGACGGCGGGGATGAGAGCGACGAGGATGAGCACGAGCGCCCTCAGGAACGTTGAGCCGAACGCGTCGGCAAGCGGCCCCACGATCGCGGCGCGCGCGCTCGTGGGCAGATGCTGGAGGGTGGCGATTCCACCTGAACGCGAGCCCGAAGCGCGGCCCCCGAGGATCGCGCCGAGGTTGCTCGTGATCGCCGATGCAAGGATCAAGACGCTTCGTGAAGTGACCGGCCGCCGGCCGCCCGCGCTCCGTCCACGCCGGCCCGATCTTCTTCTGAACCTGCCGACCGTCAGGGAGTCGGTACTTCGCGTCCCACACGGGCCCCCGCGCCCGCTCGACGCGGAAGATGTGCCCAAGAGAGCGGACGAACCTCGTGTCCCGGCATGGCCGGAAAGTTCCGGGGACAATTGGGGACATGGCCGCTTGCCAGTACGCCTACGACCAAAGAAAAGGGCCCGATTTGCGGGGCTTCTAGAGCCGACGCGGGGACTCGAACCCCGGACCCCTTCATTACGAGTGACGGGCGGCGGTTCCGGATGTTTGCGGCTGGTCCGCTTTTCCGTCAGAGTCCGAGTTGGCCTCGTCAGGCCGCACCGCGTTTGCGGCTGCATCCGGGGGTTTCATTGCCCAGTCACTGCCCACGTCGGAGGGTCAGGCGCCGACTGATGCGTCGCTTCCGGTCAGGCATCTTCGGGAGCGTCTCGTCCAGCTCGGAGGTCGGCGTCACCTCGAATCGAGCAAGCACCGGGTCCTCCGTCGGCAGTAGAGGACCGGCGGCGTTCCTGCCACCACGGCGGCTGTGTCACGCGCGGCTTCGCGGCCATCTTCGCCCAGACGCCGCCGCAGGCGAAGATCGGCGCCTCGGCCATATTTTTCACGGAGGTGTCGACCGGCTAGCAGCCCTGAGGCCGGGGCACCGGCGACAGCGGGGCGAGCTCCACGCCCACGCACCGGCGCGCGGCCCGTCTGGGCACCACCCCGCCTTCTACCAATGTCCGGGAGCCGCAGCCGTTTCGCCCAAAAGCAGGTCCGCCGCTCGGCATGGACGCGGGGGTCTCGCTGCATACGCACGACGGCGTCCAGACGGTCTGGAACGTCGCCGATGCTGGCGATCACAATGCGCGAAACGGAGCAGGCTGCTGGCGGGGCCGCTGCTGGATTCGGCTAGCAGCAACAGCGGCCCCGCCCCACCAATCCGCATCCACGCCTGCCCCTTCCCAACACAAGCAGCGACGCAGGCAACTGTCAGCCGCGAACACCCGCGCGTGCACGAAGGGAGGTGTCTCCGGCGCTCTTCACGCGCGACGTGGTATTCGCCACGAGCGCGACGGGCTATCCGGGCCGGTGCCCGCGAGGTCGCCCGGACGCCATCGGTTCCGCGCTTAGGAGGTCGTTTGCGCGTGCAAGGTAATGCGCGTGGTGCGGGCGAAGCAGGAGCGCGCCGAGGCGCGGGATCGCTGCTTGGCTGTGGGCGGGGCCTGTGGTTTGAGGGCCCCGCCCCCATGTGGAGTGTTGTCCTAGCGCGCGGCTTCGCCGGTGAGAACGACGTTGTCGTAGGCGGCTTGCGGTGGCGCGCTGCGTCCGGCGCAGCTGCCGTTGGGGGTGCGGGCGCCGATCAGTTTGCGGCGATTGGTGTAGGTGCCGTTGCCGGTGGCGCGCTTGTACTGGCCGGTGCCGCCCACGATCTCGAACGTGCCGCGCTCCGTGATCGTGGCGGTGCACCGGCGGGCGTTCAACTTGGCCTCGAGCGAGGTTGTCTTGTTGGTGATTGACACCTCGCCGTTCTGGAGGTAGAGGATCAGAACGCCCTTGCCGTTGGGGTTGTCGTCGTCTTTGGCGGTGCCGTGGCCGTTGATCGGTCCGGTGGCGGTGACGCGGATTGGCTTATCGACGCCGTGGACGGTCACCCCGCGCAGTGTGATGCGCTCCGCACCGCGGCTTGTCCCGTGTGCCGCGCCGGTGAGCGTGGCGAGGAGCGCGATCGCGGCCAGCGCGAGGGTGGCGACGACCGTGGTTGCTCTTGAGAGTTTCGGGCTCATGTGGGCTCCTTTCGAGAGCGGGTCTGATGACCGGGCAAAGCTACGTCCGGCCGCCCGTTCTGTCGCCTGGCTGGGGTTGGATCTTGGGTCTGCCTGAAGGCAGATTTGAAGATCTGCCTGGCGGCGGATGTCGCGGCCGTGGAGGGGCAGTAGCGTTAGCGCATGGTCGCCCGCGTACGTGGTTTCGCTGACCCCAGGATGGTCGATGTGGCCGCCGCCTTGGTCCTGGGTGTGGTCGCTGAGATTGGCGTGCTCGTGGGCTCCGGGTGGCGTGGACCTGTGGCGCTGAACGCGGTGTGCGTTGCCGCGGTGGCCGCGTCTTTGTGCTGGCGGCGTCGTCTGCCGCTCGCGGTGCTCGCGTTCACGGTTGTCGTGTTCTCTGGGTTGGCGCTGGCGTTCGGTTCCTCGGATTCGCCGACCGGGTTCTTCTTGTTGATCGTGGTCGCGTATTCGGCAGGGGCGTATACGCCCAATCCCTGGGTTGCCGCGGTGCTGCTGGCGGTGCTGGCCGCCGTCCACGACCTCCGCGAGCACCATGTCACGTCGTTCGGGGACGCGGTGTATCTGTTCGCGGTGCTCGGGCTGGTGTTCCTGTTCGGCCTGGGAATGCGCGCCCGGCAGGCGCGCACGGCCGAGGTGGAGCGGGAGCGCGACACGGTCGCCGAGTTTGCGGTGGAAGACGAGCGACGGCGGATCGCCCGCGAGCTGCACGACATCATCTCCCACAGCCTGGGGGTGCTGGTGCTGCAGGCCGGCGCGGCCGAGCAGGTGCTCGAGCGCGACCCGCAGCAGGCGAGGGAGGTGCTGCGCTCGATCCGCGCCACCGGCCAGGAGGCGATCGCCGAGATGGGAACGCTGTTGTCGCTGGCGCGAAGCGAGGCCGAATCATCTCGTCAGCCCCAGCCGTCGCTGGCAGATCTCGACCAGCTGCTTCAGAGAACTCGTGAGGCGGGGCTGAGGGTCGAGCTCGACGTGGAGGGGGAACCGTGCGAGCTGCCGGCGCCGCTCGCGCTGTCGGCATACCGGATCGTGCAAGAGGGGCTGACGAACGCGCTCAAGCACTCCGCCCAGGCGACGGCGCAGGTGATCGTCCGCTACGGCGCTCAGCAGCTCGAGGTCGAGGTGCTTGATGACGGCACCGGATCGGTGAACGGGTCGGGCACTCGCCGCGGGCTAGCCGGCATCGGCGAGCGCGTCGCCGTGTTCGGTGGCCGGTTCGAAGCCGGTCCCCGGCCGGAGGGCGGCTGGCACATTAAAGCCGCGCTACCACTAAAGCGATGATCCGCGTACTGGTGGCTGACGACCAGGCTGTGGTGCGCGGCGGGCTGCGAATGATCCTCGAGGCGCAGGCCGACCTCGAGGTCGTCGGCGAGGCCGCCGATGGCTCGGAGGCCATCACGATGGCCGCCTCGCTCCAGCCCGATGTCCTACTAATGGACATCCGCATGCCAGGGCTTGACGGAATAGAAGCAACCAGCCGACTCGCCCAAAGCGGCACCCGCACCCGCGTCCTTGTGCTCACTACCTATGCGCTAGACGAGTACGTGTACGAGTCGTTGAAGGCGGGCGCAGCCGGCTTCTTCGTGAAGACCGAATCACCCGAACGACTCGTCGAGGCCGTGCGGTTGATCGCAGCCGGCGAAACGCTGCTCGCCCCCGAGATCACCCGCCGGCTGATCGACCGCTTCCTCCAAGCCGCGCCGCCGAACGCTCCGCCGCCAACCGCGCTGAGCGAGCTCACCGCCCGCGAGCTGGACGTGCTGCAGCATGTCGCGCGCGGCCTATCCAACGCCGAAATCGCCGCCGCCCTCTACATCACCGAAGGGACCGTGAAAACACACGTGGCCCGCATTCTGATGAAGCTCGACCTGCGCGACCGCGTCCAAGCAGTCGTATCCGCATACGAGCACGGCCTCTTGCAACGCGGACAGCCAATCGAGACCAACTGACCATAACCCCGCTGATCCGCGAGCCCTCTCAGAGCAAGGCAAGCATGTGCAAACGGCCGAAAATTGCGTGATCCGGAAAGCGAGTGTCGCGCCCGCCGGGACGACCGACTTGCTCCTCGCCAGATCCGTGGATCCGGCGCTAGCCCCGTTTTCCGCAGTTGAGACGGGTTAGGTGTCTTGCTCGGGCCAGGGCGGCTGGATTTGGAGGAGGTCGAGGATCCGGCGTTGGGTGTGGGTGAGGCGGTCGAGGCGGATCCCGGCGGGTGTGTAGGTGAGGCCGAGTCC
>JAFAPR010000321.1 GCA_019247075.1 Solirubrobacterales bacterium
CGAAAGCGTGATCCCGGCAGCTCCGAGCAGCTCCTCCGTCTCCTCCAAGGAAAACCGCAGCTCAGAAGCTCGAAGCTCAGTCAGCTCGCCGGTCAAACGCAGACGATGAAGTCCAAGCCGCGGATCCTCACGAGTCGCCAAAACCACTCGCAGCATCGGCGGCAACCGCGCGAGAAACACCTCAAGCCATCTCAGCGCATCGGCCGAACTGAGCTCGTGCAGATCGTCGACGACGAGCACAGCGGGCTCTTCAGCTATCTCGAGGTCATCCATCAGCTGATCGACCACCGCCTCGCCCCTGAAGCTCGGCGCCGGATCCACTCGCTGTACGACCGTGACCGCACCCGCGAGCGCGTCGACCACCGAGAGCCAGAACCGTTGTGGATCCCGCTCGCCGCGCTCAACCGACACCCAGCCCACGTGATCCTGCAGTCCCGCGGCCGCAAGCCACGACCGCAGCAACACGGTCTTGCCACTCCCGGCCGGCGCACACACCAATGCGACCCCACCAGCACGCGTCGCGGACAACCGCACAAATAGCCCGCCACGCCTTACCGGCTCCGGGCCCCCAACGCGCGGTTCCAAGCTCGCGCGGTCGGCGAACAGACTCTCCTCAATCAAGCCTGGCATCTCACCCGCTCCATGGACGTTGGCAACCAACCCCCGGGGAAAGGTTCTCACATGGCGCCGGGTCGCGGGTCGACGAAGTGTCGGTGCTGAGAGCCGGTAGGCCGGCGAGAGCGCCCCGGTTGCGCCGAGCCTGTCTGGCGGAAGGTTCGGAGGTGCGCCGCGGTCTTAATCGTCGTGGCGAAGGTGAACCCGTCGGCGCAGTCGCAGCCCCGCTGGCGCAAGTTTATGCGTGCACTATGAGCTCGACGTTCGCGGCCCACATGGGTAGATCCCGGGAAGACGGGAGCGGACTTTGGCCTCGCCGTCAAGCCATCCTTCGCAACGAGTCCGGCGTCCGGCCCGCAGCGGTCGCGCTCATTGGCTCGTCCACTCTGCTCGCGGTGCTGACCCTGATCTTCCGCTTTTCAGTGGAGGCTCCCACCCTGCGCGCCACGATTGGAACCACACTCGTCCTGTCTGGGCTCGTGAGCGCGTGGTTCATCTGGCTTCGCAGCACCCGCAGTCGACAGGTTTCCGATCTTCTGTTGTCGGTCGCCGTCCTCATGCTCACGTTTGCGCAATTCGTATTCTTCGCCGCGCCAGCGATCACGGGCTCTCATTCTTCGGATCGCGCCGTGGCGATCCCTCTCATCGCGCACCTTGAAGTCACGGTCATGTTCGCCGCCGCCGCGCTCGCGCGCCGCGCCGCTGCGAGCGGAGGGTCAATAATCTGCCTGGCCCATCGTTCCGTTCAGTGGAATGAACGAAGCGCAGGCCACTCGACCTCTGTCTCCGCAAGGCGAGCCGTGGAGAGAGGCACCTGGCGCAGTAGCCTGGAGCGCGATGGTCCGGTTTGCGCTTGAACTCGCGCTCGCGCCATCTCTGGTCGCGGCGTCGACGCTCGCCTGCCAGCGGTGGAGCGCACGAATCGGCGGCTTACTCAGTGCGTTTCCCGCGGTGGTCGGGCCTCTCTTGCTGATCACCGCTCAGGAGCGAGGGGCAGCATTCGCCACGAGCACCGCGACCGCCACGCTCCTAGGCCTGATCACGCTAGCCGGTTTCGCGCTCGTGTACGCCCGAGCAGCAGCGGCGGGCGCGGGGTGGGCCGTGAGCTTGCTTGCCGGATGGAGCTGCGCAGCTGTGCTCGGTGGACTCGTCCAGTTGATCAGCGTGCACGCCGCTTTACCGATCGGGCTGATCACTGCCACGCTCGCGCTGGTAAGCGCCCACCGCGCCCTGCCCGCGCTGCCAGGCGAGTGGAATTCAACGGACTCGTCCGGACGCGAGATCCTGCTGCGGATGGCAGCCACGACCGGACTCGTGATCGGGCTCGCCCTCGCCGCGCAGTTCCTCGGTCCACGGGCCGGAGGGATGCTGGCGGGGCTGCCGGCCTTGGCCTCTGTGTTGGCTGTCTTTACGCACCGGCGCGACGGAGTCCCCGCGCTGGTTGCCCTGATGCGCGGCCTCCTCGCCGGCATGGCGGGATTCGTCGG
This sequence comes from Solirubrobacterales bacterium, assembly GCA_019247075.1. Taxonomy (GTDB): domain Bacteria; phylum Actinomycetota; class Thermoleophilia; order Solirubrobacterales; family Solirubrobacteraceae; genus Palsa-465. The sequence continues at coordinate 2,103 of JAFAPR010000321.1, forward strand.
CTTCTGCTCGGTGGTGGCGCTGCTGATCGCGCCAGCCGGCACATTGTTTGCGTTTGCGGTCGCGACGCTGGTCGCCGTGGCGCTCGAGGCCCTAGCGTACGTCGCGGGCAAGCAAGACTTATCGCGCGCCGACGCCCTGCTCGTGCAGCGAGGCGTCTAGCGCCTGGTCAAACAGCGAGTGCAGCCGGTCGGCGGCGGCGTGTTCTTCGCCGAGGATCCGAGTTGCCACGCGCTCGGTTTCTGTATCGCCGGCGCGGGCCGCCACTCGCCTCAGCATCTCGTAGGCACCGATCTCGAGATGCTCGAAGGCAAACGCGAACGCCGCGAGCTTTGCGGCCGTATCAGGCTGTGCCTGAAAGAAAGCACCCCAGTTCAACGCGCCGAGCGCGAGCGCGGCGTCCTTGAGCCTCGATGGGCCCGAGCTGCGCGCATCGAGTCGGGCGGCGATGAGCCGCTGGTGCTCCTCGGTCTCCTGACGGTGCTCCTCATAAGCCGAAGCGAGCTCGGGGGTGCCGGCCAGCTCGGGACCCTTCTCGAGCAACTGCACGGCCTGCGCCTCGATCGCATGAGCGTCGGCGAGGTACTTGTCTAGCTGCTCGGGCAGATCGTCCGGCGACACTTCACGCAGGGCCGCGTCAACCGCCCGATCGAAGAACCCAGCCAAACGATCGCCCATAGCGCGCTCCTGCTGCTCGATCTCCCGCGCCGTCTGCACTGTTCCGGTGTCGCCCGCGCGCTGGGCCACCATGGCGAGCAGGTCGTAGGCCGCCTCCTCCATGTGCTCATACGAGAACGCGTGCACCACGAGCTTGCCCGGCGTGTCGGGCTGCGCGAGCGCGAACGCGCCAAAGCCCATCCCGGTCACACTCCCCGCAATGTCCTTGACCTTCGACGGCTTGGCGTCGTGCAACTCAAGTTGCTCGGCGACGCGGCGCTCGTGTCCCTCGGTCTCGGTGAGGTGATCGGAGAATGCGGCGGCGATCTGCTCATCGCTGGCGATCTTGGGAGCTGTCTTCATTTGCACCAGCGCCTGCTGCTCGATCGAGTGGGCGTCGGTCAGGTACTTGACCAGTTGCTCTTCAACGGTGTCTGGTGTCATGCGGCCACTCCATGTCGGGGTTTGGAGAATTGCTCACCCAGATGGGCT
>JAFAPR010000275.1 GCA_019247075.1 Solirubrobacterales bacterium
ACGACCAAGCTGCCGAACGGCAAGAAGCAGGTCATCTACGCGGGCCACCCCATCTACAAGTACGCGTTCGGCACCAAGCACTCGACCTCTTACGTCGGCATCAACGCCTTCGGCGGGTTCTGGTACGGGGTCAAGGGTTCGGGCAAGATCGTCAAGTAGGTCGGCGCTCAACTCGGCGCCCGGGTCGCCTCGCGCTCCCGCAACTCGATCCGCCGGATCTTGCCGGTCAGCGTCTTGGGGAGGTCGGGCACGAACTCGACCAGCCGCGGGTACGCGTAGGCCGAGTGGTGCTCGCGCACGAAGGCCTTGATCTCCTCGGCTAGCTGCGGCGAGGGCTCGACCCCGGGCGCCACCACCACGAACGCCTTGACCACGTTGCCGCGCCGCGCGTCGGGTGAGGCCACGGCGGCCGCCTCCGCGACCGCCGGGTGCTCGAGGCACGCGGACTCGACCTCGAAGGGGCCGATCCGGTAGCCGGCCGAGATGATCACGTCGTCGGCGCGGCCCTCGTACCAGAAGTACCCGTCCTCGTCGGCGCGCGCCGCGTCCTTGGTGTGGAACCACTCGCCGCCGAAGTCCTCCTCGGTGTCCTGCGTGGGGCGGTTCCAGTACCCCAGGGGATAGTGCGGGTTGGAACGTGCCTTGAGGCAGATCTCGCCCCGCTCACCGCGGTCGACGGGGCGCTCGTCCTGGTCGAGGATCGCCACGTTCCAGCCCGGCATCGGCTTGCCCATCGACCCCTCGCGCACCTCCATGAAGAAGTAATTTGCGCACAGGGGGTAGGACTCGGTCAGGCCGTAGTAGTCGAGGACCGTCGGGCCGTACTGGTCGCGGAACCACCGGATCGCCTCCGGGTTCAGCGGCTCGCCGGCCGAGCACACGATCCGGAACCGCTGCGGGTACCGGCTGCGCGCGTCGTCGATCGACATCATCGAGCGGATCGCGGTCGGGGTGGCGAAAACGTTCGTAACCTCGTGCCGGGAGAGGAAGTCAAGCTGCCGCTCGGGGTCGAAGCCCCCCTCGCGCTGGAACACCGCCTGCACGGCCCCTAGCCGCCAAGGCCCCAGCAGCGGGCAGATTCCCGCCGCCCAGGCCCACTCGCCCATCCCGTGAAAAAGCTCCCCGTCGCGCACGTCGTGGCAATAGACGAACTCCTCGTGAGCGAGGATGTAGCGGTGGGCCTGGAGGATGCCCTTGGCCAGGCCTGTGGTCCCGGATGAGTAGTAAAGCTGGGCGGGGTCATCGGCGGCGGTCTCCACGCAGGCGAAGGCCGTCGCGCCCTGCTCGAGCAGCCGCCCGTCGAGCAGCAGCACCTCGCCCACGAGCGAGCTGTCGATCCGCTCCGCGTTGGCGGCGTCGGTGATGAGCACCTTGGCCCCCGAGTCGGTCAGGCGGTGGCGGATGCCCTCGTCGCCGTAGAGCACCGACATCGACAAAAGAATCGCGCCCACCTTCCATGCGCCGAAGAAGGCCGCCGCGGTCTCAGGCGTCGGTGGCAGCAGCATCGCCACGCGATCACCGCGGCGCACCCCGTGCGCGGAGAGGACGTTCGCGAACCTGTTCGCGTCGTCCTGCAGCTCACCCCAGCTGACGCGCCTCACGGTGCCGGCGAAGTCCTCATGGACCATCGCCAGCTTGTCCCTGCGGTGGCGGTCGCAGACGTCGGCCGCGATGTTGTAGCGAGCCGGCACCGACCAGCGATGGCGGGCGCAGGCGTCTTCGTAGGAGGAGAAGGTCTCGGTTGCGCTCATGACCTCATCATCGCCCCCCGTTAAGCTGATCTCAAGCCATGACCATCGCCCTCGGCGTTCTGCTGGCGATCGTGCTGGCCATTCTGGCCGCCGTTGCAGTGGCCACCCTGCGGTACCTGCGCAGGCCGCGCGTGGAGCGGACCCCCGAGGCCGCGGGCATGCAGTCGGCGCTGCACGCCGCCACGTCGACCCTGCCGCACTTGCGGCGCGGGCTCACCGGCCACACCGCCGAGGAGTCGGTGCCGCACCTGCGCGCCCTGACCGGTGCGGCGGCTGTGGCGCTGGCCGACACCCGCGCGGTGCTCGCGATCGACGGCGAGGGCCGCGAGCAGGTGCGCCCGGGCGACCTCCTGTCCCGGTTGCTCGAGCGGGCCGGCGACGACCGCGTGCACGTGGAGCCGCGCCTCATCTCCTCCGACCCGGGCTGCCCGCTGCGCTCCGCCGCGATGGCGCCCCTGCTGGTGCAGGGCAAACGGGCCGGCACGTTGATCACCTTCTACCGCAACGTCGGCCGACCGCGGCGCCACGTGCTTCGGGTCGTGGAGGAGGCGGCCAGCCTGCTCTCCGCCCAGCTCGAGCTCTCGGTCCTCGCCGAGCAGGAGGAACGCCTCGCGCGCGCCGAGCTCCGCGCCCTGCGGGCGCAGATCTCGCCGCATTTCATCTACAACGCGCTCGCGGCGGTGGCCGGCGAGATCCACAGCCGCCCAGAGGAGGCCAGGGAGCTGCTGACCGATTTCGCCGAGTTCACGCGCTACCTGTTCCGCGACGGGCGCTCCTACGTCCCGCTGGCCGAGGAGCTCGATCACGTGCAGCGCTACCTGCGGCTCGAGCAGGCCAGATTCCGCGGCCTGCGCGTGGGCGTCGACGTGGCGCCGGACGTCCTCGACGCGGTGGTACCGGCCATGTCGCTTCAGCCGCTGGTCGAGAACGCGGTGCGCCACGGCATCGAGCGGCGCGCCGGCACGGGCAGGATCGAGATTGCTGGGCGGACCGTGAACGGCGACGTGGAGCTCAAAGTGATCGATGACGGCGCGGGGATCGAGTCCGCGCGGGTGGCGGACGTGCTTTCGGGGGACAGCGGAGGAATCGGGCTCTCGAACGTCGACTCACGCCTGCGCGCCACCTTCGGGGAGGGGTACGCGCTGCGGATCGCGTCGCAGCCCGGCAACGGCACCACCGTGGTAATGACGGTGCCGAACCTCGGCACCGGCACCAGGCCCGAGATCTCGACCGCGGCCGCTGTCGTGGCCACGGTCGCGGATGCGGGCAGGAGGGCCCGCGCGGCCGCGCGTGCGAGGGTCAGCGGATGAACTCGGGGCGGCTCACGATCCTCGCGGTAGACGATGAGCAGACCCAGCTCGAGGACCTCGCGCGGCTGTTGCGAGGCTTTCCCTCGGTGGAGGACGTCGAGTGCGCCGATGGTGGCCAGGACGCGCTGGTGAAGGCGTCGGGGCAGCGGTTCGATGCGATCTTCCTCGACGTGCGCATGCCCGATCTCGACGGCCTCAAGCTCGCCCGCGTGCTCAAGCGGTTCTCCAATCCTCCTCAGCTCGTGTTCGTCAGCGCCTACGACACCGCCGCAGTGGACGCCTTCGAGCTGCGCGCCGTCGACTACCTGCGCAAACCGGTGAGCCGCCGGCGCGTCGAGGAGTCGCTCGAGCGCGTGGCCGCCGCCCGCGAGCAGGGCCCAGGCGGCAACAGGGAGGTCGGCGGTGGCGCGCGCGGCGCGTCCGAGGAGGAGATGGTCGCGGCGCTCAACTCGCGCTACGGCTCGATCAGGCTGGTGTCGCGAAGCGAGATCTTCTACGCGCAGGCGCACGGCGACTTCGTCCGGATCGTGACCGGCGAGGGCCGCTACCTGCTGCGCGCCACGCTCGCGGAGATCGAGCAGCGCTGGGCGCCGTTCGGCTTCGTCCGCGTGCACCGCGGCTTCGTCGCCAACCTCAAACAGGCGGTCGAGCTGCGACCCCTGCTCGGGGGCACCGCCGAGCTGGTGCTGCCCGGCGAGCAGACCGTGCCCGTCGCGCGCCGCCACGTCGCGGCACTGCGGGAGCGTCTGGGGGTCTGACGCCGTTTCCCGCGGAGCCAAGCGTCAGCGTGAGCTACCGCTCCCGTGTGCGGTCGGGGCGAGCCCAGCCGCCGCGTGCGGGAGCGGTAGTCACGCTGGAAACGCTTACTCCGACGACTCGCCGTAGGTCGCGATCTCCTCCTTCTCCTTGGCAGAGAGATCCTGCGGCACCTCGCCCTTCTCGCGCTTGGCGCTCTGGACCTGTTCGCGGATCTCGTCGACGACCTCGGGGTTGGCAAGCGTGGAGGTGTCGCCCACGTCGGCGAAGTTGGAGATCCCCGCGATCACGCGCCGCATGATCTTGCCCGAGCGGGTCTTGGGCATGTCGGGCACGACCCACACGTTCTTGGGCCGGGCGATCGCGCCGATGTCCTTGACGATCTGCTGCGAGACCTTCTGCGCGACCTCGTCGCTGGCCTCGTGGCCCGGCTTGACCGAGACGTACATCTCGACGATCTTGCCGCGCGTCTCGTCGACCACGGGCACCGCCGCGGCCTCGGCGATCTCGTCGACCTCGATCGCCGCCGACTCGAGCTCCTTGGTTCCCAGGCGGTGACCGGCGACGTTGATCACGTCGTCGATCCGTCCCAGGATGCGGAAGTAGCCGTCGTCGGCTTGGACGGCGCCGTCGCCGCACATGAAGGGCCAGTCGCCCCACTCCTTGCTGTTCTGGTCTGAGTACTTGGCGTAGTAGGTGTCGATGAACCGGTCGTCCTGGCCCCACACCGTCAGCATCCTCCCCGGCCACGGATTGCGCACGCAGATTCTGCCCGCCTTGCCCGTCCCCTTGGGAATCTCGTTGCCGTCCTCGTCCAGGATCACGAGCTGGATGCCGAGGCAGGCCGGGCCGCAGCTGCCCGGCTTCATCGGCTGCAGCCCGGGCAGGGTCGAGCCGAGGAAGCCGCCCGTTTCGGTCATCCACCATGTGTCCGTGATCGCGGCCCTCTCCTTGCCGACCACCTTGTAGTACCAGCGCCACACGTCGGGCTCGATCGGCTCGCCGACGGTGGTCATGGTCTTGAAGTGGTAGTCGTACTTCTCCGGCTCGTCTGGACCGACCTTGCGCAGCATCCGGATCGTCGTGGGCGCTGTGTGGAAGATATCCACGCCCAACTTCTCGGCGATCCGCCATGGGCGCCCGGCATCCGGATACGTGGGCAGGCCCTCGTACATGACGCTGGTCGTGCCCAGCGCGAGCGGGCCGTAGACGATGTAGGAGTGACCGGTGATCCAGCCGATGTCCGCGAAGCACCAGTAGACGTCGTCCGGGTGAATGTCCTGGTAGTACTTCGAGGTGCCCGTCACGTAGGCCAGATAGCCGCCGATCGTGTGCTGGGCGCCCTTCGGGCGGCCCGTGGTGCCGCTGGTGTACATCAAAAACAGCGTGTCCTCCGCGGCCATCGACTCGGGCTCCACGTCCTGGCCCCGGTAGTCGCCGAGCAGCTCGTCGATGAAAAAGTCGCGGCCCTGAACCATCTCCGACTCGGAGTGGTACTCGCCGGGGATGCGCCGCCACACCAGAACCTTGTCGACCTCGATCCCGTCCTTGCGCGCCGCCTCGATGGCCTCATCTGCCTTGGCCTTGTGATCGATCAGCTTCCCGCTCCGGTAGTAGGAATCCATCGTCACCAGGATGCTGCTCTTGGCGTCGGCCATGCGCTGCCCGCACGCGGTGCCGCTGAACCCGCCAAAGACCTCCGAGTGGATCACGCCCAGACGGGCGCAGGCCAGCATGGATACCGGTAGCTCGGGCACCATCGGCAGGTGGAAGGTCACCCGGTCCTGCGGCTCGACCTTGCAGAAGTCGCGCAAAAGCGCGGCGAACTCGTTGACGCGGCGGTGGAGATCGGCGTAGGTGATCTCCTGCGTCTCGTCGTCTTCGAGCTCGGGCACCCAGATCAGCGCGTTGCGGTCGCCCCGGCTCTCCAGGTGGCGGTCGACGCAGTTGGTACACGCGTTGAGGCGCCCGCCGACCCACCACTTGAAGAAGGGGGGATCGCTCGCGTCTAGCACCGTGTCCCACGGCTTGTCCCAGGTGAGCATCTCCGCGTAGTCGTTGAAGCAGTCGGGGAAGCGCTCGGGCGCGAACCGCTCCAGGATCGCCTTGTCGCCGGCGTTCGCCTGCTTGGCCATCTCCTCCGGTGGCGGGTAGTACTCCTCCTCTTTCCAGTGAACGGCGATCTGGGCCTCGGAATACTCCTTCTCTTCCTGCGTCGCGGCCCCCTGTGCCGTTTCAGCCATGGAACCTCTCCTTTCGTGAGGAACAACAGGCGCCCGACAGACCGTCCAGGACTGCCGCACGAGGGCTTTCGTTGGACGGACCCCGAGGCGTCGGAGCGCAAACCCCGACACCTCGGGCGCCTTAGGCAGATATGCGGTTGTTGTCTGACCCTCTTTTTACTACTTCCGGCGTCCGGAGTTCTCGCTATTCGCCAACGAGGGCTCCGCTACGCCCTCGGTCGGGACAGGGGGACGACAGGCAGCACGACGCGGCCGAAGGTCGAGTTGATGACGGCCGCGAACGACGCATAGAAGGCGGCCGCGGCGGTGGCGATGCCGACGTAGCCACCCCAGTGCGTCCAGGTGGGGTGACCACTTCCCATGTCGCCGATGGCAAGCAGGAAGAAGGTGATCCACAAGAGTAGGAACACAACCGCGACTGCTGCGGTCGTGCGCAGCGAAGCGAAGAACATGTAGAGGGTAAAGCCGCCCCATATCCACAGATACGCTGATATCGCTCCTGGTCCATAACTACTGGCTTCCATGTGACCTCCTTGTGGTTTGAGCTTTACGACATGGAACTGGCGCGACGATCGCAGGCGCAACCACGGGCGCAACAACAGATCTGCAAACGGCAGATTGCGGCCGGCGAGCGGTAGCTCAGCGCCGTTGGAGGGATGCCGCTGAGCGCCGCCAGCGGCCTACCGGCGCCGCTTGCGCTTGCGCCTGGCGCCCGAGCGAGAGCCGCTCGACCGAGTC
>JAFAPR010000086.1 GCA_019247075.1 Solirubrobacterales bacterium
GTTCTCCGAGACGGTGCCGGTCAGCGGGCTGGTCCTGACGAAGCTCGACGGGACCGCCAAGGGCGGGATCGCGCTGGCGATCGCGCAGGAGCTCGGCATTCCGGTCAAGCTGATCGGGGTCGGCGAGCAGATCGAAGACCTCCGTCCCTTCGAGCCGTCGGAGTTTGCGAGGGCGCTGGTCGCCGCGTAGGCCGGACGCTACGCTCAACGGCAGAGTGTTCGAAACGCTTTCCGACAAGCTGCAGACCGCGCTCGCTGACGTGCGCGGGCGGGGCGCGCTGACTGAGAACGACGTCGCCGCCGCGATGCGCGAGATCCGGCTCGCGCTGTTGGAGGCGGACGTCAACTTCAAGGTGGTGCGGGAGTTCACCGCCGCGGTCCGGGAGCGAGCGCTGGGCGCCGAGGTGATCGGCAAGCTCAACCCCGGCCAGCAGGTGGTGAAGATCGTCTCCGACCAGCTGACCGAGCTCATGGGCGGTGCCGGCCGCGATCTGACGTTCTCGCCGCGCCCGCCGACGATCGTGGTGATGGCGGGACTCCAGGGCTCCGGCAAGACGACCGCGACCGCGAAGCTCGCGCGCTACCTGCGCGAGCACCATTCGGCCTCGGTGGCGGTCGCCGCCTGCGACGTGCAGCGCCCCGCGGCCGTCGACCAGCTCGTGAAGGTGGGCAGGCAGGCAGGTGCCGAGGTCTATGAGCAGGGCACCGACAGAGACCCCGTGGCGATCGCCGCCTGGGCGCGCGACCGCGCGATCTCCGAGGGCAAGGACGTGCTCATCATCGACACCAGCGGTCGCCTGCACATCGATCGCGAGCTGATGGATGAGCTTGGGCGCATCAACAAGGCGGTCAGGCCGCACGCTGTGCTGCTGGTGGTCGACGCCATGACGGGCCAAGACGCTGTCTCGGTGGCCGAGGAGTTCGGCCGGGCAACCGGGTTCGACGGCGTGGTCATGAGCAAGCTCGACGGGGACGCCCGCGGTGGCGCCGCCCTGTCGGTCAAGGCGATTACCGGCAAGCCGATTCTGTTCGCCTCGACGGGAGAGAAGCTCGACCAGTTCGAGCGTTTCCACCCCGATCGGATGGCCCAGCGGATCCTTGGCATGGGCGATGTCATGACGCTGATCGAAAAGGCGCAGGACGCCTACGACGAGCAGCACGCCACCGAGCTCGAGCGCAAGCTGCGCAAGCAGCAGTTCGGACTCGACGACTTCCTCGACCAGCTCCGGCAGGTGCGCCGGCTCGGACCGCTGCAGTCTCTGCTCGGCATGATCCCCGGCGTCGACAAGCAGCTGCGCGGTATGCGTATCGACGAGCGCGAATTCGACCGCGTCCAGGCGATCATCCTCTCGATGACCCCCGCGGAGCGTCGGCACCCGGAGCTGATCAACGGCTCGCGGCGGCTGCGGATCGCGCGCGGCTCAGGCACGAACGTCCAGGCCGTGAAGGCATTGATCAAGCAGTTCGAGCAGATGCGCAAGGTGATGCGTCAGGTGGCTCAAGGCCAGATGCCCGATCTGGGCGCGCTGATGGGCACGGGTGGCGCTGGGGGCCCACCGACGCGCCTCGGTCGCTAACCTCCTGCGGCGCATGGCAGTAAGACTGAGATTGACCCGCGTCGGTAACCGCAAGAACCCCATCTGGCGAGTGGTGGTGGCCGATCAGCACGCAAAGCGCGACGGGCGCGTGATCGAGACGGTGGGCCACTACAACCCCCAGACGGAGCCTTCCACGGTGACTCTGGACGAGGCGCGCGTGCGTGAATGGCTCGCGCGGGGTGCCCAGCCCAGTGGGACCGTACGCAAGCTCCTGCACACCCAGGGCATCCTCTAGGACCAGCCGCGTGGGCCGGTGAAGGAGCTGCTCGAGCACCTGGCCCGGGGGCTGGTAGAGCGGCCCGAGGCCGTCCGAGTCACCGAGCTGCGTGAAGGTGACGGCTCGATCGTGCTCGAGCTGTCCGTGGCCGACGACGACTACGGCAAGGTGATTGGCAGGGGAGGTCGCACCGCCGCCGCCCTGCGCACCGTGGTGAAGTTCGCGGCGGCCCGCACGGGCCGCCGGGTGTTCTTGGACATCGTCGACGCTGCATGACCTGGCCTAGTTACCTGAGTCGTTAGTTCGTGGGCATGCGGGTGTGGCGTCGAACTCTGTCGTCGTTATCGACGACGATTGGAGGCGGTTATGGCTCAGCGTGTCGAGGTTGTTGTGAGCGACGAGGAGCGGGAGGTGTTGGAGCGGTGGGCGAGGCGGCCGAAGAGCGCGCAGGCGCTGGCCCTGCGTTGCCGGATCGTGCTGGCGGCGGCTGACGGGCAGC
>JAFAPR010000090.1 GCA_019247075.1 Solirubrobacterales bacterium
ACCGCGTGCGTGATCAGCTGCGGCTCAAGGAACGACTCAAAGCCCAGGCGCCCAAGGCAGCCGCTGTCGGGATTGCACTCGGGCGCCTCGGGCACCGAACCCGACCCCTTGCCCAGGAGGGCCGTGCCTGTCCCTGTGAGCTCCGCAATCGGCACGGTCTTGTGAGGTGATCCCTTGACCGTGACGGCCCCGTCACGCAGCTCGAGGTCGAGTGGATCGATCTCCAGCTGCTCGGCCGCGAGCTCCAGCAGCCGTTCGCGGACCTCTCTTGCCGCTTCGCCGACCGCGCGGCCGTTGTTGAACGTCGTCTGCGAGCCGGACGAACCCATGTCCCATGGGCCGGCTTCGGTGTCCTGGTAGAGGATCGAGAAGTCCTCGGGGCGCATTCCGAGCACCTCCGCAGCGAGCAACGGCAGACCCATCACGGCACCGCTTCCGTTCTCCTGTGCGCCGGTTACGATCGTTCCTGTGCCATCGGCGTTGAGCTTTACGTACGCCCCCGACTCGACTCCGAAGGACGGCCACCAGCCGCAGGCCACCCCGATGGCTTCGTCCTCTGGCAGCTCCTGCCCGTATCCGATCAACTCGACTGCCCGCTCGAGCGTCTCCTTCACTCCCACCGGCCCGAAGACCTGCCCCACGGGACTCTCGTCGCCCTCTTGAATGAGTGTTCGGCGACGCAGCTCGACCGGGTCGATGTCAAGCGCACTGGCAACCTCGTCCATGTGCTGCTCGACCGCCCAGCACGTCTGCGGCGCGGTCGGGGCGCGGATCGAGCCGGAGGGCTGATTATTCGTGTACACGAGCTTTGAGTCGATGTCCACGTTCTCGATCACGTACGGGCCGCAGGCGTGCATCGCGGCGAGCTGAGCGAAGAAGCCTCCCTCGCCGCAGTACGCGCCGCCGTCGAGCACAAGGCGACCGCGCCGGACGACGATCGTGCCGTCGCGGCGCACGCCGGTCTCGAGCTCGATCGCGATGCTCTCTCGCCGATGGTCGGGAGCGATGAACTCCTCCTCCCGAGAGAACACGAGCTTCACCGGCCGTCCCGCCGCGCGTGCCAACGCGGCGACGTGCGCCTCGTAATGAAAGTCGCATTTGGAACCGAAGCCGCCCCCGAGCAGCGGCACGATGATACGAACGTTGGCCTCCGGAATTTGAAGCGTGTGAGCCACTCCGCTGCGGGCGGCGAACGGCGTTTGACTCGAGGACCAGACCGTGACTCGGTCTCCCTGCCACTCCGCGACGATCGCCCTGGGCTCTATTGGCACCCCGTGTGAGCCGTCCGCGAGATAACGGCTCTTGACCACGACCTCCGCCTCGGACATCCCGGCTCGGGCGTCTCCCTTGACGATCCTCGAGTGCCCTAGCACGTTGCCGTCGCGAACCATCCCCTCCTCCGCCTCATACGAGCTCCATTCTGGGTGGACAAGCGGCGCGTCTGGTGCGAGCGCCTGCTGCGGATCGGTCAAGGGCGGCAGCGGTCCGTACTGGACCTCAATCAGACCGACCGCCTGCTGAGCCAGCTCCGGCGTCATCGCCGCGACGGCGGCGACAACATCGGCCTCGTATCGCACCTCCTCCTTGGCGAACAGGCGCCTGTCTTTTACGAGCTGGCCGTACAGGACATCGGGCACGTCCGCATGGGTCAAGACGGCAAAGACGCCAGGGAGCTCGCGTGCGCGGGACGCATCGATCGACAGAATCCGCGCCCGTGGATGCCCCGCATACAGAAACCGGGCGTGCAGCTGCCCCGCCGCCATCAGGTCAGCTGTGTATCGGCCAACACCAGTGACCTTCTCCTTGCCGTCCGGTCGAGTGAAATCCCGCTGCTTTGTCGCGCTCACGGCGCCCTCTCTTCGTAGGTCAGGTGGGCTTTCATCCTAAGCGACAACTACATCGGCGAGCTGTTCTGCGCGTCCGGCGTGCGTTCTAGCGGTGGCGCTGGCCGCCGGGATGGCGCGGGGGGGCACCTCCGGGGTAGCCTCGGCCCAAGTGAAGAAGTGAGTGATTTTGGTTTCCTTTCGCGACCTTGTTGACGATGGTCTCCCGTTCGGTCGGAATCGGCGCCCGCGAGAGCAGCCTTAGAGTTGATCGTGTCTGGCGTTGATCGGCGGGCGATGGCCGTGCTGTCTGGCGGCCATTTGTGCACCGACATCGCCCAGGGGGCGGTGCCGGCGCTGCTCCCGTTTTTGATCGCCAGGGATCACTTGAGTTACGCCGCGGCGTCGGCGCTGGTGCTGGCGGCGACGATTTCAAGCTCGGTGATCCAGCCGCTGTTCGGCCATCTCTCCGATCGCCTGTCGCTGCCTTGGCTGATGCTGCTGGGCCCTGGGCTTGGAGGACTGGGGATCGCGCTGGTCGGCATCGTCCCGAGCTACGGGTTGGTGTTCGCGGCGGTGCTTTTGAGCGGGATTGGCGTGGCTGCGTTTCATCCCGAGGGCTCGCGGTTCGCAAACTATGTCTCGGGCGCGAGGCGCGCGAGTGGGATGAGTTTGTTCTCGGTGGGGGGCAACCCGGGGTTCGCGCTTGGGGCGGCGCTTCTGACACCGGCACTGTTGGCGTTCGGGCTGCGTGGCACGCTGCTGGTGCTCGTGCCGACATGGCTGATGGCGGGCGTGCTCGCGCATGAGCTTCCGCGTCTTGCGCGGTTCCGCAGCGACGTGGTTGCCGGGCAGGTTCGGCGGGGCGGCGAGCGCGATGCGTGGGGGCCCTTCGCGGTACTGGCGGGGGTGATCGCGATGCGATCCTTCATCTATTTCGGACTGATCACGTTCATCGCCCTCTACTGGGTGCACGACCTACACACCGGCAAAGCGTTTGGCAGCGCTGCCCTGGTGGCGTTGCTGCTAGGAGGTGCCGCCGGGACACTGGCCGGCGGGCCGCTCGCGGATCGCTTCGGCCGACGAGCGGTGCTGATCGGATCGATGATTTCAATTCCTCCGTTGGTCGTAGCGCTCCTACTCTCTGGCCCGACGCTCGGGATCCTGTTTGCCGTGCTCGCGGGCGCCGCCACAATCGCGACGTTTTCGGTGACGATCGTCATGGGTCAGGAGTACCTGCCGGCACGGCTCGGCGTGTCGGCGGGTATCACGATCGGACTCTCGATCGGGCTCGGCGGCATCGGCGTCCCACTGCTCGGGCTGCTCGCCGACGCCCACGGCCTGCGCGCCGTCTTGGAAGTGGTCGCGGTTCTGCCTGTGGTGGCGCTCGCCCTGACGCTAGCGCTCCCGCGCGACGAGCTCAGCGCTCCCGTTCGACGCGGCAGCGGCGCAAGGCAGCGTGCCGCTCACCTCGCGGCTCCTCGGGAGCCCCACTGACGGCAGGTGGCGCACACGCGCTGGAAGCCCCGTAGGCGAGCGGGCCTACGCGTCGTGGTAGAGAGCGAATTCCCACGGGTGAGGTCGCAGTCGAATCGCGTCGACTTCCGCCTCCCGCTTGTAGCGAACGTAGGATTCGATCAAATCGGTGGTGAACACGTCGCCTTCGAGGAGGAACGAGTGATCGGCCTCGAGCGCGTCGAGACTTGCGTCAAGGGACCGAGGCACCTGGCTGATCGACGCGAGCGTCTCCGTGGGTAGTTCGTAGATGTCGGCGTCCACTGGTTCTCCGGGGTCGAGCCCGCGCTTGATCCCGTCCAGCCCCGCGAGCATCATCGCGCTGAACGCCAGGTATGGGTTGGCGGTCGGGTCTGGCGACCGAAATTCGATCCGCTTGGTCTTCGGGGCCTCGTGATACATCGGCACTCGCACGCACGCCGAGCGGTTTCGCGCCGAGTACACGAGGTTGACGGGAGCCTCGAAGCCGGGGACGAGCCGCCGGTAGGAGTTCGTTGTCGGCGCGCAGAGCGCCATCAGCGCGGCGGCATGAGCGAGCAGGCCGCCGATGTAGTGGATCGCGAGCTCGCTGAGGTGCGCGTAGCGCGCCTGGCCGTACATCAGCGGCTCGCCGTTCTTCCACAGCGACTGGTGGACGTGCAGCCCCGAGCCGGCCTCCTGGAAGATCGGCTTGGCCATGAAGGTCGCCGTCTTCCCGGCCGCGGCAGCGGAGTTTTTGACCACGTACTTGTAGATCATCATCTGATCAGCCATCTTCACCAGCGGCTGGAAGCGTATGTCGATCTCGCCCTGGCCGCCGGAGGAGACCTCGTGATGGTGGAACTCGCATTTGATCCCGAGCGACTCCATCGTCATCACCATCTCCCCGCGTAGGTTCGCGAGCGAGTCTGCGGGCGGGACCGGGAAATAGCCCTCCGTTTGGCGGAGCTTGTAGGCGAGGTTCGGGCCGGGTGTGCCGACCTCGCCGGTGTTCCAGAACCCTTCCTTGGAGTCGATCTCGTAGAAGGCGCGGTGCTCGCGCTGCTCATAGGCCAGGTGGTCAAAGACGAAGAACTCGGCCTCGGGCCCGAAGTAGGCCACGTCGGCGATCCCGGATTGCACCAGATGTCTCTCGGCCTTCTGCGCCACGAACCGTGGATCGCGGCCGTACGGCTCGCCCAGCACCGGATCGGCGATCGAGCAGATCAGCGACAGGGTCGTGCGCGTATAGAACGGATCGATGAACGCGGTCGTTGAGTCGGGAATCAGGAGCATGTCCGACTCGTGTATTTCCTGGAAGCCACGGATCGAGGAGCCGTCGAATCCCAGCCCGGCCTCGAAATCGGACTCCTCGAGCGCCGCTAGCGGCAGGTTCATATGCTGCCACTGACCGGGGAGATCGACGAACTTGAGGTCGACCATCTCAGCATTGCGCTCGCGAGCAAAGGTCAAGACCTCCGCGGCGGTGATGGCGCCGGCCGCGGCGGCCGACTGACTGCTGGTTGTGACTGCCACCGTTGTCCTCTCAATACTCGACCACGGAGCCGAGCGAGCCGGCTCCGATACTGTGAATCTTCAGTGTCTGTGAGACCCAGGCTTCGCCCGCCTGTGGCGCGTGCTCACCCGGGCATGCCGCGACGATACCTCGGACGCTGCCTCCGGGAGCACCCGGGCTCTTGCACTTCACCAAGAAGTCCCGACTCGCTCACGCGGTGGAGCCCGAGCAGAGCACCGCGCTTGGGCGCCTTAGATTTGGCCGCCGAGCTGTTGTATAAAAGAGAAATGAAGACCATCGTTCTCGGCTACGACGACACACCCGCATCGCAGCGCGCGCTCGAGCGGGCGGCGGAGCTAGCGAAGGCATTCGGGTCGAAGCTGATCGTCACGAGCGTCGCGCCCGTGATGCTGGGCGCTGTGCGCTCCGGTGGCCCGACTGATCCCGTCGACTCTCCTGAGAAGCACCAGCAGGAGCTTGCGAGCGCACGGGAGCATCTGGAGGGACTCGGCATCAGAGTCCGGCTCCAGAGGGCGGTCGGGGACCCGGCGGATGCGATCGTCGAGATCGCAAAGGAGAGTGGTGCTGACCTGATCGTGGTTGGTACGCGCGAACCGAACGCGATCATGCGGATGCTCGGTCAGAGCACTAGCGGGGGCGTCCTGCACAAGGCACACTGCGACGTCATGGTCGTGCACGCTTCGCCCCCGTGGACGAAATCGTCCTGAGCACCCGTCTTTGCCGGCGTCGGCGAGTGGCGGATCGTCAAGCCGCCCGCCGCATCCGGTAGCCGACAGCAGATCATATGGAATCAACCGTGGATGCGGGTCTGAGTGAGATTGCTCGATTTCTCGCGATGCGGGCCCCGTTCGACGCGCTCGCCCCCCAGGAGCTGGGAGAGCTGGTCGCCGAGACGCAGCTCGAGTTCTACCCTGCCGGCGCCGTGATCCTCAGCGAGGACGGCGGACCGGTCACGTTCCTGCGGGTAATTCACAGCGGAGGCGTTGACATCACCCACGACGGGCGGCTGCTCGATCTGCTGGGCCCCGGGGACACCTTGGGTCACGCAGCAATGCTCTCAGGGCTGCCCCCCGGCTTCGATGCGCGCGCGCAAGAGGACACCCTCTGCTACCGGATACCGGTCGCGGTCGCGCGCCCGTTGCTGGATCGAGCGCAAAGCCGCGAGCTGCGCGCGGGCTTGACCGAGCCCGGTCACCAGCCGGTCGCGACCCTGATCCGCCGGCCGACGGTGCGCTGTGAGCCCATGCAGAGCATCCGCGAGGTGGCCCATAGGATGACTGACGTCGGCGCCAACGCGGCCGTCGTCGACCTGCGCGGAGGTAGATTCGGAATCGTCACCGACCGCGACATCAGGACCAA
>JAFAPR010000093.1 GCA_019247075.1 Solirubrobacterales bacterium
TGATGCTCCCGGCAGACCTCGGCGACCGACCGGTCGCCGCGCAGCCCAGCGAGCACGATCTCCAGCTTCTGCGCCACCGTCCACGTGCGGTACTTCTTCTTCTCGCTCAACGTCGTCTCCTGATCGCTTGAGCGGCCATCCTGAGAGGCGCCCCGGACACGATCCTCGCCTCGACGCTCCGCGCCTCGGCTCGGCTCGCGTCCGGCAACCCTCACCTAGGAAACTGTCAACCCCCTACCGGGGAGCGGACCAGATGCGCCGCGCGCGCTCGAGTGGGCCGTCAAGGGCGTCACCGGCGATCAGACTGAGTCCACTCTCATGGATCTACAGGAAGGGCGGCAGCCGCCGGATCTCGATGAGGCACTCAAATTCGCACAGCTCTGCGTCAAGCACAACGGAAATCACCGTGCCATCGCGAACGACTCGCATTACGAAAAAGGAACGGTCGCGCGCAAAATCCACTACGTCCGGAACACGCTCGGACTGCTATCCCCGACGACACGGGGTGTGAAGCGTCCAGAGCTCACGCCACTTGCCAATGACCTGCTTGCAGGGTTGCCCGTGAGCGCAGCGATCGCAAACCAACACGCGCGGACCAGCGGGCACCCCCTGGGCGAATGGGGTTATATACGTGTGAATGGTGACGCGGATCAGCACGCGGACATTCTTGTCTCGTTGCCCAAGGCCTCCGCCGCGGACGAGGCGTAATGGCGGTTCACTCCCGGCGCGCCGGCGGTTGGAAGCCGCGTCGCCACGAGGGGATTGCGCCGTTTGATCAACGAGTGACTGCGGTAGTGTAGTGTCGTCGCTCGCGCCGCCTGGTGCCAGGGTGTTTGCTAGATCGCTCGAGCCTGAGCTCCTGCGCTGAGCAGATCCTGGCGCAGACGACCTGCACCCGCAGGGTCAGCGGAACCATTCCCGATCGGCGAATCTCCCTGGTCGATCCCGATGTCAGACCGATCGGGATGGGGCAGCATCGCGGCCGCTCGCAACACTTCAGGTCAGCTCGAAGGCGAAGTCGACCTCGTCCTGCCGAGACTTGACCGCACGAGAGATACAGGCCCCAGCAGAGTCGAGAGCGCTGACTCCGCAGGTCAGGCGGGCCCTGCGTGAATCGCGCCAGGCGCGGGGGCGAATGCGCGGTTGAGTCGCTCGACGTCCTCCGGGCGAGCTTTGGCGTGCAGGTAGCGCTCGGTGGTGGCGAGCTTCGAGTGTCCGAGGAACCCTTGCACCCAGCGGGGATCGGCTTGTCGCGCGATAAGCGACCCGGCGCCGTGACGCAGCGCGTGGAAGCGCAGAACCCGTAGCCGCGGCGGCTGTTCGCTTGAACCTTCGCCGGAGCGCGGAACCGTCTATGCGACGGCCGAGCGTCGAGCAGAACACGTAATCGTCCGGCGTGGTGAAGTCACCCCGGTCAACGAGGCGGGCTAACGCCCGCGCTGCGCCATCGGAGAGGGGAACGAACCGAGCCTGCCAGCTCTTGGTTGGTCCCTCGCTGCCGCCGCTTACGGCGCGGTGCACAACGAGCCGGCGGTCTTGGAGATTGACGTCCTCCCAGCGCAGCGCGAGCAGCTCTCCCAGCCTCAGGCCCGTGTACGCGGCGATGCGGTACAGCTCGGCGTCCTGGCGGTCCTCCGCCCACTGCTGAATGTGCTGCGACTCGTCGTGGTTAATAGTGCTGTCGGCGCGGTGTGCGCCGCGCTCGGCGGCCCTGGCCAGCGCCTCGACCTCCTCGGGCTCGTAGAAGTCGAGCACCGCGGGCGGCGGCTCCCGCCGCTTGCTCGTTCCCAGCGCCGGATTGATAGCGAGCCCGTAGCTGTCCTCGCGCATCCCGTACGTGTAGATCGCGGAGATCACTTGGCGATGCTTGTTGACCGTGCGAGGACGCGCTCCGGCCTTGTCGAGGCCCCGCAGGTACTCAGCCACATCCCGAGTTGTGATCCCCCGTGCCGGGCGAAAGCCGAAAGCTGCCATCAGCAGGCCCGGGTAGCGACCCTGGCCGCGTCGATGCTGCTGGCCTGGCTCGGCCAGCATCCAGCCGTAGTCGCCTAGCGTTGATGGTTTGACCCCCTTCTCGCGCTCGAGGAAGCCGAGCCACTCGTGGGCGAGCTCGCGAAACGTGACGCCTTGCCGCCGGCGCTCCTCGGCGTCGTGTTCCAGACGCGTCTGCTGGGCGTGGTGCTCGCGCACAAGCGCCAACATGCGTGAGGCCGCCTGCGTCTCGGTGAGTGTCCCTTCGGGCGCCCTGCCGCGTCGGTTTCGCCAGCCCCCGTTACGGTCGGCCTCGACCCACGCGCGACCGAGCGCTCGCACCACCGGCCTGCCGTTGCGCGACCACTTGCCGTACCAGAACGGGCCGCTGGCGCGCTGACGAATGTAGGGCCGAGCTGCTGTATTGGTTGCCGACAGTCTCTTGCCTCCTGTGTCCATCGCTCGCTGCCCGATCGTTCGTCAGACGAGCGTGAGCCAAGCGTACACTGGACCTCGGCGTCCCGGCAACGGTCGGGCAACAGTCACGCCCGGCAACCGCTCCGGGCAACCGTCCGATTCGACAAGGCCCTGTTTACAGGCAAATCGGACGCCCCAGTTGGCCCAACCGAGCCCACTTGGAGGCTGCCCCGCGGCCTTACAAGCAGGAGGTCGCCTGTTCGAGTCAGGCACCGCCCACTGGACGAACTCCCTGCTAATGGGTCGATTCTCGCACTGAACCGCTGACTTTGGCCTCCCTCCACCCCCGATCGGTCATCAACTTTGGTCATCAAACCGACCGCAACATCCACGAGCTGAGGCTCAGCGACGTTGCTATCGAACTCCGGGTCATAGGCGGGCGCTGCGGTACGGCTGCGCGCGAACACGTGTTCATGCTTCGGCAAGCGAATCTCGCACGACTGCTCGGATCAGGCTGCGGCTCATCGCCGGACGGTCCACGTAAGCAGTCCCGGCGAGGCGGCCTGTAGCCAAGGCGCGCATGAGTCCGACGAGTCTCAGCCACCCTTGCCGGCCTCAGGAGTCTCAGATCCTTGGCGGTGGTGCCGGTACCCCTGAGGCGCGTCCGGTAAGGCCCGGTTGCGGATCTGGTAGCGCTGGGTGAGGATCACAGACCTGCGACCATTCCCGGTCGCCCGGGCGAACACATGACAGTGACAAGCATCAACATCGCCGACTTCCACGAACTGATCGCGGGCGGCGCGCAGGTGGTCGAGGTCCTGCCCAGACAGGACTACGAGAAGCTGCATCTCCCGGGCGCGATCGGTCTTCCGCTTGCGGAGCTAAACGCCGAAACGGCCAGGCGGCTTCACCGGGGACGCGACGTCGTCGTCTACTGCTTCGACGGCCTTTGAGACTTAAGTCCACGCGCCGCGTGCCGGCTCGTCACCCTGGGCTTTGCCCGCGTCTATGACTACACCCCGGGCAAGGTCGATTGGCTCGCCCACGGCCTGCCGGGCGAAGGCCTGCGAGCAAACGACCCGACAGCGGGGAGCCTCGCCCGCCACGACGTCGCGACCTTCCCGCCGGACGCCTCCACGGGAGACATGCGCCGGGCGATCGCCGACTCGCCCTACGGCTACGCGCTGGTCCTAAGCCCGGGCGCCGTGGTCCTCGGGCGCGTCCGAAAATCAGCGCTCGACGCGCTCTCGGATGGCGATCCGATCGATACGGTCCTGGAACCCAGGCCGCAGACGATCCGCCCCCACCTGACAGAAGGCAAACTCCAGGAGCGGTTCGAGGCCTACGGCTCCCGCACGCTCGTGGTCACCCGACCCGACGGTACCCTGATCGGGGTCGTGCGCCGAGACGACATCGCGACCGTCTGATCACTGCGCGCTCGCGAGGATCGCTCGCCCTCGACGATCAAAAGCGGGTCCCACGGCGAGCGAGCGCTCGGGCAGGAATATGCGGCAGGCCAACCCCCGCAGCGCCGCGGCGTGTGCGACCGCCCCGCCGTGGTTGCCGGCGCTGGCGGCGACCAGGGTGCGCACGGCAGACTCTGCGCGCAGTGCGCGTTCGACAGCCCACGAGGCGCCCAGGATCTTGAACGCAGGTAGCCCGAGCCGGCTTGACTCGTCCTTGACCTGGACGGCAGCGACGCCGAGTTCGGATGCGATCGCGTCGAGCTAGTGGACAGGCGTGGGCGCATAGCCGGACAGGGCGCGGCGAAACGCGGCGGCATCGTCGCCGGCCGCGGGGACCGCCGCGGTGTCCAGGGCGGGGTTGATGAGCGCTCTCATGCGCAGAAGCGTGTGGCCAGGCTGACCAGCGTGCGGGCCACCGCCTCGGTGTCGGAGAGGCTGACCCATTCCTCGACAGCGTGGGCACCGTCGCCGCCCGGGCCGAACAGGACGGTTGGGATACCGGCGGCCGCGATGAAGGCGGCGTCGGCCCAGTAGCTTGCGCCGGCGATCGTGGCCGGTACGCCCAGCACCTCACCGGCGGCCTGGGCGACGAGCGCCACAAGCTCCTGGTCCTGGTCGATCTCGAACGGTTCGCGCACCAGCAAGACGCGGTGAGAGGCCTCGAACTCCGGGTCTGTCTTCCGGCAGCGCTCCAGCAGGCCTGCGAGCTCCGCCTCGATGTGCTGGCCTGTCTCGCTCGGCAAGGTGCGGCGCTCCAGCCCGAGCTTGCAGTGCGCCGGGTAGCTGGACAGCTCGACTCCACCCTCGATCCGCGACGCGTGCACAGAAGCGCGCCCCAGCAACGGATGCGTTCGCTGCGCCAGCGAGCGGTCGAGCCGCGCCAACTCCCCCAGCACGGCGCCCATCTTGACGATGGCGTCCACGCCCAGATGTGGTCGCGAGCCGTGCGCCGAACGGCCGGCTACCTTAATCTCGCTCCAGACGAAGCCCTTATGTGCCACCGCCAGCTCCAGTTCGGTCGGCTCAGTAACCACGGCCGCGTCCGCCGAGACGCTGCGCAGCACCTCCTGGACGCCGAGGCTCGCATGCTCCTCGTCGGCGACCGCGGCGACCACCACGTCCCCGGCGAGCCCGAGTCGCGAGACCTCCCGCACGGCCATCAGCGCTGCCGCGACGCCGGCCTTCATGTCATAAGCCCCGCGGCCGTACAGCCGGTCACCGTCGACCCGCGGCGTATGCGGAGCGGTCATGCCATCCACGTTGACCGTGTCGATGTGCCCACACAGCAGCAGCGCACGACCACCCCCAGTGCTGCGCGCGCGGACCAGGACGCTCGGACGCCCCGGAGTCTCCTCAAGGCGCTCCGCCTCAAGCCCCGCGTCACGCGCCCAGGCTTCGATCAAGGTTGCGATCTCCGCCTCGCCCGCGCCCCCCGCTACCAGCGACGGATTCACCGAGTCAACGGCCACCAACGACGACAGCAGAGACGTGAGATCGGAATTCATGCAGCCATTTTCGGCCCTCCACCCCCACCCGTCCTGCTCAGCTCAAGGCAGGAGCATCTCAAGCACACCGGTGGCGTCCCTGCTCCGCGCGGGACCCGCGGCTCAGCGGTCGGCTTGGGCATCGCGGCTGGCTCGCGAGCCGCGAGCGCCTCGCTGACCGCGCATAGGAGGTCGTACCGGGACCAACGCGGTAGAACCAGCGGGTCGGCGAAAGCGGGTCAGCTGACTTCGTACTTGACGTGTGTGACGCCGGGCGCGTCGACCGCGCGGACCTGCTTGAGCTTGAGCGTCCCGCGGTCGAGCCCCTGGAATAGGCGAGCGCCGGCACCGAGGATCAACGGCGCGATCGAGACGTCGATCTCGTCAACTAGGCGTGCGGCCAGGTACTGGTTGACCACCGACGCGCCACCGGCCAGCCAGACGTCGAGTCCCCTTGCGGCATCCTTGGCCTGAGCGAGCGCCGACTCAATCCCGTCGCTGACGAAGTGGAAGGTGGTGCCGCCCTGCATCTCGAGCGGCTCGCGCGGGTGGTGGGTCAGCACGAAGACGGGATGGTGGTAGGGGGGATCCTCGCCCCACCATCCCCGCCAGGACTCATCCGGCCACCGACGGCGAGCCGGCCCGAACACGTTGCGGCCCATGATCGCCGCGCCGAGGTCCGCCTGGCGCTTCGCGCTCAAGCAGAGTTCCTGCTCGGCAGAGACCGCTATCACCAACCGCCGATG
>JAFAPR010000105.1 GCA_019247075.1 Solirubrobacterales bacterium
GCGCAGAAACGCCTCGATGATGCCCAGGCGCACGACGATGCTGATGAAGATGACGCCGTTTGCGAGCAGCTCGACGACGCCATAGCCGGCGGGCGAGATGTAGCGCGTGTAGACGGGCAGCAGGAGGACCGCCAGGAACTTCGAGACCACGTCCGCCAGCTGATAGGCGGCCAGCGAGCTGGCCAGGCGTCTCAGGTACGACGTCAAGGGAGTCCTTCAAAGACCGCGTGGAGCACGGCTGCAAACGGTACGGCGCGCCACGGGGATCGCTGACAGGCCGGCGGACGTTGGCCGCCGTCGCGTTACCCCTTCCACCCGCAGCGAGTCGCCGTCTCGACCGTAACCGGCTGCTGGATCTCGATCGTCCGCTGCTGGTGGATCAGGTGCACCTGGAAGAAATAGCTCCCCTTGGCGACCGTCCCGCCCGCGCCGTCGCGCCCGTTCCAGATGAAGGACCTGGCCTGCTTCTTGGCCATAAAGACGCCGCGCGCGAGCGAGCGAACCGCGTTGCCGCTCTGATTGACGACGTAGACGTCCACGTTGTCCACGTGGTGAAGGAGGAAGAAGGAGACTTTCGTGAAGCGCTGGCTGACATGGCGACCACCGGAGCTGACAGGACAGTTGGTTGGACCGTCGACGGGATTGATGGCGGGCGGGTAGGGGCCGCTCACGCCCGAGATGAACGGCGTTGTGACCTTCAGGTGCTGGCTGATGAAGAAGGCTGCGATCGTGGCCACCACCAGCGCGACATAGACGGCGCGGCCGATCAGGCGCGAGTTTCCGCGGCGCAGCGGCGCCGCTGTCCCGCCTGCCTCGCTCCGTGAAGCGCGGCTGGCCGTCATAGCGGCACCACCGCCACATTGGGGATCTCGAACTCGTGGAACGCGTCGAGGCCGCGGGGGTCGCGTTCCGACAATGCGACCCGGATCGAGCCGCCGTGGCAGACGACCAGTGCCGGGAGCGCGCTCGTGGCCCGGATCGCCTCCAAGCAGTCGCACACTCGCTCTGACTGCTCGCGCAGCGACTCGCCCTCGGGGAAGCGAAAGGAATCCCCCGCCCGGCGCCAGGCCGCATAGCGGTCGGGGCACTCGCGCGCGATGTCGACGAACAGCCGACCTTCCCACCTGCCGCGATTCGCCTCGCGCAGGCGGGGATCGAGCGTCACGGCCAGGCCGAGCCGTGCGCCCACGATCTCCGCCGTCAGGCGCGCCCGCCGCAGATCGGAGGACCACAGCGAGCGCAACCCAAGCGGCTCGACGCGGGCGGCCAACTCGCGCGCCTGGCGGCGGCCGGTGTCGTTCAGAGGTGGGTCGCTGAACCCCTGCACGCGGATCGGCTCGCGGTTGTCGTCGGTCTCGCCGTGCCGGGCAAGGTAGAGCTTGTGTCCCTCGGGTACCTCCGACATTTCAGCCCGGGTGCGGCCCGCGTTCACTGGCCGATGCCGAGCGTATCCGACCGTAGCCCCAGTCGGAGCGTCTCCACCCCGAGCACGTCGTCGGCGGCGATGTTGCTCAAGTTGACCTCTGATCCGAAGCGGCGCAGAAACCAAACCTGTTGATGCTTGTGGGGAGCATCGAACATGATCCTGGCGTGATCGATCTCGTGCACGATCTCGCCGATCAGGCCCTCGCGCACCTCGCCGGTGGGACGGAAAATCCCGGCAGTACCGGCCTCGCGACCCTCCGCGATCACCTTCCAGGCGCCCGCGGCAAGCTCGGCGCGCATCTGTTGCACCCATTGGTACGGGGGCGTGATCGCTCCGGTGTCGTCCTTGGACCCCACTTCCGAGAGCACGATGAACTCCTGCGCGAGGCGTTCGATCAACTCGACCTTACGGCCGTGGTCGAGCGCGATCGTGCCGTCCGAGATCTCGATGTGACGAAGGCCGAGCTCTCGCACCCAGGCGACCAGCCGATCGAGCCTACCCTGCGAGATCGCCACCTCGGTGAGGGTCCCGCCTAGTACGACCGGCAGCCCGTAGTGCCGGTAGCGCTCCAGCTTGCGCTCGAGGTTGCCGGTGGCGACCGCGGTGCCCCATCCGAGCTTGACGATGTCGATCGATGATCCGGAGACCTCGACCATGTCGTCGATGTCCGCCGCCGCCAGGCCGCGGTCGAGTACGTGCGTGATCCCTTGCTCTCGGGGCTTGGCGCTCCGCTTCGGGAGCTCGAGAAACCCGGCCACCTGTCCGCCGCTATCGCCTGGGCGCGAGATCGGACCCGGCGACCACGATCACGTCGGCAGCACACGTGGCACCAGCCGGACAGACGAGTGCCTTGTTGCTGCTCGAAGCAGGGATGACGGCGCTGGCCGGCAGCCTCAGCGCGTGCGCGACCGCAAGCGCGTCGCTGCGATGACCCGGGAGATAGCCAACTGTCGTGGCGGCCAACGACTGATTGCTGGCCGTCGCGAGCGTTCCCTCCTTGAAGCCCCTGCTGGTCAAACGGTCACCGATGTGGTGGGCGAGCTGGTTGACCGAGGTGGCGTTGACGACGGCCACCGTCACCGCGCCCGGGACGACGCCGGAAGGTGCCGCGGCGATGTGTTGCCGGGGAGCGGCGGGGTGGTGCGAGCCCCCACCGCTCAGCACCACCACGAGCGCTGCCGCAATGGCCGCCGCCACCACGACTGCGAGCAGCGACACGAGCCAGCGGGTGCCGCGTGTGCGGCCGGGAAGCCCCTGCTCGAGCAGTGAACGCGCAGCCAGCGGCTCACTTTGCGCCGGAGAGCCATTGTCGCCGCCGGCGGCGGTCACGGCGGAAGGAGCCTTGCCGACCCCGGACGGACCGAAGGCGGCCTCAGACCGGCCGTCGGTGGGCGGCGCCTGCCGATCCGGTGCCAGCTCCCCGGAGGAGGAGACCACCCGCGTCGCGTCGGTCAGCGCGGGAGCGGCCACGCCTGCCGGCGCGGCTACAGGAGGCACAGAGGCGGGCCTGGAAGCGACACGGGGGCCGGGGCCGGCACCCGCAGCCACTGTCGTGGGCCCACCCACCTGTTCGGTGGACGCGACACCGCGCCGTGCCGGCGTCGCCGCCTGGACGGCGCCCGGCGCCGCGGATACAGGCGGCCTCGGAGCGACGGGAACACTGGGCTCTTGCGCCACTCGTCGTTCAAGCTCCTCCAGCCGTTGGGTGGCAGCCGCCAGTTGCTTGCGCAGCGTCGCGGCCTCTCGAGCGTGCGCGAAGTAGAGCAGAACCAGGATCGCCAGTCCGAGCAGCGCGGCGAAGCCCGCATCGGCGCCCACGGACGAAACGAAGTGACTGATCGACAGGGCGTAGGAGAGGGCCACGTTCGGGTCCGACGAGTCTAAGGGGCGCTCCGGAGGCCATCTTCGCCCGCGGGGGCGCCTGGCACGGCGCCAACCGGGGGCAGACGGAAGTCGCGAGCGTGGGCCAGCCTAGCCACCTTGTCGATGAGCGGCGCCGCGTCGCCCTCGAGCACAAGCAGGTTTATCTCGGCGAACGCGCGCTCGACCCATCCCGGATCCAGAGGCTCACGCTGCACCCGGAGGATCTTCTGCGCCGGCGTCGGCTGCGGCCGCTCGAAGGGGTTGAACAGATCCTCGTGGAACTTCTCCCCCGGGCGAGCTCCAATGATCTCGATCGCGATGTCGCGTTCGGGCTCAAGCCCGGAGAGCCGGATCATCGCCTCCGCCAGGTCGATGATCCGCACCGGCTCTCCCATCTCGAGCACGAAGACCTCACCGCTGCGGTCACCAAGCGAGCCGGCCCGGATCACTAGCTGCACCGCCTCCGGAATCGTCATGAAGTAGCGGGTCATGCGTGGGTCGGTGACCGTCACCGGGCCGCCCGCAGCGATCTGGCGCCGGAAGATGGGCACCACCGATCCAGACGACCCGAGCACGTTGCCGAAGCGGACGGTCGCGAACACCGTGCCGGGATATTTCGCCGCCGCGGCCTCGACCGCCCACTCCGCCAGTGCCTTGGAGGCTCCCATCACCGTCGCCGGAGTGACGGCCTTGTCGGTCGAGACGAGCACGAACCGCTGCACCTCCAGTTCGCCGGCGACCTTCGCCACGACCCGCGTGGCGAGCGCGTTGTTGCGCACCGCCTCCACCGGGTTGGCCTCGGTCATCGTCACGTGCTTGTAGGCCGCCGCGTGGAACACGACCGCGGGCCTGTATGTGGAGAAGACCTCACGGGTCCGCTCCTCCTCCTTGCAGTCGGCGAGCACCGGCAGGGCGGTGCGCACGTGGCGGTCCTCCTCGAGCTCGCGCAGAATTTCGAACAGGTTGTCCTCCGCGTGGTCAAGGAGCACCAGCCGCCGCGGCCCCACCCGGGCGATCTGGCGACAGAGCTCGGCGCCGATCGAGCCGCCGGCGCCAGTAACCAGCACGACCTGACCGGCGAGATACGCACCGACGCGCTCGAGCTCCATCCGCACTGGCTCACGGCCAAGCACGTCCTCGACCTGCACCTCACGCAGCTGCCTGGTGACCGTGGCCTGACCCGAGCCGTCGCGCAGGAGCTCGAACACGGTCGGCATCGTCCGTACCGGGATCCCCCGCTCGCGGCAGGCGGCCACGACGCGCGCCCGGAGGGTGCCGGGCGCCGACGGGATCGCGATGATCACCTGGTCGGGTTCGACCTCGTCGAGCACGCGCGCGAGGTCATCGCCGGCGGTCGTTCCCAGCACCCGCAAGCCGTACTCGTCCTTGAGCCCCTGCTTGCGCGGATCGTCGTCGATGAAGCCCACTGGCCGGAGCCGGAGGCCCGGGTTTCGCGCGAGCTCACGTACCACCAGGCGGCCACCAGAGCCACCGCCCACGATCAGCACGTCGCGCGCGCCCTTCGCCACGCGGAAGCTCCGCACGCGCCCCTCGGCAACCAGGTGCACGAGGAAGCGCATTCCGACGAGCAGCGCCAGCCCCAGCAGAAAGAACAGCGCGATCACGCTCGCCGGCAAGGTGACCGCTCCCGATTCCAAGCTGACGACGCGGTGGTGGATCGCGACCCGAGGCGTGGGCGGCGTTGCCACCACGGGATGCAGCAGCGCGATCACGCCGACGATCAGGAGGGTCGCGACCACCATGCCCTTGGCCACCGCCTCGTAGTCGCGCTGGCCGACGAAGGTCCAGAGGCGCTGGTACTGGCCGAAGACCGCCAGCACCACCAGCGCCAGCGGCACCACCCAGGCGAGCGTGACCTGCAATAGCTCGCCGTACCGGTGAGCGCTCCCGGAGAAGCCCTCCTCGAACCTCAGCCTGAACGCGAGGTAATAAGCGAGCGCGACCAACACGCCGTCCGCCAGCAGCTGTGGCGCCGAGTAGCGATGAACGGGGAAGGCCGCGGATCTAAACCGCCGCCGCATGCGCCGCGGATTCTAGTTTGCCTTGGCTCAATTGCTGCTAAGTGCGCTTAGAGTCTGTCTCAGAACCCCCCGCGCACGTGCGGCTACCATCCCGCGCCGGTGCCTTCCTGGCTGCTCAAGGCGGCAGTCCAGGGAGCGATCTCGCTGCTGCCTGGGCGCCACCACTTCAACTCGCTGCTCCAGCAGCGCGTGACCGGCAGCCTGGTGCTGAGCAAGGCGACGTTCGACGCCAAGGTCTCGCATTGCCGCCACCATCTGGAACGCTTTCGGCGGGTCCGAGATGCCGACGGGCCGCCCGCCGCAGCGCTGGAGCTCGGCACCGGCTGGTATCCCATCGTTCCCGTGGGGCTGGCGCTCGCCGGCGCCCCCGAGGTGACGTCGATCGACGTGACCGCGCTACTGGAGGCCGAACGCGTGCGACGCACCCTGGACATGTACGCCGCGGCGCTCGCATCCGGCCGGCTGGCCGGTCAGCTTCCGGGCCTTGATCCCACCCGCGCAAAACGGACCATCGCCACAGCCCGCGAGCGCGTCGGCGCGACCGCCGAGGAGCTGCTCGCGACCGTGGGCGTGCGCGCGCTGCTTGGCGACGCGCGAGCGTCCGGCCTGCCGGCCGGCTCGATCGAGCTGTTTGTCTCCAACAACACGCTCGAGCACATTGCGCCCGACGCACTCGCGGAGATCCTGGCCGAGTTCGGGCGCCTTTCCGCCCCGGGCGCCGTGATGGACCACTTCGTCGACATCTCCGACCACTACGCGCACTTCGATCGCTCGATCACGGAGTTCAACTACCTGCGCTATCCGCCCGCGGTGTGGCGGTTCTTCAACAACTCGCTGCAGTACCAGAACCGCCTCCGGGCCTCTGACTATCGCCGGCTCATGGAACGGGCCGGATTTACGGTGATAGCCGAGGAGCCGGCGCGCGGAGCGCCGGAGCAGCTCGCGCGAATCAGGCTCGCGCGCGCCTTCCGCGGCTACGGACGCGCCGATCTGCTGGTGCTGCGCAGTTGGTTCACCGCGGTCGCATAGCGGGCCGCTCCACGATGGTCGCTTCGTTCACCGCGTGCGCTTGGCGGCCTCGCCCACGGCGGCCACCACCGCCTCGACTTCGGAGCGCTCGAGCATCGGCCCCATCGGCAACGCAAGGTTGGTCCGCGCAAGCTCCTCCGTCGCGGGCAGTGAGCGGCCACCTGACACATACGGCGCGAGCGCCGGCTGTCGATGCGCCGGCCTGCGGTAGTAGCCCCGTGCCCCGACCCTCGCCTCGCGCAGCGCGGAGATCAAGGCATCTGCCCGCGGATGCGCGACCACGTACAAATGCCACGCCGGCTGCGCTCCGGAGACCGTCATCGGCAGCGACACGTGCTCCCCGAGCCCGGCGTCCTCGTAGAGCGAAGCCACCCTGCGCCGAGCCTCGCTCCAGCCGCCCAGGCGCGGGAGCAGGAGCCGCAGGACCGCCGCCTGCAGCTCGTCGAGCCGGGAGTTGTAGCCGACCTCCATGAACGTCTCCTTGTCGCGCGAGCCGTGGAAGCGCAAGGTCCGCACACGCTCCGCGACCGCGTCGTCCGCGGTCGCGACCGCGCCGCCGTCACCGAAGCAGGGCAGGTTCTTGGAGGGGTAGAACGAGAACGTCGCGACGTCGCCGAGCGCGCCGGCACGGCGCCCGCCCAGGCTCGCGCCGGCAGCCTGCGCGGCGTCCTCGATCACCGGCGGTCCGAGCTCGCGCAGG
The DNA here is from genome assembly GCA_019247075.1 of Solirubrobacterales bacterium. Taxonomy (GTDB): domain Bacteria; phylum Actinomycetota; class Thermoleophilia; order Solirubrobacterales; family Solirubrobacteraceae; genus Palsa-465. The sequence goes on from JAFAPR010000105.1 coordinate 7,061, forward strand.
TCGGGCGCGGGAGAACCGAACAGGTCGACCGCCACGATCGCGGCGGTCTCCGGCGTCAGAGCTGCCCGTACCGTATCCACCGTCACGTTGCGCGTCTCTAAATCGACGTCGCAGAACACCGGACGCGCGCCCGCCGCGAGGACCGCCTCGACGCTTGCGTAGAACGTGAAGGAGGGCACCACCACCTCGTCCCCGGGCCGTACGCCCACCGCGCGGAGCGCGATCGTGATCGCATCGGTCCCGTTGGCGACGCCGACCACGTGCGAGATCTCCAGATAGCGAGCGAACTCGCGCTCGAACGCATCCACCTCGGGGCCGAGGATGAATGTGCCGCGCTCGATCACCTCCGCGAGGCGAGACTGCACCTCGGCGTACAGCGGCTGGAGCCACCTGGCGGACTGGAATAAGGAAATTCTCACTTCGGTGGGGGCGACCATCGCGGCGGTGAACGGTACCGCGGTCGCTACATTTGATCGCCGTGCTCGCGATCTCCTCCATCACCGGATCGCTGGTCACCTTCGCCACGCACGCGATCGGAAAGCTTGGCGTGGCGGGGGTGGGCCTGCTGATGCTCTCGACCGGCGTCATCTTCGTGCCCGGGACCGAACCGACGCTGCTGTTCGCCGGCTTCAATGTCTACAACCACACGCTTCCGCTGGTAGGGGTGCTCGTGGCGGCGCTGATCGGCGACGTCCTCGGCGCGACCATCGCCTATGCGATCGGATATTTCGGCAAGGAGGGATGGGTCCAGCGCCGCGCGGGCCGCCTGCATCGGCACAAGATCGATCGGGCCCAGCGCTGGTTTGCGCGATACGGCGAGCCTGCGATCTTCATCTCGCGCATGCTGCCCGTCGTCAGGTCGGCGTTTCCATACGCCGCCGGCGTCGCCCAGATGCCCTTCAGGCGGTTCGTGATCTTCGCCACGCTCGGCTCGATTCCCTGGATCGTGGGGCTGACACTGCTTGGGCGCGAGGTCGGGCAGGGGTGGCAGAGCTGGCGCCACCACCTCGAGTACGCCGACTATGTCGGCGCGGCGCTGGTAGTGGCCGCCATCCTCTACCTGATCATCCGGCGTTTTAGGTCGGGCCGGTCGGAGGAGTCGACCAAGGAGCTCGATCAGACCGCGGATGTGCTGGCCGAATAGGGCCGCTCCGCAGGCGATCCCCCTCCACCATGCGCTGGCGCTGGGCGCGCTGCAGGGACCGACCGAGCTTCTGCCGGTCTCCTCCTCCGCGCACCTGACGCTCCTGCCGTGGCTGCTGCGTTGGAATTGGACGGGAATCGACGCTGAGCAGCGCAAGACGTTCGAGGTAGCGGTGCACGCTGGCGCGGCGCCCGCGGTCCCGATCGTACTGCGCGACAAGCTCTCTGGGCAACCTGCCGCGTCCCGGTCTGACAGCTTCGCCGAGCTCGGGCTCTCGCTGGCGCCCTCGGTCGTGGTCGGGTACGTGTTCGAGCGCCGGATCGAGCGGCAGCTCCGAAATCCATGGGCGGTCGCGGTGGGGCTGCTTGCGGGCGGCTTGGCGCTGGCGTGGGCCGACCGCAGCTCAGGCACCCGCCACCGCGACGAGGCGGGGCGGCGTGACGCGGCGTGGCTTGGCTTGGCCCAGGCGTGCGCGCTCTTTCCCGGCGTCTCGCGGGGCGGTGCGACCCTGGCCGCCGCCCGGATCCGCGGTTTCGCGCGCGCCGACGCCCACCGGCTTTCCCGCGAGCTGGCGCTACCGGTGATCGTCGGCGCGGCGGTGCTCAAGGGAGCGCGGCTGCGGGCCCGCCGCCTCCGGCCGGAGGCGCGAGCTCCGTTCCTGGTCGGCGCCGTGGCCGCATTCCTCTCGACGCTCGCGTCCAAGAGGCTGCTCGTCGTCAGCGACGGAGACCGGCCCCTGTGGCCGTACGCCGCCTACCGCGTTGCACTTGCCGCGGCCATCTTTCGCAGCGAGCGAACCTTGCACCCATCACGTAGGTGAACCGCACCTGATCGCCGAACTCCTCCAAGAGCCCGTCCACAGCGGGTTTGGGCGCCCGTGACCGCAAACAGACCCGATCGACGCAAAAGGTCACATCGAGGACGCTCAGGTAGCGCAAAATAGAGGGATCACATGAGCACGCTGGTAGGTACGAAGTTGGGTGGCCGCTACCGGCTCGAGGCCAGGATCGGACATGGAGGCATGTCCACCGTCTACCGGGCGCTCGATGAGACCCTCCAGCGCAGCGTCGCGATCAAGCTGATGAACCGGGAGGTGCTTTCCGACTCGGCCCAGCTCGAGCGCTTCAGGCGAGAGGCGCGCGCCGTGGCTCAACTCAACCATCCGCACATCGTCGGGGTGATCGACGCGGGCGAAGACGAAGGGCGCCCCTACATCGTGTTCGAGTACGTCGAGGGCGAGACGCTCAAGGACCGCATCCGCCGTGGTGGTCGCCTCCCGATCCCCGAAGCGGTCGCCTACGCGATCGAGATCGCGCGGGCGCTCGGAGCCGCCCACGCGCGCCACATCGTCCACCGCGACGTCAAACCCCAGAACGTGCTGATCGACGAGGAGGGATCCTGCAAGGTGACCGACTTCGGAATCGCCCGCACGCTGGACGAGGAGGGGCTGACCGCCGACGGAAGGGTGCTCGGCACCACCGACTACGTCTCCCCCGAGCAGGCGCTGGGCCAGCAGGTCACCGGACAGTCGGATCTGTACTCGCTGGGGGTGCTGATGTACGAGATGCTCACCGGCGAGGTTCCCTTCCGCGGCGAGAGCCAGGTCTCGGTGGCGATGAAGCACGTGCGCGAAGCGCTTCCCGACGTCCAGGTCAAGCGGCCGGAGGTCTCGGCGGCGCTGGCCGCGGTGATCGACAGAGCCACGGCCAAGCGCCTTCAGGATCGGTACGCAAACGACGCCGAGATGATCGCCGACCTCGAGGACGTGCTGGCGATCGAGGCGGCCCGCACCGGCGACGCCGGCCCCGAGGTGACCAGCGTCCTGCAGACGCTGCCAGCCCGCAAGCGCAGGCGCGTCCCGTTCCAGCTCCGGCACCGGGTCCGTTCAACCATCCTCGCCGTGCTGGCGCTCGCCGCGATCGCGGGCATCCTGGTGTTTCTCGCGAACCGGGCTCACCACGGCACGGGGCTCCCCGCGGAGAACTCGCCCTCCCCGGCGCTCATGCCGGTCCAGTTGTGCCAGAACTGTGCCCACGACTACAACCCGTTCGGGCTCGACGGCACCAAGACCCAGAACCCAGGCGAGGTCGGCCTTGCCATCGACGGCAACCCGGCAACCGCTTGGCAAACCGAGCAGTACTTCAGCGGCGCGCTGGGCAAGCCCGGGGTGGGCATCTACATGGACGCCAGCCCACACGTCGAGGCGCCAGAGATGGTGATCCTGACATCGACACCCGGCTGGTCCGTGCAGATCTGGGTTAGGAACACGACCCCCAGCCGCACTGACAATTTCCCCGTCGGTCCAAATGGATGGACGAAGGTCGGCGCCGCAAATTACGTCGGAAGCAGGCAAAAGATCCCGCTCGCCGTCCACCGCTCGTGGCGGTACTACCTGGTCTGGATAACGAACCTGCCTCGGGGCAAGCAGAGCGCTTCGGTCAACGAGGTCACGCTCTACCGGGAGAAGGGACTGGACTGAGCATTCAGTAGTTGTAGAAGCCGCGGCCTGACTTGCGGCCCAAGCGGCCAGAGGCCACCATCCGTTTCATCAGCGGAGGCGGCGCGTACTCGTCGCGCTTGAACTCCTCATACAGCGAGTCGCACACCGCGTAGAGCACGTCCAGGCCGATGAAGTCACACAGCGCGAGCGGCCCCATGGGGTGGCCGGCGCCCAGTTGCATCCCCGCGTCGATGTCCTCTCGCGACGCGAACCCCTCGTCGTACATCCTTACCGCCGCCATCAGGTAGGGGACCAGCAGCATGTTGACGATGAACCCCGAGCGGTCCTTGGTCTCGATCGGCCGCTTCCCGAGCCGCTCGACAAAGTCCCGTGCCGTCCCCACCACCTCGCTCGAGGTGTCGAGCGCGACCACCACCTCGACGAGCTTCATCACGGGTACGGGGGAGAAGAAGTGGAGCCCCAGCACGCGCTCGGGGCGACGGAGCGCGTGCGCGAGCTCCGCGATCGGAATCGACGAGGTGTTGGAAGCCACGACCGCCTCATCGCTCGCAACGCGGTTGATCGCGCCCATCACCTCGAGCTTTAGCCCGTGGTCTTCGGGCACGGCCTCGAGCACCAGGTCGGCTCCGGCGATGTCGTCGAGTTCGGTCGTCAGCTTGATGCGCGCGAGCGCCTCCTGAGCCCCCTCCGCCGCGACCTTGCCGCGCTGGACCGCTCGCGCCAGCGAGACATCCAGCCGAGTCCGGGCGCGGTCGAGCGCGGCCAGGTCAACGTCGCGCACCACCACCTGCAACCCGGAGACCGCGGCCGACTCGGCGATCCCCGCGCCCATGAAGCCGCCGCCCACGACGGCGACGGACTTGATCGGAGACGGAGCCACAGCCAGGCAGGTTATTTCTTTGTGGCCCGCCGGCGCACATGTGCCGGCTCACTCAATCAATGACGATGGGCGCGCTGCGCTCCGTGGCGCTCGAGCGCCAGGTCAAGCAGGCTGTCGAGCAGGCGTGCGTAGCTGATCCCGCTGGCTCCAAAAAGCGCCCCGAACACGCTCGTCTCGGTGAAGCCGGGAATCGTGTTCAGTTCGTTGACCAGCACACGCTCGCCCTCGACGAAGAAGTCAACCCGCGCCAGACCGGAACAGCCAGTGAGCAGGAAGGTGCGCAGGGCCAAGTCGCGAACGCGGTCGCGGACACGTGCGGGGATGCGCGCGGGGACGATCAGCCTCATCTTCCCGGGCGTGTACTTCGCGTCGTAGTCGTACCAGGCGTCCTCGCCCGCCGCGAGCATGATCTCCCCCGGCTCGGAAGCGACCGGCGCGCCGTTGCCGATCACCGAGCACTCGACCTCGATCCCGCTCGCCGCCGCCTCGACGAGCGCCATCGGGTCGTGCGCGAACGCAATCTCGAGCGCGGCCGGCAACTCGCCCGCTTCCCGCACCCGCACGATCCCCACCGATGAGCCCAGCCGCGCGGGCTTGACGAAAACGGGCAAACCGAGCGGCGCAAGACAGGCCAACACCGCCGTCCGGTCTTCTTGGAAGCGCTGAAGCTTGACGGCTCGATGGTCAACCTGTGGCATGCCCGCGTGCGCCATCACGGACTTGAACAGGACCTTGTCCATGCACAGCGCGGAAGTCAGCACCCCCGCGCCGACATATGGCACCCCCAGGCACTCGAGCAGCCCCTGAACGGTCCCGTCCTCGCCGTAGGGACCATGCAGCACCGGAAACACCACGTCCGCGCCCGGGAAGCCGCTGCCCAATTCGAGCGAGATCGGTTCGCCGTCACGGCGCCAGACGCCGTCGCGCCCGATCTGCACCGCGAACGGCTCGTGGCCGGCGGCCTTCAGACCATCAAGGACCGAAGCCGCCGAGGCCAGCGATACCTCGTGCTCGGAGGAGCGGCCCCCTCCGAGCACGGCCACCCGAAGGCGGTCTCGCTTCACGGCACGCGGGCCACCCGACCACCCGTGGTCGGGGTGGTGGGCGTGGTGGGCGTGGTCGGCGTCGTGGGCGTGGTCGGCGTCGTGGGCGTGGTCGGCGTGGTGGACGTCGGCGGTTTGCTGAAGCTGCCGACCACGATCGTGACGGTGGTGCCCTTCTTGGCGCTCGACCCGCCTGCGGGACTCTGGGAGAGCACGATCCCGCTCTTGGCCTTGCGAGTGACGGTCCGGGGTGTCTGGATGACGTTGAAGCCGGCAGCGGTCAACGTGCTCCTGGCCTGGCTCGCGGCGGCGCCGGTCACGTCGGGCACGGTCACCGTCGTGATCGGCGGTTTCTGTGCCACCACGATCGACACCGTCGACCCCGGGGTCAGCTGGGTTCCCGCCCCGGGGATCTGGCTGACGACCGTCCCGGCCGGGGCACCGGCCGTGGTCTTCGTGGTCACGGTTACGGTGAACCCGGCGGCTCCGAGCATCGCGCGCGCGACCACCTCGGTCTCGCCCGTCACCCCGGGGACGGAGACCTTCGGGGGGCCGCTGGAGACGAACAGCTCAACCGCCGTGCCCCGCGGCACGGCTTCGCCGCCAAATGGGGAGCTGCTTGACACGACCCCGGCCGGAACTGCCGTGTCCTGCACGTACTGGACCTTGCCGACCTTCAGCCCGGCGTGGCGGATGAGGCCCTCCGCCTGCGTGAGCGGCGTGCCCCGTAACTGAGGAACCTTGCTCGTGCCGGGGCCGGCGGAGACGGTGAGGCGTACGGTCGTGCCCTGGTTGGCCAGTGACCGGGCCGGGGGGTTCTGACGGATCACGACCCCGGCGGCCCTGGTGCTGCGAGCGCGGCCAATCGTGACCTTGAACCCGGCCCGCCTGAGCGTCTTCTCCGCCACCGACAGGCGCTTGTCCACCACCGACGGGACCGTGACCTGGTTTGCCGATGTGAGCAGGAAGACGGCGGCCGCCGCGGCGGCCGCCAGCAACAGCGCAAGCAGCCCCAGCCACAGCCAGAGGTCACGGCGGCCTTGGTTGCGCTGCTGGGGCTCCTGTTGCAGAGCGCGCCCATTGCCGGCCGGCGGCAGCGTCGTCGCCGGGGTGCTCTCTGGAAATGCGCTTGGGTATGCCAGCGGGGCCGCTGCGGCTCCGGCGGCCGCCACGCCGGCCCCCGCGACCACGGCCGTCATCGCGGTCGGCCGCTCGCCCGGCACTCCGGAGACGATCGCTGCTCGGGCATGCTTGAGCGCCGCCAGGAACTCCTCCGCTGAAGCGGGCCGGTCCGCCGGCTTCTTGTTCAGCGACCAGAGCGCCACCTGCTCGAGCTCGGGGGGGATCACCGGGTGCAGCGTGCGGGGCGCGATCGGGGGTTCGGAAACGTGCTTGATCGCCACGGTGACCGCCGCCTCCGCGTCGAACGGGACGCGGCCGGTCAGCAGCTCATACAGGATCACGCCGATGGAGTAGAGATCGGAAGACGGGCTGACGGCGTGCCCCTGCGCCTGCTCCGGAGACAGATATTGGGCCGTCCCGAGTATCGAGCCGGTCTCGGTCATATCGGACGCGCCCGCCCGCGCGATCCCGAAGTCGGTCACCTTGGCGTGGTCCGCGTCGTCGACAATCACGTTCTGGGGCTTGAGATCGCGGTGAATCACGCCGTGTCGGTGGGCAAACCGCACGGCCTTGAGAATCTCCGTCACCAGGTCGATCGCGCGCACGGGGTCCACCGGCGCCTCCTCGCGTATCACTTGCTTGAGGGTCCTCCCAGGCACGTACTCCATCGCGATGTAGTAGGTGCTGTCGTAGGCGCCGCGGTCGTAGACCGAAACGACGTTGGGGTGCTGCAGACCCGCGGCCGCCTGGGCCTCGCGCCGGAACCGTTCGACGAATCCGGGGTCCTGGGCGAATCGCTGGTGCAGGAGCTTGAGCGCCAGCTTGCGGCCAAGCTGCTGGTCCTCGGCCAGGAATACGTCGGCCATGCCGCCGGTGCCGAGCCGCCCGACAACTCTGTAGCGGCCATCCACAACGGTGCCCTCGGGTACCTCGGTCACGCGCGCTGCACCCTCCGTCCACGGTCGCGCTGCCGGCGGGCTTGAGTCATTGCCCCTCCGACAGCAGTGTCTGGATCACGTCCCTGGCGATGGGGGCCGCGACCGCGCCGCCAAAGCCACCATTGGTCCGCTCGACCGTCACGGCAACCGCCACCTTGGGATTGCCAACGGGCGCAAAGCCGATGAACCAGGGCTGGGTGAGCCCCGATCCTGGGAGGCCGATGGACGCCGTGCCGGTCTTGCCGGCAACGCTGGTGCCCCCAAGCTGGGCGGGCGTGCCGGTGCCCTCTTCGACAACGCGGCGCATCATCTGGGTGACCTCGGCAGCGACCTTGGGCGTGGTGACCTGCCGGTAGGGGGTCGGCTTGATCGTCTCGATTGTCACTCCGGTCGGGTCGACCACACGGGAGGTGAAATGGGGAGTCATCAGCCTGCCCCGGTTGGCGATCGCCGCCGCGACCATCGCCATCTGAAGCGGCGTCACCGCCAGGCCGCCCTGACCGATCCCGATCCGACCGATGTCCTCGCGCGGGCTCGCGGGCGAGTAGGGGGCGCCGCCCGGGCGCAGAGGACGGCTTATGTTCATCTCGTCCGAGGGGTAGTCGATCGGAGGCTTCGAGTAGAAGCCGAAGCGACGCATGTAGCTGGTCATCGTCAGACGCCCTACCGCTTCCGCCACCTGCGCCCACACCGTGTTGACCGAGAAGGTGAGCGCGGTCGTAAGGTCGATATTGCCAAAGCTCTGGTTGTTGTCGTTGGCGAGCGGAACGCCCGCGATGATCTTCGGCGAGTCGCCGTTGACGATCGAGGCCGGGGTGAACTTGCCGCTGCCGAGAGCCGCCGTGTCGGTCACAACCTTGAAGGTCGAGCCTGGCGGGTAGCTGGCTTGGGTGGCCCGGTTGAAGTTCGAGATCCCGGGCCCTGTGGCGTGAGGATCGTTGTTGTTGTAGGTGGGGTTGGAGTACATGACCTTGATCGCACCGGTCCGAGGATCGAGCGCGACGACAGAGCCCGCGCGGCCCGCCAGCCCGGCGACGGCTACCCGCTGAGCCTTCGGGTCCAACGTCGTGTGGACGTCGTCGCCGACCCGGGGCGAGCCACCGAACTGCCCGAAGATCGACGACAGACCGGTCTGGACCCCGCGCAGCTCGGTACCGCGCGAGCGCTCAAGTCCGGCGCTGTCGCCGGCGGCGGCCGTGGAATAACCGACGGCCTGGGCAAACAACGGGCCGGTCGGGTAGAAACGGCGCCAGAGGCCCCCGGGCGCCGGCACCGACCTGGCCAACACCAGGCCGTCGTCAGCCAGAATCCGCCCGCGCTTGATCTTCAGCTCGTCCAGCAGCGTGCGAACGTTGAGCGGATTGTTGTTGAGCTTCTGAGCCTCGAGCACGGTCCAGCGCGTGGTCCAGACGAGCAGCAGCGCGAACAGCACCGCGAGAAAGGTGAAGATGCGCAGGATGGGCTTGTTCATCTGCGCCTCGAGGTCGTCAGAGGCGCCCGCGCCCGGTCGGAGACCAGCAGCACGAGCGCGAGCAGCACGAAGTTAGCGATGAGCGAGCTTCCGCCGTAGGAAACAAATGGCAACGTGACGCCGGTGAGCGGAATCACCCTCGTGACGCCGCCGACGATCACGAACACCTGCAGCCCCAGCATCGCCATCAGCCCGGTGACCATCAGCGTCGAGAAGGAGTCCCGCGCGAGCATCGCGGTCTTGAACCCGCGCCAGAGCACCAGCAAATAGACGAGGAGCAACGCGGCGGCCCCGAACAGCCCCAGCTCATCGGCGATGACGGCGTAGATCATGTCCGTCTGCGGAGCCGGCAGCAGCGGCACTGGATGGCTGCCGGGGATCGTCAGCGCGGATTGCCCGAAGCCCTGGCCGAACATCCCCCCAGCGGCTTGCGCGAAGATGCCGTTGGCGATCTGATAGCTGCCCAGCGGCGCGTGGTAAAGCCGCGGATCGAACGGATGAAGCCAGTCCTCGACCCGGGCGTGAATGTGGGTGATGTGGGTGCCCAGGTACCAGGCGCCGAGAGCGAATGCGATTACGCCAACGACCACGAACGAGACCCGGTTGGTGGCTACATAGAGGACCGTGAGCAGCCCGCCGTAGAACATCAGCGAGGAGCCGATGTCGTGCAGCAGGATCAGGATCAGCATCGCCAGTCCCCAGATCACGAGCACCGGGCCGAAGTGCTTGAGCGGCGGAATCGTCACCCCCAAGAAGCGGCGCGCGCCCACCACCATCACCTGCCGGGTGTCGCGCATGTAGCTGGCGAGGAAGATGACAAGGCCGATCTTCGCGAACTCCTCGGGCTGGAAGACGAACAGGCCCGGGATGTGGACGCCGAGATAGGCGCCGTTCGCCTGGTAGCCGACCACCGGCAGGCGCGGAAGCAACAACAGCACCAGCGAGCTCGCGACGATCACATAGCGGTAACGCTCGAGCTTGCGGTAGTCGCGCAGCGCGACGATCGTGACCACGAACAGGATCAACCCGAGCACGAACCATTGCGCCTGGAGCCGTGCCTGGCCGGGATCGATGCGGTAGACCATCACGATTCCGAAGCTGGCCAGGACCGCCACCAGCGGGAAGAGGTACGGATCCGCCCGGGGCAGCCGGCGGCGGATGAACAGGTGACCCAACACGCACAGCCCGAGAAAGACCGCGCCATAGGTCAAGGAGACGTTCGAGATCACGTTCGAGCGCTGGATGAAGATGGCCGCGAAGCCCGCCGTCACCAGCAGCGACGCCGGGATAAGCCCCAGCAGCTCGCGGTTGCGCGCGTTCACCGGAGTCGCGCCCCCCTTCTCCAGGTTATGCGCCGTACGGGGGTCGTCACTTGGAGATCCGCCCCAGCTCGAGCGCCCTCACGACGTTCTCCGCATCTGACTCGGAGCGGAGGCTGTTGTTCAGCAGCGCGCCGCGGCGGTCCGGCGGGATCAAGGACGCCGGCACCCCCGAGACGTAGAACGTCTCATAGAGGTGGACGCCCGCCGGCAGGTCGTACGGCAGCCCGCGGTAGATCGTCACCACGCCCTGGGCATTGGTGCCGATGAAATAGAGCTGACGCGTGGCGAGATAGCCGCCCGCCCCGATCAGACACAGCACGATCACAACGGTCAGCAGTACGGCCGCCGGCTTGGAGAAGCGGCCTCGTGCTACTCGCCTCCTGCTCGTGACGGCCGCCGGCCGGAGCACCGATCCGCCCGCGCCTCGCGCCCTGGTCGGCTCCAAGACCCGCGAGCCTCTGGGGCCGCGCTCGGTCATCACCGTGGCCGCTAGGGCCAAGTCGCCGGCCCGGCCGCTGCCGACCGTGCTGCGATCGCTCACCGGTGCAGCACCCGTGGCACCTGCGCTCTGGGGCGACTCCGTCCCTGGGCGCTGCCGGCTGGCTGCGCGGGCGGGCGGCGAGACACCCGCGGCCGTGGGCTCGTCGCCCGCTCCATCGGATCCGGTCTCGACTTCCTCGAACCGGGCCAGGACGACGGTGATGTTGTCGCGCCCGCCGGCGCGGTTGGCCTCGTCGATCAGAGCCTGGGCCGCCGCGTCCAGATCATCGGATGATCCCAGGATCTCTGTGACCCGCTCTTCGGAGACCATCGAGGTGAGGCCGTCGCTGCACACCAGCAGGAGATCGCCCCCGCGTACCGGGTAGGTCCACGTGTCAACGTCAACTTCAGACTCCGGCCCGAGCGCGCGAGTGATGATGGAGCGCTGGGGATGCTCGGCCGCCTCTTCCTCGGTGAGCCTGCCGCGCCGGACCAGCTCATCCACCAGCGAGTGGTCCTGAGTCAACCGCTTTAGCGAGCCGTCGCGGAAGAGATATGCCCGGCTGTCGCCGACGTGGGCGATCGCGAGCTCCGAGTTATCGAGGTACGCGGCCGTAAGCGTCGTACCCATCCCCGCCCGCTCGCGCTCTGTGCTGGCGAGTTCGAAGATCCGCCGGTTCGCCTCGCGCGCGCGCCCGGCAAGCCGCTCCTCGACGCTGCCCGACCCTTGCAGCCCTTGCGTAAATGCCTCCACCGCGATTCCGGCCGCGACTTCCCCGGCCCGCGCCCCGCCCATCCCATCGGCGACCACGAAGACAGGCGGCCGCGCGAGCGCGCAGTCCTCGTTGGCCCGGCGCTGGCGACCCGTGTCCGTCTTGGCGGTGGTGTCGGCGGCGCGCAGCATCGCGATCACTGCATGTAGGAGAACTCGGAATCGCCGATGCGGATGCGGTCACCCTCGTGCAATGGCTGCGGGCCGCTGATCAGCTCCCCGTTGAGGTAGGTCCCGTTCGTGGATCCCAGATCCTCGATCACCACCACTGATCCCTCCCGGAAGATGCGTGCGTGGCGCGAGGATGCAAACGGATCCTCGAGTTGGATCTCGACCTCTCCGCGGCCGAGGGTAGCGCCGTAGAACGGAATCTCGTATGCCATGCCCGACTGGTGGCCCGGAGCGCGGTCGACCAGCAGGCGTGGCTCGCCGCCGTCGAGGGATTGCACGACAAGGGCGTCATCCGCGTCGAACATTCCGGTAGCGTCCGGCGCCGCAGAGCGCTCGGGCTCGGCGGGGCCAGAGCGACCGCGCCGGAGATCGCGAAACGCGCTCCATGCCACCCACACCAGGAAGAGGTAGAGCACCAGTAGGAACCCGAACTTCAATCCGACCGATACGGGCTGGAGCATCGCGCTCGTTGCCGGTTATTCGAGCTCGAACCTCATCACCGCGGTGCCAAGCTCGATCTCGTCTCCCGGCTTGACCACGGTGGGCCCCGCGACGAAGCGGCCGTTGACGCGGGAACCGTTGGTCGAACCCAAGTCGCTGAGAATCCACGACCCCCCACGCGGGCGGAGCTCGGCGTGCCGGCGGGAGACGTTCGGATCTTGGAGAACGATCTCGCACCCGCGGCTGCGCCCGAGCGTCGCGCCGTCGTCCGGCATCGCCATGCGCTTGTCGTCAACGACGAGGATCGCGGTCGGCGTGCGCACCGTGGCACTCTCCTGTGGCGGCGCAGCAACTCTTTCCTTAGCGCTGTAAACCATCGTCCGTCCAACGCCGGGTTCTTGCCCGGCGGCTGACCCGGCTCCTGGGGATACGGGCGGCGCCGGCACGGGGGAGGCGGGGCCGCCTTGGCGCCCGGGCAGGGGCAGGTCCCGCCCGGCGGGCGGGCGGGCCTCGGGCATCTCCGCCTGGTCGCCCTCGGGATGGGTCACGCGGGTCTGGATGCCGAATTCCCCCAGCCTCAGGCGCGCGTCGGTCTGGAACTCGATCACCGGACGCGAGATCAGCGCCAGCCGCTCGCGGCGGGCGTGCTCCAGCAGGTAGCCGGCCAACTCGGCGACCAGCGCGTCTTCGTACTCCGCCAGCCGTTCCCGGTCGCGGGGCGAGAGGTACACCCGGTACTCGTTGGGCACGTAGGTACGGGAAACGGAATGCGACTTGTGCTCGTCCATCTCGCGGGCGAGCTTGCGTGCGATCTCGATCGGCCGCACCTCCGACCTGAAGGCGCGGCTGAATGTGCCTTCGACGAGGTTGGCGATCTTTCTCTCGAGGTTGCGCAGGAAGCTCATGACTGCGTCATGGACACTGGCGGCGGGGCACCGCCCTTGAGGTTCTGATGCTACGGGACTCCAGCCTCTGTGTACCCACCATGCACTGTCGGCTGAGCTTTGCTCGTCGGCCGCTCGCCGTCGCGCGATGGCCGCCGGCCCCGGCGTGTGGCTCCCGCCGGCGCTTGTCGCCGCCAGCGGCGCCTGGCCCGCCCGGCCGCGAGGGCCGACGGGGCGAGCGCGACCAAGGCCGCGGCCATCCCCCCGAGCACCGCGGAGTTGACGGTAGCGACGGTCGAGGCGAAATGTGTGACCGCGATCGAGAGCGCCGTTAGGCTTACGAGCGCGCCCGCCCAGACCGCGGCCACCGCCGCGTCCCGGGCCAGAGACCTGCGGCCCAGCAGCGGCGGTAGCACGACGGCTGCTAGCGCCCACACGACTGCGGGCGCCAGCGCCCCGGAGCTCAGCAGCCCGCCAAGCACGTGGTGGATCACCTCGTAGGGCGAGCCGTTTCGGAGGCTGCGAGGAGGTCCTCCAGACGGAATCCGTACATAAAGAGCGGTGTTACCGAGCCGGCCGGCCAGGACCAGCCAGATCCACCCGGTGAAGCCAAGCGTTGCGCGGCCACGGACGGTGGCGCTCCGGGCGGCGAGCGCCGGCCATGCTCCGGCGAGACCCAGGGCGCCAAGCACCGGAGCACCGACGGCCAGTGGCCAGGGGGGGCGCCCGCGGGGGGCCGCCAGGATGACTACGGCGGACCCGAGTGCGATCAGGAGGGCGCCACCGGCGTGGCCCTGCAGGGCCGAGACGACGATCAGGGCGCCGACGACCAGCATGAAGCCTAGGCGCGGGGCGACGAGCATCGCCCCCGCCGCCGCAAGCGCGGCCGCCGCAGGTGCGAGCGGTGACGGCGCAAGCGCGTGCGCGGTCAGCCACCCGGTCATAACGGCACCGGCGACGGCGCTGCCAGCACGCGCGCTCGAGCTCAACTGACTTGCCGGTGTCTGCGGAGGGCTGGCCAGGTCGGGGAGCCTCTCGGGGGCCGTCGGCGCATCCGCCGCTTCGTGAGCGCCGCGCCGCGATCGCCACGGAAAGGGCCGCCACGGGTTCCCGACGACACCGGCCACGTCGGACACCGCCGGCAGCGAGACTTCAAGCGCGCCGCGGAGCTCGCCGATCGTCCCGCGCTCGGCGGGGCGTGGTCGAAGCGCCAGGTCGATTCCGCGTCCCAGCTCGCGCGGGAGGTCGTGCCGCTGCCTCCGGAGCGGGGGAAGATGGAGGCCTAGACGGATGCCCCGCTGCTGCGTCGTGATCGAGGCCAGCGGGTTGAAGCCCGTGAGTCCCTCGTACAGCACCAGCGCCAGCGCGTAGAGGTCCGCGGCGGGCCGTGCCTCCCGCCCCGCCGCCTGCTCGGGCGCCATATACGCGGCGGTGCCGACGACGTTCCCCGTCGCCGTGATCGAATCGCCCCCGACCGCATGGGCAACGCCGAAGTCGGTCAGCTTCGCGGGTGGGTGGGCGCTGGCTTCCTCCTCCGGGATCAGGATGTTCGACGGCTTGACGTCGCGGTGGATGATTCCCTGCGCGTGCGCGTACGCAAGCACCTCGCAGAGCGCGATACCGATGGTGAGGATCTCCCGGTCCGACAAGCGGCCCTCGGCGAGTACCTGCTCGAGCGTCGACCCCCTCACCAGCTCCGACACCAGATAGGCCGCATCGCCATCGGTGGCCGCTTCGTAGAGCACGACCACGGCGGGGTGCGAGAGTCGCGCGGCGGCCCATGCCTCCCGCTCGAACCGTGCCGGCACCACGCGGCGCTGCGGTATGACCTTGACCGCGACCTCGCGCGCCAACCGCTCGTCGACCGCGAGCCAAACCGTCGCAAAGGCGCCCACTCCCAACGGCGCGACCAGCCTGTAGCGGTCCAGGAGGAGGCCGCCGGCCGCGGTGAACGTCTCTCCGAGGACCCTGGTTCGCGCAGTTGAGGGCATGCCCTGACTGTTCCACGCGCGGGCGCACGTCCCTGCGGCAGGGGCCCTTACGACCGGAGGTCCATGCATACTGAAACCTCCGTGGCGTTCTTCGATGAAGTACAGGATCCCGGGCTAAGACGATCTCCTGCTGCTAGTTCCCGGCAATCCCGGCGCGGACGCCGGCCCCCCGCGGTCCAGCGGAAATTCCTTGCGCGACGGATCGTCGTCGCCGCGGGCGTTCTGATTGCGCTCGTGCTGATCGTGCTGGGCATTCACAGCTGTCAAATATCCGCGCGCAATAGCGCGCTGCGTGACTACGACAACAGCGTGGCGTCGCTGATCGTCCGCTCCGACCAGACCGGGCGTGCGCTCTTCGCCGAGCTCTCGGGCGCCAGCGGCTCGAGCAACCAGACGGGCTTGCAGACGCAGATCGACCAAACCAGACAACAGGCGCTGGCGCAACTGAACGATGCCAAGCGACTCGCCTTCCCGGACCAGTTGGCGGCCGCGCACAGCCAGCTTGTGTTGGCCCTGCGCATGCGCAGCGACGCCGTCTCCCGGATCGCCCTGGAGCTCCAACCCGCGATGGCGACGCCGATGGCCAGGGCGGCGAGCGCCACTATCGCACGCCAGATGTCGCGGCTCTACGCATCCGACGTCCTTTACAACGACTACGTCGCTCCCGCGATTGCGGCTGGCCTGCGGCACGCCGGCATTCCGGTTGGGGGCCAGCAGGGCCAGCCGATCACCCTTGGACACTTCGTCCCGAGCGCCCAGTGGCTGTCTGTGGGCTTTGTCTCCTCGACACTCGGCAGCCTCAGCTCGAGCAACGGCGGCAAGCCGGCGCCAGGGATCCACGGCCACAAGATGGATTCGGTGAGCGTGAACGGAACGGCGCTGCAGACAACGGCCACCAACACCGTCGCCGCGAACCCGCCGCCGACCTTCGTCTGCATGTTCACCAACGATGGCCAAGACACCGAGAGGAACGTGACCGTCAAGGTGTCCGTGACGGGGACGTCGGTCAGCGGGCAGGCGGTCGTCCCGCACACGGTTCCGGGCCGGTCCTACACAGCCAAGGTGACCCTGTCCTCAGCGCCGCCCGCGGGCGCCTACACGGTGGCGGCGACCGTTGAACGCGTCCCCGGCGAGACCGTGACCACGCACAACACGCTCTCGTTCCCGGTCATCTTCCATTGACCTCCACGCCTCTCCCTAGCCTGGCCGCGCCTCGGCGCACACCCTGACCTGCGCCCATATCCTCTAGGCGATGCACCAGCTCACCTCGGCCACTGGGATCATCGCGATCACAGCTGCCGCAATTGCGGTCGCGGCCCTGCTGTTGAGCGCCGCTCTTGCGTTCCGGTTGCGGCGAGTGCGGATGGAGCAGCGCGTCGTGCTTGGCGGCCAGAGCCGCGACCTCGTCGGCCAGGCGGCCGAGCTTCAGTCCCAGTTCGAAACGCTGCACAAGTACGTCGAGGACATTGCCAGCGCGCTGGAAAACCGCGTCGCGGGCGTGGAGGACAGGCTTGACGGCACGCTTTCGTATCGAGCGCTTGTTCGCTACGACGCCCTTGGGGAGATGTCCGGCCGTCAGTCGGCTTCGCTCGCGCTGCTCGACGGGACCGCATCCGGGCTGGTGTTCTCATCGATTCATCACCGCGATCAGGCCCGCATGTACATCCAAGCGATTCAGGACGGACGGCCCGAGCACCGGCTCTCCCCCGAGGAGAGCGCAGCGATTGATCTGGCCCTGGGCCAAGCGACCCAGCAGTCGCAGCTCGCCTAGCGTCCGCAGGCAGAACAGCCTCCATGCGTACCGGCTACCTCGGTCCTGAGGGCACCTTCACCCAGGAGGCCTTGCTCGCCGCAGCCCCCGCGGCCGAGCTGGAGCTCGTGTCGCTGCCCACGATCTACGACACGGTGATGGCGGTGCACGACGGATCGGTCGCGCGGGCGCTCGTGCCGATCGAGAACTCCCTTGAGGGATCGGTCAACGCGACCCTCGATGCGCTCGCGATGGAGACGGAGGACGTGACAATCCTGGGCGAGGTCGTCCATCCCATCCGGCACTGCCTGATCGGGCGCTCGGCGCTCGAGTTGTCCGAGATCGAAACCGTCGTCTCGCACCCGCAGGCGACTGCGCAGTGCGGCCGCTTCCTCCGTGCTCGCCTGTCAGGTGTCCCGGTGCTGGCGGGAAACTCGACCGCGGACGCAGTGCGCCTGGTCGCCGAACACGAGGGACGGTGGGCCGCACTCGGCAACCGGCTAGCGGCAGAACGCTATCGGTGCCAGATCCTCCGCTCGGGCGTCGAGGACGTTCCGGGCAATGAAACCCGCTTCGTGTGGCTCGCTCGGCGTGGCACAGCTCCTGGCCCACCCAGCCGCGACGGCCGGATATTGGGCCCCTGGAAGACCGCGATCGTGTTCTGGGGGATCGGCGCCGAAGCGCCAGGGTGGCTGGTCTCGTGCCTGTCCGAGTTCTCGCGACGCGAGGTCAATCTGACCCGCATCGAGTCGCGGCCGCGCAAGCAGGGACTCGGCCGCTACATGTTCTTCGCCGATCTGGAGGGGCGCGACAGTCAGCCGAGCATCGCCGAGGCGCTCGACGCCTTGCGCGCCCACGTTGAGGAGCTGCGCGTACTTGGCTCGTTCCCCGCCTTTGTGGACGAGTGATGCGGGAGACGTCACGATGTTCGCCGAGGGGATAAGCGGTGCATCCACAGGCAGCTTTAGGCCACCGGCGGCTGGCGCCTAATCCCCTTACAGGCCGGGCGATACGAGGTTCTCCCTGCAGGTTGCGGAAGGCGCCCTCGCTACACTGGCGCCACCGTGGCCACCTCAGCACCAACTGAGCCATTGCGGTCCGCGTCGCCCCCCGAGCACCTGCGACGCGGACCGGCGGTTGGCCGGGTGCTCGTGCTCAACGCCACCTTTGAGCCCATAAACGTGTGCACGGTCAAGCGCGCGATCGTGCTCCTCCTAAAGGACAAGGCAGAGGTGATCGAGCACGCCGAGTGGGAGCTGCACTCCGCGACTCGGTCGATCGCGCGGCCCGTCGTCATCCGGCTCGTCACCTACGTGCGCATTCCGCGCGAGACCCACCGGCGAAAGATCACTCGCCGGGCCATCTTCGCCCGCGACAACTGGACCTGCCAGTACTGTGGCTCACGCGCCAATCTGACGGTGGATCACGTCGTCCCGCGGTCTAAGGGCGGGACCTCGTGCTGGGAGAACATCGTGGCCTCGTGCGCCCCCTGCAATCGCCGCAAGGGCAGCTCCCTCCCACGACAGGTCGGGATGAGCCTTCTAAGGCAGCCACGTACCCCCGCCCCCCAGGTGTTCATTCAAGTCGCCAGCCCCACGATTCCCGCGGCCTGGCAGGCGTACCTCGCGGCGTGGTAAAGCGCCCAGCCGGCCCCTCTCGGCGCGCCGGGTGTCCCAGGTGCCGGGCGCGACATTGTGCGCTCGCTCGGAGCGAGGGCGGACGAGTCTTCGGAGGCGAAGGGCGCCGCCGACCGCGGCGCCCTTCGCACGTGCTTAGCTGCCAAAACCGCAGCGGACTGAAAAAGCCGGAGGGACGACTCCCGGCGCCCACCACGGCGGTGCCTCGGGGGGACTCCGCTAAGCGGGGTCAGCCTCCGTCCTAACGGCCGGACACCTCCAGGGTCCCGGAATGACTTTCAGACAGGCGGACCACCTCCTTTCTCTGGTAAAGCCAGCTTACACGGTAAAGGCGACACACCCTGGGATCGTCAGCGGAGCAGTGAGACAATCTTGCCGTGAGCAAGAGCAACGTGGACCTGGCCCGTCATGGCTACGAAGCCGCCGCACGGGGTGATCTCGACGCCATCGCGGGCCTTCTCGACCCGGACGTCAAGTGGCACGCCGGCGACCCGAACGCGGAGTACGCCTGTCGCAACCGCGAGGAGGCCCTGCGGTTCATGCACAGGGCCGAGCGCCGCGGTCCCGGAGAGCTGCTCGACGTCATCGACGCGGGCGAAAAGGTCGTTGTGATCATGCGACGTCCCGATGAAGCCGACAGGTCTTCGACGGTCGCCAACGTCGCCACCTTTCGCAACGGCAAGGTCATCGAGATGGTGCACTACCCGGACCCGGGCGACGCCTTGCGGGCCGCCGGCGTGGAGGATTAGGCCGACGAACCTTATGGCTTAGAGAAAGGCGACGGGCGCGGTTCGAGCGGTGGCTCGAGCGAAGCTCAGCCAACGCTCAGATCTGGATCGTCGCCCAAAACCTTCGCCGCAGTGCTTGTCTCGGACTCGGCCACGAGCGCGACTGCCGAGACCTGATCGTCCTCGCGCAGATTCATCACCCGCACGCCCTGAGAGGCGCGGCCGTAGCGGTTTATCCCACGGACCGACGTCCGCTGGACCATGCCGTTTTGCGAGATGAAGACGAGTTCCTGGTGCTCACGGACCACCAGCGCGCCGGCCAGCTGACCTTTGTTCCGGGTCAAGGTGATCGTCTTCACGCCCATCGTGCCCCTGCCCTTGACCGGATATTCCGGAATCGGAGTGCGCTTTCCGTAGCCGTACTCGGTCACGACCAAGAGCTCCTGGTCGTCGCGCGCAACGTCCATCGCAATCACCGCGTTGCCCTTCTGTGAGACGTTCATCCCCCGCACGCCGCTGGTGTCGCGGCCCATGGGACGAACCTGCTCCTCCGAGAAGCGGGCGGCCTGCCCAGAGCGCGAGACCATGATGATGTCGTCATGGCCGGTTGTGCGGCGGACGGCGATCAGCTCGTCGTCGTCGCGGATGCTGATCGCGATTATCCCGTCGGTCTTGATCGGCGTGTTGTAGGCGCCGAACTCGGTCTTCTTGACCACGCCGTTGCGCGTGGCGAAGACCAGGAAGCGTCCCTCACTGAAGTCGCGCGTGGAGAGCACCGATTGGACCCGCTCACCATCGCGCAACGGCAACAGGTTGACGAGCGCGCGACCGCGCGCCGTTCGAGATGCCTCCGGGAGCTCGTAAACCTTGAGCCGATAGACCTTCCCCCGGTTGGTGAAGAACAGCAGGTAGTCGTGGGTCGACGAGACGAAGAGGTGTTCGATGTAGTCGTCCTCCTTGATCTCGCCCCCCGAGATCCCAATGCCTCCCCGGCGCTGCTGCCGATAAGTCGACAGCGGTAGCGACTTGATGTACCCGGAGCGCGTGATCGAGATGACCATCTGCTGATCGGCGATTAGGTCCTCGATGTCCAGTTCGCCCTCGGCGTGCGCGATCTCCGTGCGCCGATCGTCGCTGTAGCGGTCGGCAATCTCCCGTAGCTCCTCGATGATCAGTCCGTCGATCCTGCGCTCGTCGCCGAGGATCTCGCGCAGCTCCTTGATCCGTTCGATCAGGTCCTGGTACTCGAGCTTGATCTTGTCGGCCTCCAGCGCGGTCAGGCGGCTCAAGGTCAGCTGCAGAATCGCCTGGGCCTGGATCAAGGTCAGCTCGAACCGTTGGACTAGCCCCTTCCGCGCGGTCTCTGGGTCGCGCGAGCCGCGGATGAGCGCGATTACTTCGTCAAGGTTGTCGAGCGCCACCAGGTAGCCCTCGAGAACATGCACCCGGTCCTCGGAACGACGAAGCTCGAACTTGGTGCGCCGAATGACCACATCGCGCTGGTGGTTGGCGTAGTGACCGATCACCTCGCGGAGCGACAGCGTGCGCGGCACGTTGTCGACCAAGGCGACCATGTTCACGCCGAAGGTGGCCTGCATCGGCGTGTGCTTGTAAAGCTTGTTCAGCACAACCTTGGGAATCGAGCCGCGCTTGAGCTCGATCACCAGCCGCATCCCCTTGTCGCTCGAGTGGTCCTCGATGTCGGTGATCTCTGGGAGCTTCTTCTCGTGGACGAGGTGAGCGATCTTCTGGATTAGTCCTCCGTCGCCACCCTTCTTGACCTGGTAGGGCAGCTCAGTGACGACGATCGCCTCCTTGCCTTGGCTCAACGGCTCCACATGCGCCCTCGCCTGGATCCGCACCCGACCGCGCCCGGTCGTATAAGCATCACGCACGCCGGAGGTGCCGAGGATGATCCCACCCGTCGGAAAGTCCGGGCCTTTGACGTGCTTCATCAACCCTTCGACAGTGATGTCGGGGTTGTCGATGTAGGCGATCACCGCCTTGGTCGTTTCGCGCAAGTTGTGCGGCGGAATGTTCGTAGCCATGCCCACCGCGATCCCTGCGGAACCATTGACCAGAAGGTTGGGAAACCGAGAGGGCAGCGGTACCGGCTCCTGATCCTTGCCGTCGTAGTTGGGGAAGAAGTCGACGGTGTCGGCATCGATGTCCCTCAACATCTCGGTCGCCATCGGACCGAGCCGCGCTTCCGTGTATCTCATGGCCGCTGGGGGGTCGTCATCGATCGAGCCGAAGTTGCCCTGACCGTCGACCAGCGGATAGCGCATGGAAAACTCCTGCGCGAGGCGGACAAGCGTGTCGTAGATCGGCGCGTCGCCGTGTGGGTGGTACTTGCCCATCACGTCCCCGACGATGCGCGACGACTTCGCGCGCGGGCGGTTGGGCTGCAGCCCGGCCTCGCTCATGGCGAAGAGGACGCGGCGGTGCACGGGCTTCAGGCCATCCCGGACATCCGGTAGCGCCCGTCCGACGATGACGGACATGGCGTAGTCGAGATACGCAGAACGCATCTCCTCCTCGAGCCCGCGAGGCTCGATGTTGCCGCCGCCGATCACGTCAATCGCCGACATGGCCCTAGACGTCCAAGTTGCTCACGAGGCGGGCGTTGTCCTCTATGAACTGCCGGCGTGGTTCGACCTGGTCGCCCATCAGCATCGAGAAGATCTTGTCGGCCTGCGCCGCGTCCTCGACCGTCACTCGCACGAGCGTGCGACCTGCCGGGTCCATAGTGGTCTCGCGCAGCTGCTTCGGGTCCATTTCGCCCAGGCCCTTGAAACGATTGACCTCGACGCCGCGACGTGCCAGTCGCAGGACCTCCTCGCGCAGCGCGCTCGACGTCAGTGCTTGCCCGCTCTGATCCCCGAGCATCACCGTAAAGGGGGGCGTACCGGCCAGCGCCACGAGCTGTTCGTTCACTAGCAGGAGTTGGCGGTATTCATTGGCCTCCAGCAAGTTCGTCCGCAGCCGGTGCGTGCGCGCCAGCCCTGAATCGGCCTCGATCGCGCGCACGACGACGTCCCGCGCATCCTGGGAGAGCACCTCGGTCGAGAACGGATGGCCATTCTCGGATGGCTCGCTCATCAGCTTCACCAGCGCGTCTACGTCCGCCAGCTGCTGGTCGAGCATTCCCGACTCTTCGATGAACACAACCGCCTCGTGGCCGTAGACAGCCCGCAGCGCCGAGGCCCAACCCTCGTACTGCTTGAGCAGGCGACCGAACTTCTGCCAACGGGATTCGGTGAGTGAGAACTGCTTGTTGTAGCGGTCGAAGATCTGAAAGCGTTCGAGCTTTCCGTCGAGCAGCATGTGCTCGAGCTCAGACTCCTTCTCGATGTAGCGCTCCGTCCTGCCCGACTTGAGCTTGTACAGCGGCGGCTTGGCGATGTACACGTAGCCCCGCTCAATCAGCTCGGGCATCTCCCGAAAGAGGAGCGTAAGCACAAGCGTCCGGATGTGGGCGCCATCCACATCGGCGTCGGTCATCACGATCACCTTGTGGTAGCGAGCGTTCTCGATGTTGAACTCGTCCCGCACCCCGGTGCCGAGGGCGGTGATCAGAGCCTGAATCTCCTGATTCTGAAGAACCTTGTCGATCCGGCTTTTCTCGACATTGAGGATCTTGCCGCGCAGCGGCAAGACCGCCTGGGTTGCTCGGTCACGGCCTTGTTTGGCCGAGCCCCCCGCCGAGTCCCCCTCGACCACAAACAACTCCGCGAGCGCCGGGTCCTTTACCGAGCAGTCGGCGAGCTTCCCCGGCAGGGTCGAGTTTTCAAGCGCAGACTTGCGTCGAGTCAGGTCGCGTGCCTTGCGCGCGGCCGCGCGGGCCTGTGCCGCTTGGACGGCCTTGCGGATCACCGCGCGGGCGTCCTGCGGATTCTCCTCGAGGAATTCGGACAGCCGCCCGTAAACGACCGAGTGGACGAAGCTCTGCATCCCCGGGTTGCCGAGCTTGGTCTTGGTCTGGCCCTCGAACTGGGGGTCCTGGAGCTTGGCCGAGATCACCGCCGTAAGCCCCTCGCGCACGTCCTCGCCGGTCAGGCTCTCGTCCTTTTCCTTGAGCTCACCCTTGTCGCGCGCGTACTTGTTCAACGCGCTCGTCAGCGCCGAGCGGAAACCGCTCAAGTGGGAACCGCCCTCATGGGTATTGATGTTGTTGGCGAAGGAGAAGACTGACTCCTGGTAGGAGGCGTTCCACTGCATCGCCACCTCGACGGCGCCCTCGCCGCTCTCACCCAAGAACGAGATCACCTTCTTGTGGATCGGCTCCTTGTTCTCGTTCAGGTAGGAGACGAAGTCAACGATGCCGCCCTGGTAGCAGAACTCGGAGCGGTGGCCGGTGTCGCGCTCGTCGACGATCACGATCCGCAGGCCGCGGGTGAGGAACGCCGTCTCGCGCATCCGCTCCTCGACGGTCGTGAAATCGAAGTCGACCGACTCGAAGATGTCGGGATCCGGTAGGAAGGTGGTCTTGGTTCCGGTCTGGCTGGTGGGCTCCCCGCGCTCGACCTCGGACAGCGGCTTGCCGCGCTCGTAGGACTGGCTCCACGCATAGCCGTCACGGCGGACCTCTACATCGACGCGCTCCGAGAGCGCGTTGACGACCGAGACGCCCACGCCGTGCAGGCCGCCGGAGACCTTGTAACCCCCGCCGTCGCCGAACTTACCGCCCGCGTGCAGCACGGTCATGACGACTTCCAGCGCCGATCGCCCCTCCTTCTTCATCACCGCTACCGGTATGCCGGCCCCGTCGTCGGTCACCGTGACGGAGTTGTCGGGGTGGATCGCGATCTCGATCAGGCCACAGCGGCCCGCCAGTGCCTCGTCGACCGAGTTGTCGACCACCTCATAAACAAGGTGGTGCAGCCCGCGCGGTCCAGTGGAGCCGATGTACATGCCGGGCCGTCTGCGAACGGCCTCGAGACCCTCGAGAACGGTGATGTCTTGAGCGTCGTAGCTCGCGTTCTTGCTCTTATGCCCGTCTCGTCCTTTGCTGTCGGCCAACAGTCCTCCGGTCACATTGGAACGCCCCGGAACCGCGCTACGGACGGCGCGCCGGGGCGTCAGAAGCTGGTTTACAAAATAATAGCACAGAAGTCCCTCCCCAAGGCTCCCACACAGGTAGGAATTTTCCTGCAAATGGCGCTAATTTGGCACGTTTAGGCACACTCCCGTAACGCTCTCGATCGCCCTTCTGTGCCGTGTCCCGCGAGCGTGTCTTGCGGGCCTACCAAGGCTTTCAACGCAGAGCGGCCTAAACCTGCTCGTAGGG
>JAFAPR010000111.1 GCA_019247075.1 Solirubrobacterales bacterium
CTTGATTATCCGCAGCCCGTGTTGAACCCGCAGCTGGAGCACGTGTAGCAGCTGCCGGTGCGCTGCATCATCCCGCCGCACTGCTGGCAGGCGGGGCCAAGATCGAGTCCCCGGCGCGTGGTCGGCGTGGTCGGCGGGTCGTCGGTCAGCGCCGCCGTAGGCGGGGTTGATCCAGTCGGCTGTGCGCTTCGGTCGCCGTTGCCCTGCTCCTTCTCAGGTGCGGCAGTGTCACCCAAGTGCGAGCTGGCGGCTGCTTGGGCCGCCTGACGGGCGCGTACAGCGGGCGTCAGGATCCCGAGCTCTTCCTGCAGGTCCGCGTCGAGAAAGCGAGACGCCAGCCAGCGCATGATGTAGTCCGGCATCGACTTGGCGAAGGGGATCTCCGGGTTGGAGGTCATCCCTTCCGGCTCAAAGCGCATGTAGCTGAACTTGCGCACGAGCGTCTCGAGCGGCACGCCGTATTGAAGCGAGATCGAGATTGCGGTCGCGAACGAGTTCATCATCCCGCGCAGCGTCGAGCCCTCCTTGCCGATGTCGGTAAGGAAGATCTCGCCCACTGTCCCGTCCTCGTACATCCCTGCCGTGATGTAGCCCTCGTGGCCGCCGATCGAGAACTTGTGCGTGAGCGACTGTCGCTCGCGCGGCATGCGGCGCCGCTTGGGCGGGGCTTTTTCCAGCGCCTCGGCGACGGCCTTGTCGATGGCGTCCTGCGTGGAGGCCGGGAGCTGCATGCCCTTCTGCGCGTCGGTACGTAACGCTTGCGCGGTTTTGGAGCCGTCGCGGTAGATCGCAAGCGCCTTGAGGCCGAGGCGCCAGCCTTCCTCGTATGCGCTCTCGATGTCCTCGACTGTGGCGGACTCGGGCAGGTTAACGGTCTTGCTCACCGATCCACTGATAAATGGCTGGACTGCCCCAAGCATCTTGATGTGCCCATTTGGCGAGATCGCTCGCTCGCCGACCGCTACGTCGAAGGCCGGAAGATGTTCGTCGGCGAGATCTGGCGCGCCAACGATTGTTCCGTGTTCGTTTACGTAAGCGATGATCTGCTCGATCTGGGGGTCGTCGTAGCCGAGCGTCTGAAGCGCCAGGGGAACCGTACGGTTGACAATCGTCATCTGACCGCCGCCAACCAACTCTTTGAACTTGACGAGAGAAAAGTCGGGCTCAACACCGGTCGTGTCACAGTCCATGAGGAAGGAGATCGTGCCCGTAGGGGCGAGCACAGTGGCCTGAGCGTTGCGATAACCGTGCTGCTCGCCCGCCTCGACTGCCTCGTCCCAGGCTGAGCGCGCCGCCTCCAGCAGCGCTGCATCGGCGCACCTCACGTCATCGATCAAATAGGAGGCATCGCGGTGCATTCGCATCACTGAGTTGTGGGCATCCCGGTTCTTGGCGTAGCCCTCATACGTTCCAATCGCCTCTGCGATCCGGGCCGAGCCAAGGTACGCGCGGCCGGTCATAAGCGCCGTGATGGCCGCCGCGGTCGCGCGGCCCTCATCTGAGTCGTACGGGACCCCGTCGGCCATGAGGTAAGCGCCGAGGTTCGAGTACCCGAGTCCCAGCTGGCGGTAGGCGCGCGCATTGCGGGCAATCTCGTCCGTCGGATAACTGGATGGCGAGACGATGATCTCCTGCGCGAGGAACATGATGTCCACCGCGTGTACGAATGACTCGACCTCGAATGCTCCGCTAGCGCGCCTGAACTTCATCAAGTTGAGCGAGGCGAGGTTACACGCTGAATCATCAATACTCATGTATTCGGAGCACGGATTGGAAGCACTGATCCGGCTGGTGTTTGGGTTCGTGTGCCAGCTATTGATGGTCGTGTCGTATTGGACGCCGGGGTCGGCGCAGCGCCACGCCGCTTCGGCGATCTCGCGCATCAGCTGGCGCGCCGGAATGGGATCGCCGATCGGCTCGCCGGTGATGCGGGAGATCAGCTGCCAGTCATCGCCTGTCTCCACCGCCCGCATGAACTCGTCGGTCACCCGGACAGAGTTGTTGGCGTTCTGGTACTGGATCGAGAAGAAGCCGTCGCCGTCGATCGACATGTCGAAGCCGGCGTCCCTGAGCGCCGCGGCTTTGTCCTCCTCGCGCGCCTTGCACCAGATGAACTCGCGGACGTCGGGATGGTCGATGTCGAGCACGATCATCTTGGCCGCGCGCCGCGTACCGCCGCCGGACTTGATCGATCCGGCCCAGGCGTCAGCACCTCGCATGAAGCTAACGGGCCCGGAGGCCGTGCCACCGCGGCTCAACGGCTCCATCGAGCCCCGGATCTTCGAGAGGTTGATGCCGGAGCCCGAGCCACCGCGGAAGATGATCCCCTCCTTGGTGTTCCACTCGAGGATCGACTCCATGTTGTCCTCGACCGAGAGGATGAAGCAGGCCGACGCCTGCATCTTGGGACTGCCGACGGGGTGCCAGCCCACGTTGAACCACACGGGCGAGTTGAAGGCGGCCATCTGGTGGAGAAGGATGTGGGTGAGCTCCGCCTCGAAAGCGTCTCCGTCCTCGGCGGTCGCGAAGTAGCGGCGCTCGCGACCCCACGTTGCGATGGTCCCCGCGACGCGCGTGATCATCTGCTTGACGGAGCGCTCGCGCTCGGCCGATCCGAGCTGCCCCCGGAAGTACTTCTGCGTGACGATGTTGGTCGCGTTCTGCGACCAACTGGCGGGGAACTCGACACTGCGCTGCTCGAACGCCAGCTTGTCCCCTTGGCCGATTCGGGCGTCCCGCAGCTCCCACTCGACAGCATCGAAAGGATGCAGCCCAGGCGTCGTGAAGCGACGACGGATGGAGAGGCCCGAGTCGGCCTCAGTCTCCTGGTGAGTGGTGGTCTGCGGTGTTTGCTTCATGTCCGGCTGCTCCTCTGATTCCGACTCGTTCGGCTGACTTTCCTGGCCATCGGCGACCAAGGGGTGAACACTGAAGAATCGCGGATGGCCCGGACGGAAAAGGTCGTTCGCCGGTTGCCTCGAGCCCGGGCGGAGAAGCCTGTGATTGCTATCTAATTTTACCGCCCCAAGATTGCCCGCCTGGGCCGCCGGAGCCCTGCTCCACCGGCGTTTTCAGGTCACAAGCCACCCCGCTCGGCAGCAGGTCGGCCAGCTGCTCAAGCGCGGCCTTCACGACACGGTCCGGAGGCTCGACTGCGTCAAGTGCGCGAATGCGCTTCGGATCAGCTTCGACGAGTCGGTCGTAGGCCTCGGCGACGCGCAAAAAGAAGTCGTCGTGCTCCTGCTCGAGTCGATCAAGCGAGGGTGATCGCGCGCGTGTACGCGTCCGGGCCACCTCCGGCGGCACGGTCAGCACGATCGTGCGATCTGGGATCAACCCCCTTGTCGCGAAGCGATTGATGTCCGCTACCTCCTCCATTCCGAGCCCCCTCCCCCCTCCTTGATACGCGAGGGAGGAGTCGACAAAGCGATCCAAAACGACCCAGATACCTGCCCCGAGCCGGGGCTCCAGCGACTCCTCTACGAGCTGCGCCCGTGCGGCGGCATAGAGCATTGCCTCCGCTCGGGCGCCGATCCGCAGCGCCGGGTCTGCCAGGACCTGGCGGATGCGCTCGGCCGCCTCTACGCCGCCCGGCTCACGCAGGAGCTCCACTTCCAGACCGCGTGACCGGAGCGCTTCCGCGAGCCCCACGGCGAGGGTCGTCTTGCCCGAACCGTCTAGCCCTTCGACCGTGATTAGCCGTCCGCGGGGCATCTCAGTCACGGTATCTGGCGCACCGGGCGGTGCGACTAGCATCGGAGCTCATGCTCGCCGAGCTAGAAGGCCACCCCCACGCGCGCGCCGTCCTCGCTCCCGCGCTGTCGCCAGACGGAGCGCCGTCGCATGCGTATCTGTTCCACGGTCCGGGGGGAGCCGGCAAACGGGCGGCGGCCCGGGCCCTGGCGACAGAGTGGCTGGCCACTGGGGCCCCGGACGTGGTGGGAGCGCGGGCCCGCGTCGCCGCGGGGTCCCATCCTGATCTGACCTGGGTGGCGCCCAGCGGTGCCCACGAGATCCTCGTAGGCGACATCGACGCGCCCGTAGTGGCTGCGGCCAACATGACGCCCTTCGAGGCCGAGCGCCGTGTCTTCGTGATCGAGCGGGTGGACGAGCTTGGGCCTCAAGCTGCCAACAAGATGCTGAAGACGCTCGAAGAGCCTCCCTCGTTCGTGCACCTCATCCTGCTAACCGACCGGCTGGCCGAAGTGCTGCCGACGATCCGGTCCCGGTGCCTGCTCGTGCGCTTCAATGCCTCATCGGAGAAGCAGGTGGCCGCTGAGCTGGAGGCCCTCCGAGCTTCGCCCGAGACCGCGCTTGCCTGCGCACGGCTGTCCCTTGGAGACGCGGTCCGCGCCCGAGCGCTTGTCTCTGAAGAGGGAATCGAGCTGCGCCGCCGAGCCGAGGAATTCGCGCGGGCCGCGCTCGGCGGCACCGTCGCACAAGTGCGGCCGTGGCTGGGCCTGCTCGCGGCGGTGCGGGAGCGAGGGGAGAAGATGCTGGTAGAGATCGAGGCGCGGGTCGCGGCCGAACTCGAGCTGTATCCGCGCAAGGAACGAAGGCGCGTGCAGACCGAGTGGGTGGAGCGGGCGCGTAGGGCTCGGCGCAGGGGGGAGACCGAGGCGCTCGATCTGGCGCTCGCGCTGGTGACTCTGTGGTTCTCGGATCTCGCGAGACTCGCGTGGGGGACGCCCGAGCTGGTCCGCCACTGGGACCGCGAGCGGGAGCTGGAAGCGGATGGGGGCCGCGACCCCCAGCGCCTACGAGCGGCCGTAGAGCTGGTCGAGGAGACTCGGTTACGGTTCAAGCTGAACGTCTCTGAGGAACTCGCGTGCGAGGCACTGGCATACAGGTTGGAAAGCGAGCTCGGATGGTGAGGGGTGGATACACCTCGCGCCGCGGCAGGCGTGCTAGGCAGGCAGCGGACAGCGCTCGCTCGACCCCGCGCCAAGCCGAGAGCAGCGTGCTGGCGACCGATGGCCGGGTGTACCTCAGACCGCCGCGAAGCGCCGATCAGAATGAGTTCATCTCGCTGATGCAGGCGAGCAGCGCGTTCCACCGGCCGTGGGCCTCGGCGCCGACCAATGAGGAGCGCTTCCTCATCTACCTGTCCGACGCCGGGCGGCCTGATTTCGAAGCGATGCTCTTGTGCCGCTGCGAAGACGACGCGATCCTCGGCTTCCTCAACCTCTCACACATCACCCGGGGAGCGCTCCAGAGCGCGTACCTGGGCTACGCGATAGGGAGCCCGTTCGCGCGCCAGGGATTCATGCGGGATGGCCTCGAGCTTGTCCTGCGCCACGCGTTTCTCGATCTCCACCTCCACCGGATCGAGGCCAATATCCAGCCGGGAAATCACGCATCGATCGCGCTCGCGCGCGGCGCAGGCTTCCGTCGCGAAGGCTTTTCCCGCCGCTACCTCAAGATCGGCGGCCGCTGGCGCGACCACGAGCGGTGGGCAATCCTGGTAGACGACTGGCAGGCCCGCGCGGCCAACGGATAACTACGTCCACGATCTACACTGGCCGCGCAGGTCGCCGACGTAGCTCAGCTGGTAGAGCACTTCACTCGTAATGAAGGGGTCCGGGGTTCGAGTCCCCGCGTCGGCTCTGAGAAAGCCCCGCAAATGGCCCAGATTTTCGTGATGGCGGCATGTGCGTACGTGGTGAAGACTGGCCACAGATTCGGATTTAGCTCATTTCTGTGGCCGGATCCACCGGATCGGTATGCATGTCGAGCACGCGTTGCCCTTCCGGTCGGTCAGGATTGCTTGGAATGATGATTGATGCGGCCGACGGAACTGCGTCGGCCATCAGTGCGTCGAACGCCTCGCCGTAGCGGCGGCGGTCGCGTCGCTTGAGGACCTGCGCGTAGAGCTCGAGCGTGGTCGTCGGGTCCTCGTGGCCGACCTGCGCCTGGACGTATGGGACCGGCGCGCCGGCTTCGAGATCAAGGTGATGAACGTGCGGCGGAAGGTGTGCGCGGTGATCGATCCAGGAATGGGCAGCTGCCGCCGCTCAGCCCGGATGGCGTTCGCTGCCCGCACGGCTGGCGCGATGGCCTTGCGGTTGATGGGGCGTTGGTCGCGCCGGGCTCCAGTTCGCGTAGGAAAGGCGGGCTCGTCGAGCTCCGCGTCGGCTCGGGTGGCGCGGTAGGCGAGCAGCTCGTCGTGCAGCCAGGGCGTCATGTTGACCTGGCGTACGCCCGCTTCGGTCTTGGCGTCGCGCACGTGGATCACGCCGTGAGCGAAGTCGAGATCGCCGAGGTTCAGTTCGCACCCTCGCCGTTAGGTAGACCTGCGCAGCCGAGCGTGGCAAGAATCCCGCGGCGCCACCGCCCGCAAGTTCGCGGTCTTATTCTGGTGCATGCTCACCCGCGCAGAGGACTACGCCCACCAGCAGCCCTCGCTAACCCGCAAAATGCTGCGCCGCCTGGAGATCACCGCCGGGGCGCCCAAGTACGCGCGCCCGGGCCGCCGCGTGTCGTCAACCAACGACCTCATGCGCCAAGCGGAGGTTGAGCTTGCCCGCCAGGCCGAGACCTCCTACAAACGCATGTCCAAGACCAACAGGCCGGCGCCCCCGCCAAGGAAGCCGGCGCGAGCGTGACATCGGAGCGCGCATAGATTCAAGTCACTCAAAGAGAGACTCAAGTCGCGCGGCAGACCACAAGCTCCTGACGTCTGCGCTTCGCTACGTCATCGCTCGCGCCGCCGCACAACCTGCCCCCCGCTCACGACGCTGGCAAGCCCGGCGAGGAGACAGGCTGTCCAAATACCGGATGGAAACGCACCGAACGACCCGCCACTCGAGAAGAACAAGCTCATCGGAAACCCTCCAGCGGCCTCCCTCCCCCAGGCCCGCCAATCCACGCGCAAAAAGACAGGCGCAAGGACTTGACTTCATGAAGGGCCCGGCGGGTTTCGGCGGCCCGGGCGTTCGTGTCCGGGGAGGTGGCCGGCCCTCCGTCCCGAAGTGCAGTCTTGTGACCGCGCGGATTTGGGCCGTGCGGCCGGACAATTCGAGAGGAGGACCAACCGTGGATAACGGTACGCGTTGGGTCGGCATCGACCTCCATCGCCGGCGCTCGTTCATCACCGCCATCGACGAGCAAGGCGAGGTGTCGCTTAGCCGGCGGATCGTCAACGACCGAGAGGCGTTCCTCGAGCTGCTGGGCGACCCCGAGGGGACGCGCGTGGCGCTTGAGGCGACCTACGGCTGGGAGTGGCTGGCGGACGTGCTCGAGGACGCCGGCTTTGAGCTGCACCTAGCGCATTCGCTGCGCACGCGGGCGATCGCGGCGGCGAGGGTGAAGACCGACGCCGTCGACGCCGCGATGCTGGCGCAGCTGCTGCGAGCTGGGCTCTTGCCCGAGGCCTACATCGCCCCCAGGGAGTTGCGCGACGTGCGCGAGCTGTTGCGTCACCGAGTCGCGCTCGTGGCGATGCGCTCGGCGATCAAGAACCGTGTGCACGCGATTCTCGCCAAGCACGGCGTCATCCACCAGCACTCAGACCTGTTCGGCAAAGCCGGACGACAGTTCCTTAGCACCGTCGAGTTGCGCGCCCCGCCAGCGGCTGGACAGTCTGCTGGCGCTGCTTGAGCACTTCGACCGCGAGATCGACGCCTGCGCTAAAGAGATCGACCGGCTGGCGAAGGCCGACGAGCGGGTCAAGCTGCTGTGCCAGATCCACGGCGTCGGCCCGTACACCGCGATGCTGATCATCGCCGAGATCGGCGACGTGCGCCGCTTCCCGACCGCCCGGCACCTCTGCGCCTGGGCGGGACTCACCCCGACGGTCCGCTCATCCGACGGCAAAGCCCGGCTAGGGAACATCTCCCGCCAGGGATCCTCGATTGCGATGGGCGGTCGTCGAAGCCGCCACGCACGTCCCCACCCGCGGCGGGCCGCTGCGCCAGCAGTTCGAACGGATCGCCAAACGCCGCGGCCGCAAAGTCGCCCGCGTCGCCGTCGCCCGCCAAATCCTCACCCTCTGCTACACGGCCTACGCGACGGCGAGATCCGCTATCTCAAAGCCTCCCGTCCCGGCCAGCCCCATCAAAGTCTTGACGACGCCAGGACCTCGGAGTCCGTCAGCGCACTTGATCGCACTCCCGGGGCGGGAACCCGAGCTTGTGCACGCTCGGGCGAGCTCGTTCCTATCTCTGGCCTCCCCAACTAGGACGGCCGCCCACTTGATTGAGCCCCCGAGACCCCGCACGACACTCTGGTCCGCTCTGCGCGACCGAATGGAATGTGATGGCGGAGGGCCTCCCCACAATGAGCAGCGCGACTGCAGCTCAAACGCGAAGGAGGCCCTCGGATGCAGTATGTGGGAATCGATTGGGGTTATCGGCGTGCGGCTTGGTGCGCAAAGCGCCAGGGCGGCGCGATGACCGGCGAAGGGGTG
>JAFAPR010000167.1 GCA_019247075.1 Solirubrobacterales bacterium
CGGCAACGCGTTTTGGGTGCCGGCGCAGAAGGAGCTTTTCGCCACCAACGGCACGGACACCCAGGGCGGCAGCTACGTGACCGCGACTGTGAAAGGAGCGTCGCATCGAGCGTCGATCCTGGCCTTGGCGACCGCGGTGACTCGCGCGGCGCTGAACGTGGCCCCGCGCGAGCCGAACCCCGGATCGCCGCAGTAGCTCGTAGCCCTTTGAGGCGTGATCCGGACCGCTTACAACCCCAGGGTGTACGGGAGGCAATGCGGGCCGGCGGCACGGTGGAGTTGCGCAAGCGCCGTGTCGGTCGGTCGGGGTGATTACTGGCGTGGCTCTGAGTACGTTCGCGCTGAGAGTACGCCCGCTAAGCGCCGTTCGAGCTTGCAGGGCTGGCCTTGCCAGATGGCGGCCTTTTCGGGTGTAGGCGCCGACGAGCTTTAGGGCGCTGCTTTGGGCTAGGACCAGGGTTGTCATTGCGAGGCCGACAGCGGTGCATCCACCCGGCGTTTCAGCAGCCGACTCGATGGGGCACAGCGCCCGCGCGCGGCGGGCCTTGACAGCAACAGCGTCGCTCACCCGGCGAAGCGACGGTCTCCGGTCGAAGCGGCAGTCCGCTTGTTCATGCCCTGGACCCACACCGCCAGCAAACGCCGCATCCGGAACGAGCCAAACGAAGCGACAGTCCATCGATCGCCGCGGCAGACTGACGTGTTCGCCCAACAGCAGGCGTCCGCCGGCAACGGGCGTGACGGTCGCTTTCATCGTCCGAGCGCCACTGCAGCGGACGAGCGGAATGGCGACCAAGTGCAATCTGGCGACTCCACGGTCCTTGCAGCCGGCGAGCAAGCAGAGGCTCGGAAGTGGGACGTCCGCGGACTGCCCTTCGTCGCCGGCCGACCACCCCGGCTGCTGATTGCTGCTACTGCGGATCGCAGGTCGGGAAGGAGAAACCTCGCCCGCGGCCGCTTTCGGACGCCGAGGGTGGCCGGTGGTTCGTCGGAGCGGGTTGCGCCCTCGGCGGGCACCTCTGGTCGTCTCGCGCGGTACTGAGAGTGCTTGGGTGCGGCCGAGGCGGTGCTGTGCGTTGGTCAGGAACTTCACGACGGTTGCACTGTCGAAGTGGAACATCTCTGCGCGGGCGAACTTGCCGTCACGTACTTCGTAGAGGCCGATCACGGGGGCGTCGAACCGCTCGCCGGCTGGATCGCGAGCGCGCTGGCGGTAGAGCACGACAACCTCTCGATCGTTGGCGGCCACCACGCGCGGGTCCATGCTTCTCTCCTCCTGGGTTGGCTGCAGAGGTCCCCAGGTTCCGAGCCAGGTGCGCTCGGAGTTGTCCTCGATGGCCTGACGGATGTCACTCAGCCCGCTGCGCGTTCCTCCGTACGGCAGGGAGGGCGCGTCATGCATCTCAACCTCGGGGTGATAGAGGGCAAGTAGGGCCTGCACGTCGCGCTCCGCAACCGCCCGGATCGTCCGCAGCACGACGTCCACGTTCGAGCTCATGGTGGTCCTCCGCTCTGGCTGGGGGTGGGATGAGAAGATCCAGTTGTGCGAGACGCTCCGGGTCGACGAGCGCATCGATTTGGGTGATCTTGCCGTGGGTGACGGTAAAGGCCATCACCGAGAACAGCCGTTCACGGGGGGCTACCACGGCTCCTGCCGCTCCGTTGACGAGCGCGGGGGTCACGAACGGGAAGAGCTTCGAGTAGGTGGCCGTGTGCGCCGCGACGGCTTCGGCGCCGCGAAGTGTCAGGGAGGCTTCCTCGCGCAGCGTGCCGCCATCGATGCGAAGCTCGACTCCGGGATCGAGTATCGCGACGAGCGCGTCGAAGTCGCCGTCGCGGGAAGCCGCGAAGAACGCGTCGACCACCTCTCGCTGTCGCGCGAGATCTCCGTCGGGTTCCGGGCACCCCTGCACGCGTCGGCGCGCGCGGCTGGCGAGTTGCTGCGCGGCGGCCTCGGAGCGGTCAAGAACGGTCGCGATGTCTGCAAACGGGACGGCGAATACGTCGTGCAGGACGAACGCGAGCCGCTCGGCTGGACTCAACGCGTCAAGTACCACCAGCAGCGCTAACCCGACGGACTCGGCAACCAGCGCCTCCTGCTCCGGATCGCCACTCTGCCCGAGACTCACGATCGGATCGGGCACATGAACGTCCGTGAGGTCCTCTCGACGCGCTCGTCGTGAGCGCAGCATGTTCAGGCATACCCGCCCCACGACCGTCGTCAGCCACCCCTGCATGTTCTCGACGGTGCCGGGATCGCGGTCGCGAACCCGAAGCCAGGCCTCCTGGAGAGCATCGTCGGCCTCGCTAACCGAACCGAGCATCCGGTACGCGACCCCGCGCAGATGGGATCGATGCTGCTGGAAGCGTTCGGTCAGCCACTCGCGCTCGTCCATCGTCAGCCCTCAAGGGCCCTTCAGGCTCTGGTGCTGGGAAACGGCAGCGACCGTCGCACAGTCCGCCATCACCAGTGGTTGTGATAGCCGAGATCCGCGATCAGCGCAGCCGCGGCCAAGGCTAGGAAACTAACAGCGCCGGCGATCTTCGGGTCACGCACCCGAACGTGCGCACTCAAGGCGCAAACAAAGTAAAGGACGAGGCCGACCGCGGCCGCCGTACCCAGCACCGGCACGGCGAAGCCGGTCACCAGTCCGGCCGCCCCAGAAGCCAGCAGGACGCCGAACGGAATCATCCACCGCTGCGAAACCTGCACCTTATCCGCGACGACCCTGACCGAGTCGGCGCCCACAAGTTCAGGGAGGCGGCGTACCCGTTCGCGAGCGCCGCCAGGATCGTGATTACAACGTACGTGACGTGCATACCCAACAAGACACGCGCCACCGGGAGAACCTGACACACACAATCCGAGCACGGCGACCATCCCTTCACCGCCGCTCGAGGGTCCGCCTTCCTAACAGCACAAGCGTGTACGCGGCGCTGGGCACGGTTGCCGAGCACGGCTCGGCCCAGGCTCCTACTTCGTCGCCACTCCGGTCACCGGTGCCCGGACTTCCGCTTCCGGCCGCGCCGGACGCGAAGGAGAAGGCGGCGCTCGCGTCCTTGTTGAGGTAGGTCAGCGGCGGTCGCTTAGCCTGCGGATCCCGGGGATCAGGAGCCGTGAGATTTCTCGGACCAGCCAAGGTGGGAGGAATCGGTGGCGCTCCTGCTGCCAGACGCGCGCGCGGATGAAGCGCTTGTAGCCGAACAGCCGGAGGCCGATGTGCGCCTCGGTGCTGGCGGCTGCCGATGCAGGTCGCCGGCTCGGCCGTGAGCAGCTCAATGCGGCATAAGTGCTTGCTGTTGATGAATCCATACTGGCCGGGGCTTACCAGCCGCAGCGGTGCTCCGTGGTCGGCGTCGAGCGGCCGCCCGTTCAGGGCCTCGGCCAATAGGACGTCGTCGCGCAGTATGTCTTCGAGCAGCGCGACGGACCAGTGCCCGTCGAGGCCGATGACGAAGTCAGCGAGGATCTCGCGGCGCGGCAGCGTCCGCAGCTTGCCCAGCGGCAGGCAGCCCCACCACGGCATTCATCACCGCCGTGCGTTCCTGCGAGCGGCAGTCTGCGTCTGGCTATCGCCGCGACCAGGGCGTGACCGGACGCTCAAGTTCACGGCCGTCAACCCTGAGTGTGACGCGCTCGTTGAAGAACGCGATCCGGTTAGTCACTTCTGCGGCCTCGCGGAGTGGCTCGCGGTAGGTCCAGGCGATGTCCTCGTCGTCTATCGACCAGTAGGACGCCTGCCCCTTGTAGGCGCAGTAGGTTCGAGTCGCGCTCGGCGTGAGCAGGTCGAGCGACACGTCGGACGCCTGCAGGTAATAGCGGACCGGTAGCGGCGGCTCGAACAGCATGTAGGGGGATGCCGATTCCGCGAGGACCGTGCCGTCGCGCTCGATTCTGACGCGGCGCGTGCTGTGGACAATGTCGATCCGGTGGAATGGATCGCGCGGGTGCGCGACGTTCAACTCGTCTTCCTCGTACCACGCGTCGAACGCGCTGAAGTCGGTGATCACGTACCCGCTGAGCGCGTCGTCGGCGGGACGGAATGCGACGCCCTCGCGCGCACCCCCGTCGGCCTTAAGGTCCAACGGCTGACCCTCTGTGGTGTGCACCGCGAATGGGACGGTCGGGTCATACACCGGGCGACCGGCGAGTTGCGGCACGACGATCGCGGCCGCGTCGGCTCGGGTCGCCGAGGCGATCAGCTCGCCGTCGACGTCATCGACCGGCACGGCGTAGCTCGGCACGATGCGTTTGGGTTCCCAGACGAGCATCGCGCGGGTGCTGTCGATCACCTCGTGGCCGCCCAGGGTCGCCCGAATCCGCTTGTCGATCGGCTCGTAGCGAAGCTCCCCAAGCTCGCGCATCAGCGCTTCGCGGACACGCGTCGCCATACGCCTACGGTGTCACAGGCCGCGGGTGATCGCAAACTGCGTCTACTCGCAGGCGAGACCGTGCTTGTCGCAGCCCGAACTTGGGGTTGGCACGAGGCCGCCACTGCCGCTTCGACTGATCGCAGGCCCGGAGGAGAAGTCTCCCGCGGCGGCTTCCGGACGCCGAGGGTGGCTGGTGCTTCGTGGGAGCGGCAGCCTGACCGATCCGCCGGAGACTTCTGCATCGAGCCGATCGCTAGCAGGGAGCTTGCAAGCACGGGATGG
>JAFAPR010000225.1 GCA_019247075.1 Solirubrobacterales bacterium
GTCGAGCGCGCCTCCGACCCACGCGCGGACCCTCCGCGCCACCGGCAACATCGTTAACACCGTGGG
The DNA here is from genome assembly GCA_019247075.1 of Solirubrobacterales bacterium. Taxonomy (GTDB): domain Bacteria; phylum Actinomycetota; class Thermoleophilia; order Solirubrobacterales; family Solirubrobacteraceae; genus Palsa-465. The sequence goes on from JAFAPR010000225.1 coordinate 67, forward strand.
CTTGAGCGGTGCCTGCTTCCAGGTCGCCGCGGACCGGGCCGCCAGCAAGCGCCTCAGCGCTTCGCAACCTCGGCAAAGCAGGCCCGAACGCCGATCCCGCCAGACGGCCGCACGCTCGACGACACTGCGATGCGCGAGTTTGGCGAATCTCAGGTGCGTGTGTCGGCGGGGCCCGAGACCTACATTTATTTCGGTGCAGTAGTCCCTCGGCGGATTGAGTGGGCGGCGGTTCCCCTTGCGACGAGAGCGCCAGACGATCGTCGGCGCGGTCGTGCTGCGTCTCCGGGCTAGGGCCCGGCGATCCGTGAGCGGGGTCTACGCGTGCTTCGGCAAGGATAGGGCGGTTGCTTGCCGCGCGCTTTCCGTGCGAGCACGCGGGGGTCGGCGTGCCGTTGCCTGCAGTTGTTTGGGTGTTGCGCTGGTGCCTGAGCCGGGCTATGGGCTGATGTTTGGGTGGCGGCTGGCCGCGGGTCGAGCTCCTGCGGGTCGCCGACCGTCTCGGCTCTCAGTAGGCGCGGGTGGAGGTATTGCAGTAGTCGACTACTGAGGACATCCGGCCGCGCTCAAGGCAAGCTTCCGCCACTTCGGGAGCATGGTCATCCCGACCCGCTCCGAGGCATCGAAAGGAGCCTCGCATGTCCACGACGAGCTTGTCCGACCGCAGCGCGGATCACGGCCGCGCTGACCGGGGTCCCGAGATCAGGATCTATCTGGCGTTCGTTCCGTGGGTGATGTTCGGGCTGATCGCCAAGCACAGCACGCTTAAGGCCGCGGCGGTGGCGGCGCTGATCGGCGCGGTCATGATCGCGCTGCCGTCGCTATCTGCCAGGCGCCCGAAGGTGCTCGAGATCGGGGCGATTCTGGCTTTTGCCGGATTCACGATGGTGGCGTTCGCGGCTGATCCTTCAACCGGCGAGTGGGTGGGGCGGTATGCCCGTGCGATCGCCGCGGCGCTGCTGGCTTTGGTCGCGTTTGGCTCGCTGGTGGTCGAGCCGTTCACCGCGCAGTACGCACGCGAGTCGGTCCCTCGTCAGTTCTGGTCCTCGCCGCGCTTTACGCAGATCAACCGCCAGCTCACGCTGATGTGGGCGCTGGTGTTCACGGTGATGGTTCCCGCCCACCTGATCGCGGGGTCGCTCGACACCCCTCAGGCAAACCTGATCTTCAACTGGGCGATACCGGTGGTCCTGATCGTTTGGGCGGCGAAGCGCACCAGCGCGATCAGCGCCCGCGATGCCCAGGAGGCGTGAGCATGCGGGTCTTCTCAGACGACGATTTCCAGTTCGCGCTCGAGAACGCTCTCGGCGCCGCATACAGGCGAGCGGCCGACGTCGGCGAGGTGCTGGCGACGGCCGCTCGGATCGAGGACGGTGACCCCGACTCATGGGTCGAGGAATGGACCGCGACCGCCGGGGCGGCCTGGACCGATGCCTACAAGGCAGTCGAGGCGGGACACCGGGTCAGCGCGCTGGCGCACTACCTGCGGGCCGCCACGTACTACGGGACGGCGCTGTACCGCATCGCCTACAGCAGCGAGCCCGACCGGCAATTGCAGATCTGGCGCCGCCAGCGGAGCTGCTGGGATCGCGCCGTGGACCGATTCGCGGTTCCCGGCGAACGGCTCACGATCCCCTACGAGGACACCACGCTGCCCGGGTACTTCTTCCGCGCCCCGGACGCGGAGCCCGGCGAGCGGCGGCCGCTGGTGATGGTCAACAACGGCAGCGACGGCACCACCTCGCAGATGTGGATGTATGGCGGGGCGGCGGCCGGCGAGCGGGGCTATCACTGGATGACGTTCGACGGACCCGGCCAGCAGGCCGCGCTGTTCGAGCAGAGCATCCCGTTCCGACCCGATTGGGAGGCGGTCCTTACCCCCGTGGCCAATGAGATGCTCGCGCGCGATGACGTTGACCCCGAGCGGGTAGCGGTGATCGGGATCAGCCAGGCCGGCTACTGGATCCCGCGCGCGCTCGCCTACGAACATCGCTTTGCGGCTGCCGTCGCCGACCCCGGCGTGGTC
>JAFAPR010000365.1 GCA_019247075.1 Solirubrobacterales bacterium
ACGCTGCGGCGTGGGCTCGTAGCCGGCGCCGTCCTGGTGGTAGCGGCCGGGGCGGCGGTGGCATACGTGCTGCTCCATGCGCCCGGCAACGTCTCCCACCCCGACGTCCAGTTCTCGACCCCGGTCGTGAAGCCCCCTCCTCCGCGCCCTGCGCGCCGCGACGTCTCGAACTTCCAGTGGCCGTGGTACGGGTTCAACGCCGAGCGCACCCGCTATTTCCCGGGGGCGAAGCTTGATCCGCCGTTCCGCGAGGGCTGGAGCTACGAGGATTTCGCGCTACTCGAGTTTCCGCCGGTGATGTTCCGCTCGCGGCTCTACCTGGTGGACAACGACGGCTCGGCCAAGGCGATCAACGCCCGCAACGGCCACCTGATCTGGCAGCACAGGGTCGGCACGCTGGCAGCCGCCTCGCCGGCACTCGACACCCGCCACGGGCTGCTGTTCGTCCCGCTGCTGTCTGTCGGCGGACGCGTCCCCGGCAACGGCCGGCTGGCGGCGCTGTCGATGCGCACGGGCCGGATCCGATGGTCGAGGGTCGTGCCACCGGGCACCGAATCCTCGCCGATCGTCTGGCAGAACAAGGTGTATTTCGGCGACCAGGCCGGGACCGTCTACGCGCTCGGAACCCGGCGGGGAAAGCTGTTCTGGACGTATCACGCGTCGGCCGCCGTCAAGGGCGGACCCTCCGTGCACGGCGGGACGCTCTACTTCGGCGACTACGCCGGACGCGCCTATGCTCTCAACGCGCGCAACGGCCGACCCATCTGGATCGCCAACACCAATGGGGCCGAGTTCGGGTTCGGCTCCGGGAATTTCTACTCGACGCCGGCCGTGGCCTACGGCCGCGTCTACATGGGCAATACCGACGGCCGCGTGTATTCGTTCTCGGCCCGCACCGGCCGGCTGGGCTGGGCCACCACCACCGGCGCGTACGTGTACTCCTCGCCCGCGGTCGAGAACGCGCCCGGGCTCGGCCCGACCGTGTACATCGGCTCCTACGACGGCCATCTGTACGCCTTCAATGCGCGTTCCGGGGCCATCCGCTGGGTCCACGACGCCGGCGGCAAGATCTCCGGGTCGCCTCAGATCATCGGCAACGTCGTCTACTACGACGATCTCGGCTCGAAGACCACCGCCGGCCTGAACGCGCGCACCGGCAGGCAGGTGTTCTCGTTCCGCGACGGCGCCTTCAACCCAGGGATCGCCAATGGGCACGCGGTCTACCTGGTCGGCTACTCGAAGCTCTACGAGCTGCTGCCCAGGCGCTAGCGCCTCCTGTCTTGAAAGCCGGGCTTCAGGCTTGCTCGCGATCTGGTGTTTGGAGCGGGCTGGGCGGGTAATACCGAAAAGAAGGCGAACACACGTCGTTGACGAACCCTTAATGGACGCACAGGAACGTGCGTTCGGTACTCCTGGTATTCTTCTTTATGTATGCGTTGTCGTAGTGGAAGTCACTGTCAAAGTCCGGCCGCACCCGGCCGGCGCTTCTGCGCGGAGCACGCGGCGGAGCTCGATCGCATGCGCGAGGAGCTCAAAGACGCCGCCGCCGCGCGCATCGGCCGCGGCCGCCCCAAGCGGTCCTCGACCTGCTGTCGTCCGGGGTGCTACGAGCCCCGCGTGCCGCCTGCCGCGTATTGCGATGCCTGCGCGGCTGCCGGCTACGTCGAAGAGGCGGCGTAGCTAACCAGAGGCCCGGACGGGGATCCGGGCCCGTGCCAGATGCTCCTTGACCTCGGCCACCGTGTGGCGGCCGTAGTGAAATATGGATGCGCAGAGGACCGCATCGGCGCCCGCTCGTAGGGCCGCAACCAGGTCGTCCGGGCGGCCCGCGCCGCCGGAAGCGATGACCGGGAGGGCCACCCTGGTCGCGACGGCCGCGGTCAGCTCCAGGTCGTAGCCCGAGCCTGAGCCGTCGCGATCCATGCTCGTGAGCAGGATCTCGCCCGCGCCTCTGCGCGCGACCTCTCGTGCCCACGCGACGGCATCCCTGCCCGTGGGCGTGCGACCCCCGGCCGCATAGGCCTCCCAGCCGCCCCTGGCGTGACGCTTGGCGTCGATTGCCAGCACCACGCACTGGGAGCCGAACGTCGCGGCCAGCTCGTCCACCAGCTGAGGCCGCTCGAGCGCCGCGGAGTTGATGGAGACCTTGTCGGCGCCCGCGTCGAGAACCGCCTGCGCGTCGGCCGCCGAACGGACCCCGCCGCCGATCGTGAACGGGATGAACACCTCGTCTGCGGTCCTTCGCGCCAATTCCACTACCGTCTCGCGCTTATCGGTAGTAGCCGTGATGTCCAGAAACACAAGCTCGTCCGCGCCCGCCGCGTCGTAGCGGTACGCGAGCTCGACGGGGTCGCCGGCGTCGCGTAAGTCCAGGAAGCCGACGCCCTTCACGACGCGGCCGCGGTCGACGTCCAGGCAGGGGATCACGCGCTTGTAGTGCATCCGTCGAGCAGCGACTGTCCCTCCGCGACCGTGAAGCGCCCCTCGTACAGGGCTTTGCCGACGATCACGCCGGCCAGGTTGGCCCGTCGCAGGTTGCACAGGTCCTCGAGATCGGCGAGCGAGGCGACGCCGCCTGAATAGAGGAAGGTTCCTTGTAGCGCGTCGCCGATCCGGCCCAGGCTTTCCAGATCCGGGCCGCCCAGAATCCCATCTCTGTCGATCGAGGAGTAGACGAAGCTGCGCACGCCGTGCTTGCCGAGGCGCTGCGCCGCCGCCTCGGGCGCGATCCCGATGTCCTCGGTCCAGCCGGCTCCAGCCAACCGGCCGTGGCGCACGTCAAGCGAGACGACGATCCGCTCGGCATGCTCGGCGAGCAGGCGGTCGAGCAGGTCGAAGTCGCGGTAGGCGGCGGTAGCCAGCACGACGCGGTCGGCGCCGGCGGAGATCGCGGCGCGAACCGAGTTGACCGTGCGCAGGCCACCGCCGAACTGGACCTGAGCCTCGGCGGCGGCAGCGATCCGCTCGAGGTGGGAGAGGTTGGCCGGCTCCCCTTTCCTCGCGCCGTCGAGGTCCACGACATGCAGGGCGCGCGCCCCAGCAGCCTCCCACCGTCGTGCCGCGTGGGCTGGGTCGGGGTCATACGCCGTCTCCGTGCCGAACTGGCCGCGAGTCAGGCGCACCGCCTGGCCGTCCAGAATGTCGATCGCCGGCCACAGGATCACGGCCGCGCCATCTCGCCCCATAAGGCCTCGCTTTCCGGGGCCGTCTCGGCGCACACCGCTACGAACCGCTCGAGCAGCGCCAACCCGTTCGCGGAGGATTTCTCCGGATGAAACTGGACCCCGAACACCCGCCCGCGCCCCACGATCGTCGCCAACTGCTCGCCGTATTCGGTGATCCCGAGCACGTCCTTCACATTCGCGGGACGGGCGGCCAGCGAATGGGCGTGGTAGAAGGCACACCCTCTCTGTGGCAGGCCCTCGGTCAGTGGAGAGGGCGCCACGAACTTGACCTCGTTCCAGCCGATGTGCGGAACGCGCAGGCCGCCGGGGTTCAGCCAGGTCACCTCTCCGGGGAGCAATCCCAACCCCCCAGTGGTACCGAGCTCCTGCGAGCGCTCGAACAACAGCTGCATGCCCAGGCAGATCCCAAGTACTGGAATATCCTCTCCGGCCCGCTCGCGCAGCAGGCCCACGAGCCCGAGGGCCCCGAGCCTGCGCATCGCCTCCGGAAACGCCCCCACGCCCGGCACCACCAGGCCGTGCGCGGCGCGCAGTTGACGCGCGTGGGCCGTGAGCTTGGGGGTCGCGCCCGCGCGCTCCAGCGCCTTGAAGACCGAGCGTCGATTGCCCATCCCGTAGTCGACGATCGCGACGGTTGGCCCGCTGCGCGGCGTCATGCCAGGCTGCCTTTCGTGCTTGGCACTCCCGCCAGCGCCGGGTCGAGTGCCGTGGCAGCGCGAAGCGCCCGCGCGGCCGCCTTGAACGACGCCTCGATCATGTGGTGGGCGTTAGCTCCGCGTTGGACGGTCAGGTGCAGGGTCAGCTTGGCGTTGGTCGCCAGGGCGCGGAAGAACTCCTCCGCGAGGTCGTAGTCGAAATTGCCGATCCCCCCGGGAGGGAGCTTTCCCTCGAACACGCACAGGCCGCGCCCCGATATGTCGATCGCGCAGGCGGCGCGCGCCTCGTCCATGGGCACGGTCGCCTGACCGTAGCGCGCTATTGCGCGCCGGTCGGCCAGCGCGCGGTCCAGCGCCTGTCCGAGGCAGATGCCCACGTCCTCGACCGTGTGGTGGGCGCCGGTATCGAGGTCCCCTGTCGCGCGCACGGTGAGATTGAGTCGGGCGTGGTGCGCCAGGAGGTCGAGCATGTGGTCCAGGAAGCCGACGCCCGTCTCGCGGGATCCTTCGCCGCCGCCGTCGAGCGCGAGCTCGACATGGACGTCGGTCTCGCCGGTGGTTCGATCGATGGTCGCGGCGCGGTTCACGGGGTCAGCCATTGTCACGGATGTCCCCCCGTGCCTCCATGGAGCGCGCATGCAGCTCAAAGCCCTCGGCCCGCGCCAGGGGGGCGGCCGCACGCGCCAGCGGCTCCGGGACACCCACCCTCACCTCGAAGAACCGCCGCAGGAAGCTGGCGGGTGAGAGCGCGGAGGCGAACCGCGCCGAACCTCCGGTCGGGAGGACGTGATTCGAGCCGGCGATGTAATCGCCGAAGGCCGTTGCCGCGGCCGCGCCCACAAAAAGGCAACCGACGCGGGTCACGCGGCCCGCCAGCGCCTCCGCGTCAGCGCCGATCAGCTCGAGATGCTCGGGCGCAAGCGCCTCGGCAAGCGCCAGCGCCACCTCGGGATCCGGGACCTCGACGAGCCGCGCCACGGCGCCCGTCTCGGGCACCGCGTCAAGTCGCGCGCGAAGGCGCTCGAGCAGCTCGCGCGAGCTCGAGATCGCGATCAGGAGCGTGCCGGGGCCGTGCTCGCCCTGCGCCGCCAGGTCGAGCGCGACGAGCTCGGGGTCGG
>JAFAPR010000367.1 GCA_019247075.1 Solirubrobacterales bacterium
CTCGAGCGCCGCCGCGCCGTCCCCGGCCTCCGCGACGACTTCGAGATCCGGCTCGCCGTCCAGAACGGCACGCAGGCCGCTGCGCACGACGGCGTGGTCGTCTGCGAGCAGGACGCGGGTCTTCAGCGGGGTGCCCACGATTCTCCCGAGATCGGGACCCGCAGAACGATCTCCGTCCCGCGCCGCGCGCCTGGACGGATCTCGAGCTCAGCGCCGATCACCATTGCGCGCTCTTGCATCCCACGCAAGCCACCCTCCCCGGCACCGTTGCGCATCCCGCTGCCGTCGTCGCTGACCGACAGCACGACCTGTCGATCCCTGGACTTGAGCGTGACGAGCACCTTCGTCGCGTTGGCGTGCCGCAGTACGTTGGTCAGCGCCTCCTGGGCAGCCCTGTAGATCACCAACTCCACCTCGGGCGACAGCTCCGGGAGGTGCCAGTCGAGATCGCGAGACACCCGCAGGCCGCGTTGCCGGTCTACGCGCGCGCACAGCGCGATCAGCGCGTTCACCAGGCCGAGATCGTCCAGCGCCTCAGGCCGCAGCTCGCGCCCGATGCGACGCACGTCCTCAAGGCTCCGCAGGGCCGTGTCCGCGATATCGGCCAAGGCCTCGTCGGTCGATTCCGCACGCCTCGCGGCGCGCTGCGCTCGCAGCGCGATCGCCGTCAGCGTCTGTCCAACCTCATCGTGCAGCTCGCGCGCGATCCGGGTCCGCTCGCGCTCCTGCGCCGCCAGGACCCGCCTCCCGCTCTCCCGCCGCTCGCCCTCCAGCCGATCGAGCATTGCGTTCAGCGCGCTGGCAAGCGCCAGCACCTCAGCGCCGGCTCCCTCCAAGGACTCGGCGCGACGACCCGGTTGCGCGGGATCGACTGCACCCATGGTCATGGCGAGCCGCCGGAGAGGCCCGAAGGCCCGACGCAGCAGGATCAGGTCGAACGCCAGCATGAGGACCAGGCCAATCGACAGAATCACCAGCTCCCTGGGGGTGGCGATCCGGTGCACGGTCACCGGTGTCCAGGCCAGAATTGCGGTCGCGATCACGAACACGGCCGCGTTGACCGCGAAGACGCGCCACAGCAACGACAGCCCGTTCCACCGGCGCCGCCACCGCGACAAGGCCCGGTCGCGCTCCTGGGCCTGAACTGGCGAGCGCGTCGACGCCGGTGCGATGGCCGAGACCTGTTGATTTGATGGCGAGCCCATTCCTCCTACTACCCGGGCCACGGATCCCTCGCGAGAGCCCGTACGTTAGGACTCGGCAGCGCTGCTGGCAACCGCGGCACTCGACACCGTTGCGGACCGATCGCTCAGTAGTGGTTGGGGCCCGCGCCCGCCCCCAGCGCGTTCAGCCAGGCCCGCATCGACTTACCGGCCGGCGTCATCTGTCCTTCCTCGTAGCCGCCGGTCGCGACCGCGAGCGTGACTCCGTTCGGGGTCGACCAGCCGTACTCGATGCCGGTTCCCGAGGCGGCGAAGCGAGCTATCGCCTGGCCCTGCGCAAGGATCGTGCCTGGCCGCGCGAGGGCGGTGATCTCCTCGGCCACGTACTGGATCCTCCCCGCATCGGGTCCCACCAGGAGCTCGAAATAGATCAGAGGCTGACCTGCGTACCAGTTGGGCTCGATGCCAAGAATCTTCACCTTGCAAGGCGCCAGAATCGGCGCGCCAACAGGCATTGTGGCGTCGACGCCCTGATCGGTCCGCTCCCAGACCGAGACGTAACGGAGCGGGTCGATGTAGGTCGCGGTGGTCTTGCGCACAGCGACAAGCTCCATCCGCAGCTCCCGCCTGATCTGCGAGAGCGGCGGCGCGTGGGCGTTCGGATCCCCCACGGGATCACTCGGGCTAAAGCTCTGTGCCTGCACGCCCGCGATCGGTGCCTGCCCGCCCGGGGTCGGTGCCAGCACTCCCGCCGTCGGTTGCACCAGCTGCGGCCGTGCGTGAACCGCCTGCGGTCGTCCGTACGGGGCCGCGGCTCGCGATTGCTCGTGGCGTCCAGCGCTCGCAAGCGTCGCGTGCATGGCGCCGCCTGACCCGCACCCGGCCAACCCGAGCGCGAGCATCAGCGCAGCGACGCGGGTCCTTACTCGCATCCGCAACCTCGGGGCTCCTTCATGCGTCGCCGGATGTGGTCCATGAAAGCGCAAAGCGGCTCTATCTGTCGTGGTACTACGCGGCTGACCCCTCGAGCAGCACCGTGTCCTCGTGCGAGTAAGCCGGCGCGCAGCAGCAGAGCAGCACGAGCGGCTGGCGCTCCCCGGCCCACAGCTTGTGCGCCACGCCGGGCGGGATCACGACGCAATCGCCGGCCCGGACGGGGCGTTCCTCGTCGCCCAGGCGCATCCGCCCGCTGCCGCGCGTGAACAGATATATCTCCTCCGTACGACGGTGAAGGTGCGCGACCGTCTGGCCCCCGGGGGGAACTACCGCCTCGGCCAAGCTCTGATTGCTCGCGTTGCCCGACGGGATGCCGGCCAGTTCGCGGATCGAGGAGCCGTCTGCGGTGACAAAAGGCTCGCGTCGCTCGCGTCGCACGATCTCCATGGTCTAAGGCTATATCCCGATAATCCCTTCGTGGCCGAGTTCGCGCAGCCGTTGCGGGAGGTGGACGTCGACCGCGATCCGCTGCGCCAATTCGCCGGCTGGTTCGCGCAGGCGGCCGCCGCCGGCGTTCGCGCGCCCGAGGCTGCCGCGCTCGCGACCGCCACTGCCGACGGCCTCCCTTCGGTGCGAATCGTGCTCGTGAAGCAGGCCAATGCCGACGGGTTTGTCTTCTACTCCAACTACACCAGCCGCAAGGGCTCCGAGCTAGCTTCAAACCCCCACGCCGCACTGGTGTTCTACTGGGATCCGCTCGGACGCCAGGTCCGGGTCGAGGGCCGCGTGGAACGCACCAGCGCGGCCGAATCAGCCGATTATGTGCGCAGCCGGCCGCGCGCCAGCCAACTGAGCGCGCTCGCCTCGCCGCAAAGTGCGGTGATCGAGGGCCGCGGGCAGCTCGAGGCACGGGTGGGCGAGCTCGCCGCTCGCTACGAGTGCGCCGAGCTCCCGCTCCCCGACAGCTGGGGCGGCTATCGCCTCCTGCCACAAACATTCGAGTTCTGGCAGCACCGCGAGGACCGCCTTCACGACCGGCTTCGCTACACGCGCGGCCGCGATGGTCGCTGGCAGCTCGGGCGGCTCGCGCCGTAGCGGCCACCCGGCTCGCTGCCTGGCGCCTAGCGGCTGGCCGGCTCTGCGAGGATCTCCTCGAGCGCTCGCTCGATCGGCTGCGAGCCCCCGTTGACGTAGAGGAGACGGTGAGGCGCGCGCGGGTCTTGGAGCAAACGTGCGAGCACGGCGGCAACGTCTTCGCGCGGGACGCGGCCGCTGAAGGGCGCCGTGTCGATGCGCACGCGACCGGCTCCAGGCTCGTCGGTGAGGCGTCCGGGCCTGACGATCGTCCAGTCCCGGTCACTGGCCATGACCGCTCGGTCCGCCTCCGCCTTGGCGCGCAGGTACACGCTGAATACGTCATCGTCGCCCGGCGGGTTCTCGGCGCCGACCGAGCTGACGATCAGGTACCGCCGAACCCGGCTGGCCCTTGCAGCGTCGAGCAGCTTGATCGCGCCGTCGCGGTCCATGGTGAGCTTCCGCGCCGCACCGCTGCCGGGCCCCGCCCCGGCCGCAAAGACCGCTGCGTCGGCGCCCGCGATCGCGTCGGCGAGCTCGTCAACCGCGGCGCGCTCAAGATCGCAGACCACGGGGGTAGCGCCCTCCCGACCGACATCGTCCGCGTGCTCAGGGTTCCGGATCAGGCCGATCGCCTGCTCGCCGTGGGCCTGTAGCAGGGCGATGAGTTGCATTGCAATCTTCCCATGGGCTCCGGCAATCGCCACGACCACGGGGCTAAGCCTACGCCCCGCGCGAGCGGTGGGTCAGGGCGTGGGCGCTCCGGCGAGCGCCACCACCACGCCGATGGCGCCGGCGGCGAGGAGCGTTTCGACAGTGCCTCGCCGGAGAAGCAGCAGGGCGATGGCGGCCAGACCGAGGATCCCAGCCTGCCAGGCTTCGCTGAGGGCCCGAGTCAAGGTGACGGCCGCCCCGAGGATCGCGCCGATCGCGGCCGGCCCGGCGCCGCCCAGGAAGGCGAGCGCCGCGGCGTTTTGGCGCAGGTGCTCGAAGCGGCGGCCGCCGGCGAGCACGAACAAGAACGACGGCGCGAATGCGACGACAGCGGCGAGAACGGCGCCGGCGACGCCGTGCGCGGCGTAACCGACCGCGGCCACGGTGGCTACGACGGGCCCTGGCGTTACCTGGCCCAGGGCGACGGCATTCAGGAACTGGCCGTTGGTCATCCAGTGGTAGGTATGGACCGCGTCGCCCTGCATCAGGGGGACGATCACGAAGCCGCCCCCGAATGCGAGCGCACCGACCTTGAAAGCTGTCCACGCGAGCGCCGGAATTCCGCCCTGTGCGGCGGCGAGCGGGAGCACCGCGAGTCGGTTGGGACCCTCAGCAGGCCGCGCGCCGCGCCGCCGCTCGATCGCCAGCTCCAGCAGGCCACAGGCGGCAAGGATCACGACGAGGTATCTGCCCACCAGCGCCGCCCCCGCAGCGCCCGCGAGGAGATAGAGCAGCCAGCGGAGCGCGCGTTCCCGGTGGTCGCGCACGCGCCGGTAACCGGGGCGCAGCAGATCGACACCGGCGCGCACCGCCACGGCCGCGACCGCGGCGCCGGCACCGGCCCCCGCGCCCCGCACCCAAAGAGGCGGCGCCTGCGCAAGGAACAGGACCGACAGCGCGATGATCATCACCACTGCCGGCGCGATGAACGCCAGACCGCCGATCAGCGCGCCGGGAACCCCGCCCACACGGTAGGCGCAGAAGATCGCCAGCTGGGTCGAGGCAGGGCCCGGCAGCAGATTGCAGGCCGCGAGCGCGTCCTGAAACGCCCGTGGGTCGAGCCACCGGCGGCGCTCCACCACGAGCTGGCGCAGGAGGGAGATGTGGGCAGGAGGTCCGCCGAAGCCCGTCAGCCCGATGCGGGTCCACTCCCGCCCGATCGTCGCAAGCGACGCCTTCGACTGACGAGACCTGGCCATGACAACAGATTGGCGGGTGCAGTCGATCAGCGCCGACCGTCGGCTCAGGCGGCGAGCGCCGGCGCCCGAGCCGCCAGCCCCCGCTCGAGCAGCGCGTGGGGTACTGAAGCCACGTACCGCCGGGCGTCGCGCTCTCCGAGACCAGTGAGCGCGTCGAGCGCGAGCCGCAGCGCCGGCATGCGCGCAGCGCCGTGGGCGTCGGACGCGACCGCGACCAAGCGGTTGGCGTGGAGCAGATGCAGGGCGGCTTTCCGGGCCGGCTCCCCGTTGAGCCCAGCCAGCGACCAGGCCGTCAGCTGGAGCGCGCTGCCCGCCCGAAGTTCCCGCTCGAGCACCTGCCAGCCGAGCTCCGCAGCTCCGAGCGAGCGCTCGGGGTGCGCCACGACGACGGCGAACCCCCGTGCCCGAAGTCCTCCAGCAGCCACCGCGAACCCGTCGTCGAGCCCCGTAAACGGGGCCTCGAGCAGCACCCAGCGACGCCCCGGCGGGCCCAACGCGATCCATTCGAGCTCGGCCTGCGACAGATCCCCGGCCCTCTCGGGGGCGAGCTCGCCGCCGGACAGTACGTTGACCGGGACCCGCTCCCGGCGCAGCCGCGCAGCGACCTCGCGCGTGCGCTCGGGAAGGCTCTTGACATCTATCGAGTAGTACGAGTTGACGTGGGGCGTGGCCACGATGGTGCGCGTCCCCTCCCCTGCCGCCGCGCGGGCAAGCTCGACGGTTGCATCGATCGACGGTGGGCCATCGTCGACGCCCGGGAGCAGGTGGAAATGAAGCTCCGCAAAGTTCATCGAGCGCATGTTCGAGGCGCTGCGCTCTGACGCTGTGAGGATCATGTGAACCGCTGCACCCTCGCGTTCTTTCCAACCTCTCAGGTTCCGCTTAGCTCCCGCAGACTGCGCAGCGACAGCATCGTCTGTATGCACCCAGGCTATTGCCCTCAGTGTGGCGAGCGCGTCAGCCCCTTCGCCGCCGGCTGCGCGCTGTGCGGCGCCGAGCTCGACCCGCACCGCTGGCAACGCCGTGTCTCACCATGGCGACGCCTCACCGCGACCATCCCAGCCCGCTGGCGGGCGCGCCGCGCTGGCCGTCTGGCGCGCGCCACAAAGCGCACTTGAAGAGCAATCCGGCGCAAGTTATGTAGGTTCGTGCACGCGGACCCGATGCTTGGGTTGGTCGGGCGCGGCGAACGCCACCAACCGCTCGGCCTCGGCCCCCACCGCCTGAAGGTCGGCTTGCCGGAGCCGGCGGCTCGGCCGCACGTGGAGCGTCGCGCGTTCCAGATGCCAGATCCCCGCGACGAAGCCATC
>JAFAPR010000202.1 GCA_019247075.1 Solirubrobacterales bacterium
TGTTCTTGCGTACCCGGCGCCGGCCGCGCTGGCGCTTAGGAGCGGGCATCCACACCTCCGGGAAGGCTGGCGCGCAACGCGTTCACAGCAGATTTCGCTATGGCGGTCATTTCTTGGTTGCCTTCTTCTTCCCCGCAACCTGCATCCGCTTCGGACCCTTGCGCGTGCGTGCGTTGGTCTTCGTGTTCTGGCCGTTCACCGGCAGGCCTCGGCGGTGGCGCAGCCCGCGATAGGAGCCAATCTCCTGCAGGCGCTTGACGTTCTGCTGGCGCTCGCGGCGCAGATCGCCCTCCACGGTCACGTCACCATCGATCAGCTCACGCAGCTTGACGACCTCATCCTCGGTGAGGTCACGCACGTAGGTATCGCCGCTGATATGGGCCTCTTCGAGCAACTTGTTCGCGGTGGGGCGACCGATTCCGTAGATGTATGTCAGGCCGATCTCGGCGCGCTTGTTAAGTGGAATGTTGACTCCTGAAATACGGGCCATGGCTACCCCTGACGCTGCTTGTGGCGCGGATTCGAGCAGATCACTAGGACCCGCCCACCTCGACGGATGACCTTGCACTTCTCACACATCGGTTTGACCGAGGGTCTTACCTTCACTCTCGCTTCGCTCTCGTAGGAGGTTCCAATGGTTCCCGGAGCAAGCTCTGGCGACCGCGCAAGACGCCGCTACTCGCTTCGAGGTGCGCGCAGCACAAAACGATGCGCTGCCACGCGGACAGGCAATGTTAGCAGGGGTACGAAGACCCGGGCCCGGCCTCAAGGGGCTAGGGCCATGCTGCTTTGGACCGGCTCAGGCGGCCGCGCGGCCACCCGAGGCCTCGTGCCACGGGGTCAGGATCCTCGGCCCCGCCGCGGTGATCCCGACCGTGAACTCGAAATGGGCAGCGAGCGAGCCATCTTCGGAGTAGATCGCCCACTGGTCCTCGCCCACGCGCACGCCGTGCCTCCCCGCGGTGACCATCGGCTCGATCGCAAAGACCATTCCCTCCTCCAGCAGGATGCCCGTGCTGGGCGCGCCGAAATTGGGGATCTGAGGATCTTCGTGCATGCTCCGGCCGATGCCGTGGCCGACCAGCGTCCTCACGATCGAGAATCCAGCTTCCTCCACGTGGCGCTGGATCACGTGGGAGACGTCGCCGAGCCTCCTGCCGGGAAGGCACTGCTCGACGGCCAGGAAAAGCGCTTCCTCCGTCGTGCGGAGCAGCTTGCTGGCGATTGGAGTGACCGGTCCTACGGCGAAGGTCCGTGCGGCGTCGGCGACCCAGCCGTTGCGGATCACGCCGATGTCGATTGACAGGAGGTCTCCCCGGGCCAGCTTGTAGCGACCGGGGATGCCGTGCACGATCATCGAGTTCGGCGACGCGCAGATCGAGCCGGGGAAGCCGCGGTAGCCCTTGAAGGCCGGCTCCGCTCCCTGGGAGCGGATGAACTTCTCAGCCGCGGCGTCAAGCTGGCCGGTAGTGACCCCCGGCCTGACCTTGGCCGCAAGCAGGTTCATGGTTCTGACCAGAATCACTCCCGCAGCCGCGATGCGGTCGATCTCGGCGGGGCTCTTCTTCAGAATCAAACGTCGTCCTCGAGGCGGAGCGTCGCGATTACGGCGCGGATGTGATCGTGGACTTCATCCGGGCTGCGAGTGCCATCGATTCGCCTCATCACTCCCTGCTCGTCATAGTAGGAGATCAGCGGTTCGGTCTGGCTGTGGTACACCATCAGGCGGTTGCGGACCACGTCGGGCTTGTCGTCGTCCCGCTGGATCAGCCGCGACCCGTCCTGGTCGCAGACGGCGTCGTGCTTGGGTGGGTCGAAGTCAACGTGGTAGTTATGGCCGGCTTTGACGCACACCCTTCGGCCGGAGAGCCGTCGCACCACCGCCTCGTCGGGAACGTCGACCAGGATCGCGGCCGTGATGCGACGGCCGCGCTCCGAGAGCAGCTGGTCCAGCGCGAGGGCCTGCTCGTAGGTTCTAGGAAAGCCATCGAGGATGAATCCATCCTCCGAGTCAGGTTCCTTCAGTCGCTCCCCGACCATCGCCAGGATCAGCTCATCGGGCACCAGGTCACCGGCGTCCATGAACTTCCTCGCCTCCAGGCCGAGCTCAGTGTTGTCCTTGACGTTGTTTCTGAGCATGTCTCCGGTGGAGATGAACGGCAGCCGGAAATCGATCCTCAACCGGTCCGCCTGTGTGCCCTTCCCGGCCCCCGGAGGGCCGAACAGAATCAGGCTGAGCTCTGGCATGTCGGCGGCAGCTTAGTGATTAAGGCCAGACCGTCCGGAGAACATGCCGAGCCGGCCGCTTCAGCCACGTACCCCCGGTTGTCTGCCGGGCTCAGGATCCCTCAGCACAGCGCGGGGCGGCGTCTGAGAGCTGCTGCCGGGCGCTCTCGATCGCCGCGGTGAGCTCCACCCAACCGGCGAATTCCATTCGCTCGCTACCTTCCGCAGCCACCCAGCCGCAGATAGGCTCGGAGCCGGGCTCGATCCGCAGCTCAATACGGAGTGTCTGGTGGCGTATCGTCGGCACTTCCTTGCGCGGTTTGGAGGTGCGTGTCCAAGGCAGCGAGACCCTGTCGCAAACACAAGCATCCTCGCAACGGCGGCCCTTCGCCCCAGGGAAGCACCCCAGGATTTTGCCTGCCTTACCTCAGGAAACCCTCGTAATTGCGCATCATCAGCTGCGCCTCGAGCTGCTTCATCGTGTCGAGCGCGACCCCGATGACGATCAGGATCGAGGTGCCGCCGAAGAAGAAGTTTGCGCTCGTCTGGTTGATCAGGATCGTGGGCAAGGCCGCGATCGCGGCCAGGAAGAGGGCACCGGGGAAGGTGAGGCGGGCCAGGATGCGGTCCAGGAACTCGGCAGTGGGTCGTCCGGGCCGTACGCCCGGGATGAAGCCACCGTACTTCTTGAGGTTGTCGGCCTGGTCCACGGGGTTGAAGGTGACCGCGGTGTAGAAGTACGTGAATAAGATGATCAGCACCGCCTGCCCGAGCTGGTAGTGCCAGCCCTGAGGCGAGAAGAACGTGGCCAGGTTCGTGCCGAAGTTGGCGCGGTTCTGGCCGAGCAACTGCCCGATGGTCGGCGGGATCGCCATCACGCTCACCGCGAAGATGACCGGAATCACGCCGGCCATGTTCACGCGCAAAGGCAGGTACGTCTGGCCACCGCCGCTCATCCGCCTGCCGACCACGCGTTTGGCGTACTGGATCGGGATGCGCCGCTGGCCCTCCTGGACGAAGACGATCGCGGCCACCACGCCCACCGCGATGAACGGCATCACGACTCGGAAGACCTGACTCGGGTTGCTCCACCAGGCGTGGATACCGCTCGGGATGCGGGCAACGATGCTCGCGAAGATCAGCAGCGAGATGCCGTTGCCGATCCCGCGCTGCGTGATCAGCTCGCCCATCCACATCAGCAGGACCGTCCCGGCCGTCAGCGTGATCACGATCATGAACACCTTGGCGGCGTTGAAGTTGGGAATCAGCGTCACCCCCGCTTGCTGCTCGAAGCTGCGGAACAGGAAGACGTAGCCGATTGACTGCGCGAATGCCAGCCCGACCGTCAGATAGCGCGTGTACTGGGTGATCCGCGCCTGCCCGATCTCGCCCTCCTTCTGCAGCTTCTCCAGCGAGGGCACCACCACGGTCAGCAGCTGGAGGATGATCGAGGCGGTGATGTAGGGCATGATCCCGAGCGCGAAGATCGCGATCCGGCCGAGGCCTCCACCGGAGAAGAGGTTGAGCAGGCTCAGGATTCCGTTGCCGCCGAAGTTCGACTGGATGTGCTGAACCGCTTGGGCGCTGACGCCCGGAGCAGGGATGTAGACGCCCAGGCGGTAGAGCCCTAGAAGAGCGGCCGTGAACAGGATCTTGTTGCGGATCTCCCTGACCCGGAAGGCGCTCATGATGGTGGTGATCACGAGCCCACGGCCTCCTCGACCACGCATGTCCCGCCGGCGGCTTCGATCCGGGCGCGCGCGGTTTCGCTGAAGGCGTGGGCGTGGACTGTAAGCGCCTTGGTCAAGTCGCCCTTGGCCAGCACTTTGACCGGCACGCCCTTCCTGTTCGCCAGTCGGCGCGCGCGCAGCTGCTCGAGGGTGACCGCCTCCCCGGATTCGAAGCGGGCCTCCAGGTCACGCAGGTTCACGGCCTGGGTATGCGTACGGAATGGCTCAAACGGCATCGACTTCTTCATGTGCGGGCCGCGCAGCTTGCGCATCCGCATGTGGATCGGATTCTGCCCACCCTCGAATCGCGCGCGCCGCTTGGCGCCCGAACGAGCGCCCCACCCCTTCTGGCCGCGGCCCGCGGTCTTGCCGGTGCCGGAGCCCTCGCCGCGGCCGACCCGCTTGCGCGGCCGGCGCGCGCCGGGAACGGGCTTTAAGTTGTGGAGACCCAGGCGCTCAGCCATCCTCTGAAACCTCCACAAGGTGCCTTACCCGCCGGATCATCCCCCGGATCTGGGGCGTGTCCTCATGCTCCACACGGTGCCCGATCCGCCGCAGCCCAAGGGAACGCAGCGTCTCCCGCTGGCGCTTGTTCGCCCCGTTCCGCGAGCGACGCTGCGTGATCGTGAGGGGGGTCATGACTCGGACCCTTCGGGTGCTGGGCTCGCTTCTGCGGGCTCACCGGCCGCCGCTGGGGCCGCGTCTGCCGACGGTCGCGTCCCTCTTGACCTGGAGGACTTTCTTGAGCGGCGGGCGCGGGCGGCAGATGCCGGTTCAGCATCGGCCTCCACGGCCGGCGCCGGTTCCGCCTCGGCCTCTGCTTCCACAGCTGCCGACTCGGAGGCTCCGTCGAGCCCCAGCACGTGGTTGACCGACAGCCCCCGCAACCGCGCGACCTCGTTGGGGGTGCGAAGTGACTCGAGGCCCGCCATCGTCGCCTTGACGAGGTTGATCGGGTTCTGCGACCCGAGGCTCTTGGACAGTATGTCGTTGATCCCCGCCAACTCGAGCACCGCGCGCACCCCACCGCCGGCGATGACCCCCGTCCCCGGAGCGGCCGGCTTGAGCAGCACGCGGCCCGAGCCGAAGGTTCCTGTGACCTCATGCGTGATGGTGGAGCCGTGCTTGGGGACGCGATACAGGTTCTTCTTTGCCCGTTCGACGCCCTTCTGGATCGCGACCGGCACTTCGTTGGCCTTGCCGTAGCCGACACCGACCACATCGCGCTCGTCTCCCACGACCACGAGGGCGGTAAAGGAGAACCGGCGGCCGCCCTTGACTACCTTGGCCACGCGGTTGATCTCGACGACGCGCTCGGCGAGCTCGAGGCCCGTGGCGGGAACTGTGCGATCGAAAGCCATCAGTGGTCAGAGTACCGGTGGCCGCTCGCCTAGAACTCCAGCCCGCCCTCGCGGGCGCCGTCCGCGAGCGCCTTGACGCGCCCGTGGTAGCGGTATCCGCCACGGTCGAAAACCACGCGCTCCACGTGCGCGGCTTTGGCCCGCTCCGCCAGCAGCGCGCCGGCTCGGCGAGCCTGTTCGATGGGGGCAAGCGAACGCAGCTCGGGCTCGGTCCAGCTGACCGAGGCGAGGGTGCGCCCGCCGTCGTCGTCGATCAGCTGCGCGAACACCCCGCGGTTGGAGCGGAACACGGAGATGCGCGGCCGCGCGTCGGTGCCGCGCACCTTGGCGCGGACCCGGCGACGGCGCTTCAGGCGCCTGTCTTCCCTGGTCATCGCGCTCATGCCAGGCCCCTCGTCATGCCCGCTTGCCTACCTTGCGCGCGACGTGCTCGCCCTCGTAGCGAATCCCCTTGCCCTTGTAGGGCTCGGGCTTACGCTGCTTGCGTATGTAGGCGGCAACCTCGCCCACGCGCTGCTTGGAGGCGCCGCGGACCACGATTCGCGTCGGCGCCGGCACCTGGAACTCGATCCCATCGGGCGCCTTGACCGGCACCGGCCGGGAATAGCCGAGCGCGAGCTCGAGGTCACTGCCCCGCAGTTGCGCCCGAAACCCGACTCCCTGGATCTCCAGCCGCTTCTCGAAGCCGTCGGTGACGCCCTGGACCATGTTGGCCACCAACGTGCGGGTCAGACCGTGCAGGGCGCGGTGGTCGCTACGGTCGTCGGGCCGGCTGACGCGCACCTCCTCGCCTACCTGCTCGACCTTGATATCGCGCGCCACTCGTTCGGACAGCTCACCCTTGGGACCGCGCACGGTGACGCGCTCCGGCTCGATCGAGACCGTTACCTCGGCCGGTATGGGAATCGGTTGCTTGCCGATGCGAGACATATCCGTTTACCAGACCCGTGCCACGACCTCGCCGCCCACCCCTCGGCGCCGCGCCTCGTGGCCGGTCATGACACCTCGGGAAGTCGAGACGATCGCAGTGCCCATGCCGCCCTGGACCCGCGGAATATGCCCGTGGTTCACGTATGTCCGCCGTCCCGGCCGCGAGACCCGCTCGAGTCCGGAGATCACGGGCACGCGGTCTCCCGTGTACTTGAGCGTAAGCCTGATTTCGCCGCCCGCGTTGCCCGAGCTCGGCGCAATCTCCTCGTAGCCGTTGATGTAGCCCTCCTCGGTCAGGATGCGGGCGAGCTCGCGCTTGAGCCGGGAGGCCGGAATGCGGACGTCCTGGCGCTGTGCGTGCAGGGCATTGCGGACGCGGGTGAGGAAGTCGGCGACTGGGTCGGTCATCGTCATTGCTCTCTCCGTCTACTTCGCCTTCACCAGCTCGACTTGGTCATGCCCGGGACGAAGCCTTCGTGCGCGAGCTCGCGCAGGCAGATGCGACATACGCCGAACTTGCGGTAGACGGCGCGGGCCCGGCCGCAGCGGCGGCAGCGAGAGTAGCCCCGCGTCTTGAACTTGGGTGTGCGCTCTTGGCGGACGCGTTGGGAAGTCTTGGCCATTGGTTCCTCTACTCGGATTGGCTGCCCTGGCCGCGGCGATCGCCGGCGAAGGGCATCCCCAGCGCTTGCAGCAGCGCAAATGACTCCTCGTCGGACGACGCCGTGGTCGTGATGGTGATGTCGAGGCCGCGTACCTGGTCGATGCGGTCATAGTCGACCTCGGGGAAGATGAGTTGCTCGCGGACGCCGAGGGAGTAGTTGCCGCGGCCGTCAAACGAGCGCGGGCTGAGCCCGCGAAAGTCTCGGATGCGGGGGATCGCCACCGCCATCAGGCGGTCCAGGAACTCGTACGAGCGCTCGCCACGCAGGGTGACCGCCAGCCCCACGGGCATCCCCGCGCGGACCTTGAATTGGGCGATCGACTTGCGGGCACGACGGACGCTCGGGCGCTGGCCTGTGATCGTGGCGAGCTGTTCCGAGGCCGCATCGAGCAGCCCCGAATCCTGCTTGGCGTCGCCCACGCCCATGTTAACGGTCACCTTCTCGATCCGTGGCGCTTGCATCGGCGAGCTGTAGCCAAACCGTTCCACCAGTTGGGGGCGGATCTCTTCGAGATATCTGCGCTTGAGTCGTGCCTGCATGTTTGGACTTGGGTTGTCAGTCGATCCGTGTGCCGCTGCGCCCCGCCACGCGATAGCGCTGGCCGCCTTCGAGCTCGATGCGGACGCGGGTCGGCCGGCCATCCTGTGGGTCGGCCAGCATCACGTTAGAGATGTGGATCGGACCCTCCTTCTCGATCACGCCTCCGACCTGCTCGGCTCGTTGCGCCCCGGTCACCTGCCGTGGCCGCTGGTGGCGCTTGATCATGTTCAGCCCCTCGACGTAGAGCCGCTCGTGGCGAGGCTCAACGCGCAGCACGGTGCCACGCTTGCCGCGGTCCTTGCCGGAGATCACGATCACCTCGTCGCCGCGCTTGATGCGTGCGGACACCTCAGAGCACCCCCGCCATCAGAGCACTTCCGGCGCGAGCGAGACGATCTTCATGAAGTTGCGTTCCCGGAGCTCGCGTGCCACTGGACCGAAGATACGGGTTCCCCGCGGATTGTTCTGGTTGTCGATCAGCACAGCGGCGTTTTCATCGAAGGCGATGTAGGTCCCATCGTCGCGCCCATAGGATTTCTTGGTGCGGACCACGACCGCGGAAACGACGTCTCCCTTGCGCACCGAACCCTGCGGAGTTGCCTGCTTGACGGTGGCGGTGACGACGTCGCCGACACCGGCGTAGCGTCGGCGGGAGCCGCCGCGCACCCGGATCACGAGGATCTCGCGCGCCCCGCTGTTGTCGGCGACGCGCAGACGCGACTCGTTCTGGATCATCCTGACGCAGCTCCCGAGTGACCGGGCCGCCGCGCACGGTACACGCCGGCGACACGCGTCATCCGGCCCGCTCCAGGATTCGCTCCAAGCGCCAGCGCTTGGTCCTCGACAGCGGCCGGCATTCCCGTACGACCACCGTATCCCCAACGTGCGCCTCGCCCCCTTCGTCGTGGGCGTGCACGGTGCGCGAGGTACGCACGATCTTCTCGTACCGGCTGTGGCGGTGGGCGGTGTCGATCCTGACGGTGATCGTCTTGGCGGCGCGGTCCGAGACCACTACTCCCTGGCGGGTCTTCTGCTTCCCCGCTCCGCGCTGGCGGGGCGCGCCCTGCGCTGCTGCCGCGGGCTTTCCCCCCTCGCCGGTTCGCTCGCGACGGCGCTTGTCCCGCAGGCGCGCGCGACCCTGCCGACGCAGTTCGCGCTTGCGCGTGCGCTGCGCCAGCCGCTCCTCGGGGCTGCTCGCACGGCGACTTCCCCCCTTTGCCGCCCTCGCGCGCTGTTTCCGCTCCTTGGGGGGAAGGACCTCCGCGGGCTTCGGCGCCGCCGCAGCGGGGGTCTGCTCTTGCGCCTCCGCAGGAGTGGCCGACTCGTCGGAGGCGGGGCCCTGGTCGGGCCCACTCGCTTGCGCCTGGACTGCCTCCTCGGGCTCCTGCGGGGTGTCCGAGGAGGCTTCCGTCTCCGGCGTCTCGTTCTCAGCCATGAATCTGGATCCCCCTCTCGCGCGCCACCGTCAGCGCCCTGGCCACCTCACGGCGGGCCTGGCGCAGCGAGGAGGTGTTGTCCAACTCGCCCGTGGCGTGCTGAAACCGCAGCCCGAAGAGGTCTTGCCGCGCGGTCGCGATGTGATCGCGCAGCTGCGCTTCGCTCAGATCGCGTAGGTCTGCGGCCTTCACAGCTCCTCCCGCATCACGAACTTCGTGCGCACCGGCAGCTTGTGCCCGGCGAGCCGCATCGCCTCTCGCGCCAGGGGCTCGGGAACTCCGGCCAATTCAAACATGACCCGTCCCGGCTTGACCACCGCAACCCAGCCCTCGGGGTTGCCCTTGCCCGATCCCATGCGGGTCTCGGCAGGCTTCTTTGTAAACGGCTTGTCGGGATAGACATTGATCCATACCTTGCCGCCACGCTTGATCTTGCGTGTCATCGCGATTCGGGCGGCCTCTATCTGGCGGTTGGTGATCCAGCCCGGATCGAGCGCCTTCAGGCCGTACTCGCCGAACTGGACCTTCACCTGGCCGCGGGACAATCCCGTGCGCCGGCCTCGGAACTGCTTGCGGTGCTTCACGCGCTTGGGGGAGAGCATCACGTGGCTCCGTTAGTCGGAGCGCTGTCCGGTTCCCCGCTCGGAGAGACGGTCGGCGCCGTCACCTCGCGCTGGGCGCCGGCACCAGCCCCGCCGCGCCCGCGGCCCCTGCCGGAGCCGGCTCCGCCCTGGCTCTGGGGGCGGCGCCCGCCACCAGCGCGGCCTCCTCCGGCGCCAGACGCGCTCCGGCCTCGGCCGGCAGCGGAAGCGCCAGCGCGGCCACGGCCGTCGCGGCCAGCTCGACCGCCGCGCTCGGTGGCCTGGGGGACGGGCTCGTCCATCACGGTGAGGTCGGCTCCGGTGTAGCCCTCCGGCATGATCTCGCCCTTGTTGATCCAGCACTTGACGCCGATCCGGCCAAACGTCGTGCGCGCTTCGTGGAAGCCGTAGTCGATGTCGGCGCGCAGCGTGTGCAGCGGCACGCGACCGTCTGAATAGCCCTCGGTGCGCGCCATCTCCGCGCCCCCGAGGCGGCCCGAGACTTGCACCTTGACGCCCTTGGCGCCCGATCGTATGGCGCTCGTCAATGCCCGCTTCATCGCGCGACGGAAGGCCACCCGGTTCTGTAGCTGCTCGGCGATCGACTGCGCAACCAGGCGGGCGTCGAGCTCTGGACGCTTGATCTCGAGGATGTTCACCCTTACCGCCTTGCCGGTCATCCGGTGCAGGTTGCGGCGGAGCTGGTCGACTTCGGAGCCGGACTTGCCGATCACAATTCCCGGACGGGCGGTGTGAATATTGACTTCCACCTCCGAGGCGTTCTTGCGGATCGTGATGTCTGACAGGCCCGCATGGGTTAGCCGACGCGTGATGTGGTCGCGGATCCGCCGGTCCTCGTCGAGGTAATCGGCGAAAGAGCGCTCGTTGAACCAGTTGGACTTCCAATCGTGGATGTAGCCCACGCGAAGGGACTCGGGATGAACTTTCTGACCCATGGTGATTACTGCCGCTTTGGTGTGAGCAAGATGGTCAAATGGCTTGTGCGCTTACGGATGCGTGTCGCACGCCCGAGGGCACGCGGCCGATAGCGCTTGATTGTCGGACCCTCGTCAGCGTGGATCGCCTTGATATAGAGATCCTCGCCCACGAGCTCGTGGTTGTGCTCCGCGTTGGCCACTGCCGACTCGAGCAGCTTGCTCCAGTCGCGCGCGACCGCGCGGGGGGTCTGCGCGAGGATAGCTCGCGCATCTTCGACGCTCCTTCCCCGGATGTGATCGCACACCAGGCGAGCCTTACGGGCGGAGGACCGGACATACTTGGCCCGGGCGCGGACGACCACGTCCGGTAGCTCCCGGCGTCGCCGCCCGCGCCGCGGAGCGGGCGTGGGCGCGGGCGTTCGCGCCTGACGGCGACGCGGCCTAGCCCGTGGCTCTGCTTGACTCGCGGGCTCCTCCGTCCGTGACTCGGCCGCGGCCGCCTCGGGCTCGGCAGCGTCAGGTTCGGCCGCCTCGGGCTCCCGCTTCTCCTCAGCCTGGGGGGGGACCTCGGGGGAGGGTTGCTCGTCGTGTGGCTCGGCTTGCTCAGACGCAGAGGCCGCTTCCGCCTCGGCTTCCGGTCGCGTTCCCTCTGGCTGCGACTCGGTCTCCGAGCTCTCGCGCGTAGCTTCCGGGACGGAGGTGGCCTCGGCCGACGCCTTCTTCCTCCGCCGCCTCTTTGGCTTCTCCTCCGTCGGCTCGATCTCGGGCGTCTCTTCGCTCATCGCCTCTTCCCGGTTCCCGCATGCCCGCGATACAGCCGCGTGGGCGCAAATTCACCGAGCTTGTGGCCGACCATCGACTCCGAGATGAACACGGGGACGTGCCTGCGGCCGTCGTGCACGGCGATCGTGTGGCCCACCATCTCCGGGAAGATCGTCGAGGTCCGCGACCAGGTCCTGATCATGCGCTTCTCGCCGGAGCGATTCATGGCCTCGATCCGCTCGAGCAATCGCTCCTCCACGAACGGGCCCTTCTTACTCGATCTGCTCAACGCTTCTTACCTCGCTTCCGTCCGCGGACGATGTAGCGGTCCGACGGCTTGCGCTTCTTGCGCGTGCGGTATCCGAGCGTGGGGACACCCCACGGCGTCACTGGGTGCCGGCCCGGGGTCGTGGACCCCTCGCCTCCGCCATGGGGATGGTCCACTGGGTTCATGGCTGTCCCGCGCGTCTGGGGCCTGACCCCCATGTGACGCTTCCGACCAGCCTTGCCGATGTTCACGTTCTGGTGGTCGGGATTGCCGATGGTCCCCACGGTCGCGCGGCATTCGCCGCGTACGATCCTCATCTCGCCCGATGGCAGCCTGAGGGTTACGTGGCCGCCTTCTTTCGCCAGCAGCTGGATCCCCGCGCCCGCCGCGCGCGCCATCTGGCCGCCCCGGCCGGGCACGAGCTCCACGTTGTGCACCATGGTGCCGGCCGGCATGTTCTGGAGCGGCAGACAGTTGCCGACGCGGACATCTGCCCCCGGCCCCGATTGAACGGTGGCGCCTACGCGCAGGCGCTGCGGGGCCAGGATGTAGCGCTTCTCGCCGTCCGCGTAGTGGAGCAGCGCGATATACGCCGAGCGGTTGGGGTCGTACTCGATCTCCGCGACCCGCGCGGGTACGCCGTCCTTACGCCGCTTGAAGTCGATCTTCCGGTACAGGCGCTTGGCCCCGCCCCCCCGGTGGCGAGAGGTCTTGCGGCCGTGCACGTTGCGTCCGCCGGACTTGTTCAGCCCCGTGGTGAGCGACTTCTCGGGTTCCGACCGGGTGAGCTCCGCGAAATCCGGGTAATTGACGAACCGCCGCCCCGGCGAGGTGGGTTTGGGCTTACGCAGCGGCATTGCTCTGGCTGATCCTCACTCGCTCGCCTCGAGGCCCGGCCCGAAGATAGGGATCGTGTCGCCCGCCGCGAGCTCCACGACCGCCTTCTTCCAGCGCCTGGTTTCGCCCGAGGTGTACCCGCGGCGCTTGGGCTTGCTCTTCACCGATGAGGTGCGGACCTCCGCCACCCTCACGTCGAACAATTGCTCGATCGCTTGCCGGATCTGGGTCTTGTGCGCCCGCTCGTGCACGCGGAAGGTGTACTTGCCCGCCTCGGCCAGGACGTAGGTCTTCTCCGAGACGATCGGCCGGATGATCACCTGACCGGGCTCCATCAGCGCTCCTCCTGCCCATCTCTGGCCCGCGCGGACGCACGCTGGACAAGTTGGGGCATGGCCGCCTGTGAGACCAGCAGCGACGCAGCCCACATCAGCTCGGCGACGCCCGCGTCT
>JAFAPR010000309.1 GCA_019247075.1 Solirubrobacterales bacterium
CGGTCGTCTACGCGGTGTGTTACTACGCGCAGACGTACCTGGTCGGCTGGGTCGGGCAGCGCGCTCTTCAGGACCTGCGCATCAAGCTGTTCGCGCACCTCCAGCGCCTGTCGATCGGCTTTTATTCGCGCAACCGCGCCGGCGTGATCATCTCCCGGCTGACCAATGACGTGGAGGCCCTCGATCAGCTCGTCGAGGACGGCATGGCGACCCTCTTCCAGTCGGGGCTCACGCTGCTCGGCGTCCTCGGCATCCTGATCGTGCTGGACTGGCACCTCGCGCTGCTGACGTTCCTGGCCCTGCCGCTGCTGGCGGTCGGGGCGTTTCTGTTCCGTATCGCCTCCGCCGACGCCTACCGGATCACGCGCGAGCGGATCGCGGCGATCACCGGCTACCTCCAGGAGACGCTCTCGGGCATCCGCGTCGTCCGCGCCTTCGCCGAGGAACGGCGGCACGTGCGCGAGTTCGCCGGGCTCAACGAGTCCAACCGCGCGGCGAACATGAAGACGGTCAACCTCAACGCCGCGTACTTCCCTGCGGTCGAGCTGCTGTCGGCGCTGGTGACCGCGGAGATTCTGATCTTCGGCGGCATCGAGGCGATCAACGGTCACACCTCGACCGGCGTGGTGTTCGCCTTCATCGCCGCGCTGAACAACTTCTTCGACCCGATCCAGCAGCTCTCGCAGCTGTACACCACCTATCAGTCGGGTATGGCCGCGCTGGACAAGATCTTCGAGCTGCTCGACGAGCAACCCGAGCTGAGCGACGCCTCCGGGGCGGTCGAGCTCGGTCGCATCCGCGGTGGGCTTCAGTTCGACGAGGTCTCCTTCCGCTACGGGACCGGCGAGGACGACGCCTGGGCCCTGCGTGACATAAATCTCGACATTCCCGCCGGTCACACGGTCGCGCTGGTAGGCGAGACCGGTGCCGGCAAGTCAACGCTGGCAAAGCTCGTCGCCCGCTTCTACGACCCCACAGTTGGTCGGGTTCTGCTTGACGGCCACGACCTGCGCTCGGTCACCGCCCATTCGCTGCGCTCCCAGATGGGGATCGTCCCCCAGGAAGGCTTTCTCTTCTCCGGCACGGTGCGCGACAACATCGCCTTCGCCGACCCTGCGGCGACAGACGATGAGATCGCGGCGGCGGCGCGTGCAGTCGGTGCCGATGCGTTCATCCGGGCGCTTCCGGCCGGCTACGACACCGAGGTCGGCGAGCGCGGGGTGAAGCTCTCGGCCGGGCAGCGGCAACTGATCGCGTTTGCGCGCGCGCTGGTCGCGGATCCGCGCATCCTCGTGCTCGACGAGGCAACCTCGAACGTGGACGTCCACACCGAGGGCTTGATCGAGCAGGGGCTGCGCCGGCTGCTGGCGGGCCGCACCGCGATCGTCATCGCCCACCGGCTCTCGACCATCCGCCACGCCTCGACCATCGTCGTGCTCGACCACGGCCGCATCGTGGAGCAGGGCAGCCACGAGGAGCTGCTCGACGCCGGCGGCCGCTACTGGGAGCTCTACCGAGACTGGGCCGAGCGGGCGGTGGCGGCGTAGCGGCGGCGAGCGGACGGCGGCGTGTCCGCCGTCGCCTCTCGTGGTCGTCGCGTGGCTGGGTGGGGCGCGTCGCCGTCGCCTTGCTCGAGCGCGCGCCACAGGGTGCGCATGGTGGGGGCGAGGTGCGCGATTTCTTCCAGATGGACCTTGGCCAGCTCGTCGAGCTTGGCGGTCCCGGCCGGCGTCAGTGTCACGCGCACGACGCTCTTGCTCGCGGAGTCCCGGCTGCGCGTGACCAGTCCGTCGGCGACCGCGCGGTCCACGAGCCCGACGACGCTGTGATGGCGCAGCACGAGGTAGTCGGCGAGGTCGCCGATGGTGGGCCCGGCGGGATCCGGATGGCCTCTGATTGCGAGCAGGAGCTGGTGTTTGGCGGGGGTGAGCCCTACCGCTTTGGCCTGTCGCTCGCTCCAGTGCAAAAAGCGCCGCAACCCCGTGCGCAGCTCGAGGAGATGTTCGAATTCTGATTGATCGAGGGCCATGTCTCACGATATCGTAATACGATGGTGCGGGAGGCGGCGATCAAGTTCGCGGCCGCGGGCGTATTAGTCTCGTCCCGGTGAGCGGGGAACGCGTTCGGGTCGAGGTCGCCGATCACGTCGGGGTCGTCACCCTCGCGCGACCCGACAGGCACAACGCCCTCGACGTGGCGATGTTCGAGGCGATCGCCGCCGCGAGCGCGAAGCTGAACTCCGAGCCGGGGCTACGCGCTGTCGTCTTGCATGGCGAGGGGCCGAGCTTCTGCTCCGGGCTCGACGTCTCCGGCTTGATGTCCGCGGGCGAGGGGATCGAGGCGTTGGCGCAGCGACTTCGGGAGGAGCCGCCGAACTGGTTCCAGCGCGTGGCCTACGACTGGGTCCGCCTACCGGTTCCCGTGATCGCAGCGGTGCAAGGGGCCTGCTTCGGGGGCGGGCTCCAGATCGCTCTTGCCGCAGACCTACGGGTAGCAGCGCCGGACGCACGCCTCTCGGTGATGGAGGTCAAGTGGGGCCTGATCCCAGATATGTCGATCACGCGCACTCTCCCGCGGCTGGTGAGGATCGACGTGGCCAAGGAGCTGACTTACACCGGCCGCGTGTTCAGCGCGAGCGAGGCGCTGCAGCTTGGCCTGGTGACGTGGGTGGCAGGCGACCCGCTGGCGGCGGCGCAGGCGCTGGCCTCGGAGATCGCCTCGAGATCTCCCGACGCCGTCCGGGCGGCGAAGCGGTTGTATGACGAGTCCTGGACGACGTCAGCTCAGGAGTCACTGGCACTCGAGGCGCGCTTGCAAGGCGGGCTGATCGGCTCTGCCCGTGAACGATGGCGTTCCAGTTGCGGATAGCGGAACTGGGACGCCATCGTTCGGTGGGACGGAATGAGGGCTGTCCGCCGCTAGACTGGACCGCGATCGGCCCCTCAGGGTCACGGGCTCGATCACACTGTGATCCATTGCGGGGTAGTCCAGTGGCAGTGACGCCCGGCTCTGGACCGGGAGACGAAGGTTCGAATCCTTCCCCCGCAGTTTCGAATTCCGGCCCGGACGGTCCTCCAGCTACGCTCAGCTCACCGTGCGCGTGCTTGGCATCCCGGTCGAATCAGCCCAGAGCCTGATCGGCGGCGCGCTGGCTGACCTCGCGGCGATCGCGCGGCTTGCCCGCATCGCTCCCGCTCAGCTCGAGCGGATTCTCGAGCTCGGCGAGGAGATGGCGTCCATCGGCCAGGATGTGCTCGAGATCGCCGAGCGACTCGACGGGCGGGCGGACGCAGCACTCGCGCTCGGCCAGCGCCTCGACGAGCGCGCGGCGGAGCTGCTTGAGCTCGGCCGCAGGATGGAGAGGCTTGGCAAGCGGGTGGACAAGCGGGGCGCCGAGTTCGTGGAGGCCGGCGAGGAGATCGTCGCGAGCGCCGGTCGGCTGGCCGAGACCGGGTCGGAGCTGATCGCCGTACTGCCGGCGCTCGAGCGAGCGATGGAGATGGCGAGCCCCCTCGAGGGAGCAATCGACCGCTTCGGACGGCTGGTGGATCGGTTGCCCGGCGGAGCCCCCCGGCGGCCGGCAGCTCAGCCGCAGGGCGCTGCCGAAGAGGCGGAGGTAGAACAGCCAGGCTGAGCGAGCCGCCATCGCAGCGCGCGGGCGCGGCAGGCGTCAGCCGCGGGCGCGCCGGTAGATGCGGCCCTCGCTCGCCTTTTGCGCGCCATCCGCCGCGAATTGAGGAGCGATATCGTCCTCGAGCCCGGGGTCGAGTATCAAAAGCACCTGGTCGCCGCGCTGGATGACCGAGTCGGGCTGCGGCACAAATCCCTTGCCATCCCGCAGCACGGAGATGATGAGCGCGCCTTGAGGAAGAATCACGTCCTTCACCTTGCTCCCGTCGGCGATCGAGCCCCCGCCGACCTCGAGCTCGATGATCTCGAGGCGCTCCTCTTCGAGCGCCAAGAGCTGCACGAACCCGTGCTCGGGAACCTCGTGCTCGATCAAGCGCAGGATCAGGTCGGTTGCCGACACGGCGGGTTGGATCCCAAGCATCTTGAAATGCTGGAGGTTGCGGGGGTTGTTGACGCGCGCCACGATCCGCCCGACCCC
>JAFAPR010000133.1 GCA_019247075.1 Solirubrobacterales bacterium
AAGCCAGGTGCGCGCCGCGCGCTGCGAGCGGACGCCGGCGACACCCGCAGCCGTCAGCGCCGGGGAGAGCCACACCGGCGTCCACATCCACTTGTCGCCAAACGAGCCGCGGAAGTGCTCGAAATAGATTTCGATGCCCAGCGGCAGTGCGCTAAGAGCGGTCGCCGCCGCCAGCGTCCGCTGCGCTCGGCCCTGGCTGACGTCTCGAAACCAGGCCTGCCACGGACTGGAAGGCTGCCTCGGCCTCATCCATCTCGACACAAGCCCGTCCTCAGCGTCCCGGTAGGAACTCTTGGGCCTTCTGCACGAAGGCCTGCTTGACGATGCGGCCGGCGTTTGGATCGCCGGCCAGGAGCGCGGAGCTGAGCGCCTTGGCCTGCTCGAGCGTGATGTGCGGCGGTAGCGGCGGGACCTCCGGATCGGTCACCGCCTCGTAGACCACCGGACGGTCGGCCGCAAGAGCCTCGTCCCAAGCGCTCGCGATCTGTTCGGGGCGGTCGACGCGGATGCCCTTCAGCCCCAGCATCTCCGCGTAGCGGGCGTAGGGGAAATCGGGAAGGTCTTGAGAGCCTTCGAACTTGGGGTCGCCGGACATGGCCCGTTGTTCCCATGTGACCTGATTGAGGTCGCGGTTGTTGAGCACGAGCACGATCAGGCGCTGGTTTGCCCACCGGTCGTGGTACTTGGCGATCGTGATCAGTTCGTTGATGCCGTTCATCTGCATCGCCCCGTCGCCGACAAGCGCGATCACAGGTCGCTGTGGGTGGGCGAACTTGGCGGCGATCGCGTAGGGCACGCCAGGCCCCATCGTCGCGAGCGTCCCCGAGAGCGAGGCCATCATCCCTTGGCGAAGCCTGATGTCGCGCGCGAACCAGTTGGCCGCCGAGCCCGAATCGGAGCTGACGATCGCGCCGTCGGGCAGGCGCTTTGAGAGCTCGTGGAAGACCAGCTGAGGGTTGACCGGGTCCGCTTCAAGCTGGGCCCGATGCTCGATCAGCTCCCACCACTCCCTGACCTCGCCCTCGAGCTTCTCGCGCCAGCCGCGGTCCTCCTTGCGATCGAGCAGCGGCAGAAGCGCTCCCAAGGTCTCGGCAGCGTCGCCGACCAAGTTGACCTCCATCGGATAGCGGATACCGATCATGCGGCCGTCGAGGTCGATCTGGACGCCGCGAGCCTGGCCCTCTTCGGGCAGGAACTCCGAGTAAGGAAAGCTCGAGCCGACCATCAGCAGCGTGTCGCACTCCTGCATCAGGGTCCAACTCGGCTTCGTGCCGAGCAGACCGATCGAGCCGGTCACATAGGGAAGATCGTCGGGCAGCACGGCCTTGCCGAGCAGCGCCTTCGCGACCCCGGCGCCGAGCACCTCGGCGACCGCCTCGACCTGGCTGCCGGCGCCGAGCGCCCCCTGGCCGACCAGCATCGCCACGCGCTCGCCGGCATTCAACACCTCCGCGGCTGCACTCAGGTCCTCGTCGTGGGGCAGCACCCGCGGACGGCGGTAGCCGGGACCCGAATGCACGGTGCCGTGAACGTGGGGCGGCTGCTCGACGGCGTCCGATTCCTGAACGTCGTTGGGGATAATGATCGCAGTGACTGTCCGCTCCGCCAGGGCGATCCGGCAAGCCCGGTCGACCAGATGGCGGATCTGCGTTGGCTCCATGGCCACCTGCACGTATTCCCCGGCCACGTCCTTGAACAGCGCGTCAAGGTCGATCTCCTGCTGGTAGTGGCCGCCCAATCCGGCGCGCGCCTGCTGCCCGACAATCGC
This sequence comes from Solirubrobacterales bacterium, assembly GCA_019247075.1. Taxonomy (GTDB): domain Bacteria; phylum Actinomycetota; class Thermoleophilia; order Solirubrobacterales; family Solirubrobacteraceae; genus Palsa-465. The sequence continues at coordinate 1,769 of JAFAPR010000133.1, forward strand.
GACCACCGGCTGGTGGTCGAGCTTGGCGTCGTAGAGCCCGTTGAGCAGATGGACCGCCCCCGGACCCGAAGTCGCCATGCAAACGCCGAGCTCACCGGTGAACTTGGCGTGAGCGCACGCCATGAAAGCCGCCATCTCCTCGTGGCGGACCTGGATGAACTCGGGTGCCGGCCCGCCGTTCGAGGTCTCGCTCGGGCGGTGACCCTGCGTGGCGCGTTCGAAGGCGCCCATGATGCCGTTGATGCCGTCGCCTGGGTATCCGTAGATACGACGGATACCCCACGTGGCGAGGCGGTCCAGAAGGTAATCGGCGACGGACTGGCTCATCGCTCTCTCTTTCGTTGGCTCGCTCTACGAGTGGTCCCTACCCGTCCAGCGAGGACGCATAACGTCTTGTCTGCACGCTGATCGGCCGCCGCGTTGTCTGAGTTGAACCGCGCCGGGGTAGACCCGCAGAGCCCATCCCTTTCGTTTAGGAGTTCGCGCATTGGTGAAGCCGCCTCTCCACCGGCCGCGCCGTAGCTCGAAGGTGAGGTATGGCGCAGCCGCGATCGTCGTCGGCGGGGCGCTGCTCCTCTCCGGCTGCAGCAAGCAGTCGATCATCTCGAACGCGAGCCCTCAGGCGCACGGGATCACCGTGTTGTGGTGGTGGATGCTCGGCGTGGCTGCGCTGGTGTTCTTGGGCGCGGTGGTGTTGCTGGTGATCGGATACGTGACCCGCCGCCGCCCGGGGTTGCCCTTTCTGGGACAGCGCGAGATCGCCGCCCAGGGTCTGGTGCTCGTGTTTGGAATCGGGATCCCGCTGGGCGTGCTGGTCGCCCTGTTTGGCGTCTCAGACATCTACCTCATCCGCCAGACCGCCGCCCCGGCCCCGCGCACCACGGCCCTGACGATCCATGTGATCGGGCACCAGTGGTGGTGGGAGGTGCGGTATGACGGCGGCCACCCCGTGACCGCCAACGAGATTCACATTCCGGTGCGCACGCGAGTGAACCTGGTCGCGACCACCGCAGACGTGATCCACAGCTTCTGGGTGCCCCAGCTCAACCGCAAGATCGACATGATCCCCGGGCAGCGCAACCGGATCCTGCTGTACGCCGACCGCACCGGCAAATACCGCGGCCAGTGCTCGCAGTTCTGCGGCCTCCAGCACGCGAACATGGGGATGTTCGTGATCGCGCAGCCGCAGTCCGCTTTCCGCGCCTGGCTGGCGCACACGTCGAGGCGCTCGTCCTCGCCGACCACTCCCCAGGCGCGGGCGGGGAAGCAGCTGTTCCTGACCAGCCAGTGCGCCAGCTGCCACTTCATCGCCGGCACTCCCGCCCAGGGAACCATCGGACCCGATCTGACGCACGTGGCGAGCCGCTCGACGCTCGCCGCGGCCACGATCCCTAATACGCCCAGGGAGCTCGCCGACTGGATTCACAACCCACAGGCCATCAAGCCCGGCGTCCGCATGCCGGATCTGGGGCTCTCCTGGCGGCAGGTGGACAGGATCGTTGCGTACCTCGAGGAGCTCAAGTAGTGGTGGCCCCTCCCTCAAATCCGTGCCGTCTTCGCGGCTGCGAATCGTCGCCTCGCTACGTCCTCGGGCCTCGACGTAGCGCTGCTACGCCTTCGGTCCTGCGTCCTTACGAGGCTCGATTCTCGCTCGTGAATCCGACTCCTATTTTCAGGAGGGGCCACTAGTGGCCACCGTCATCAACCCGCGCGGCCAGCAGTACGTCGACCTGCTAGATCGCGTGTGGGGAGAGCGCAGGGGGCTCGTCGGGTGGCTCACGACGACCGATCACAAGCGCATCGGGATCATGTACTTCTTCACCGCGCTGGCCTTCTTCGGCGCCGGCGGGGTCGAGGCGCTCCTGATCCGCACGCAGCTGTTCGGCCCCCACGGCCACGTGCTCTCGCCCGCGGCCTACGACCAGGTCTTCACGATGCACGGGATCACGATGATCTTCCTGTTCGTGATCCCGATGACGACGGGGGCGTTCGGGAACTACCTGCTGCCGCTGATGATCGGCGCGCGCGACATGGCATTTCCGCGCATGAACGCCCTCTCCTATTGGATCTACCTCGCCTCCGGAATCTTCATCTACATCGCGCTGGCGCAGGGACACGCGCCCAACGCGGGCTGGTTCGACTACGTGCCGCTTGCGTCCAAGACCTACAACCCCTCGATCAACATCGACTTCTACGGCTGGGGGCTGATCTTCAACGGCATCTCGAGCACGGCGGCGTCGATCAACTTCATCGTCACGATCTTCAAGCTGCGTGCCCCCGGGATGTCGCTCAACCGGATGCCGCTGTTCTGCTACGCGTTCCTGGCGGTCTCCTTCGCTCTGCTGTTCGCGCTCCCCTCGCTGAGCGTGGCCTGTCTCTTTTTGGAGCTGGACCGGCAGCTCGGCTTTCACTTCTACGACGCCTCACACGGCGGCAACCCGCTCTTATGGCAGAACCTGTTCTGGATCTTCGGCCACCCCGAGGTCTACATCATCATCCTGCCGGCGTTCGGGATCGCCACGTCGATCATCCCTGCCTTCTCGCATCGCAAGATGGTCTTCTTCCCGCTGGTTGCGCTGGCGGAGATCCTGGTGGCCTTCCTGGGCTTTGGCGTGTGGGTGCACCACATGTTCACGGTCGGCTATGCGACGGTCACCACCATCTACTTCGCCGCCGCGAGCCTGATCATCGTGATCCCCTCGGCGATCCAGTTATTCGCGTGGATCACCACGATCATGACCGGAACGCCGCAGTTCAAGACGCCGATGCTGTTCATCATCGGCTTCATCGTCTTCTTCATTATCGGCGGGCTCTCGGGCGTGACGCTTGCGGCGATCCCGTTCGACCAGCAGGTCCACGACAGCTACTACGTGATCGCCCACTTCCACTTCGTGATCTTCGGCGCCGCCGTCTTCCCGATTCTCGGCGGCATGTACTTCTGGTTCCCGAAAGTCACCGGCAAGCTCTACCACGAGGGCGTGGGTAAGCTCTCGTTCTGGGCCACCTTCGTCGGCACGCTGGTGACCTTCTTCCCAATGCACATCCTCGGCCTGATGGGCATGGTCAGGCGCAATTACACCTACCCGCCGGGGTTGGGGTTCTCGACCCTGAACGCGCTTGAGACGGTGGCCGCCTACGTGCTGGCGGCCGGACTGCTGATGATCGTGCTGAACCTCGCGATCAGCTACTTCAAGGGGCCGGCCGCCGGCAACGATCCATTCGAGGGCGACACCCTCGAGTGGTCGACCGGTTCTCCGCCTCCTCCTTACAACTACGCCGTAATCCCCACGGTCACGAGCCCATACCCAATGTGGGACAAGCAGGACCGTGAGCTCGACAACAAGCGCCTCGAACGCGGAGAAGGTGTTCTTGCGCTCGGCCACCGCACGCCAGGCACGACAGTCCAGGACGCGCGCCTCGACGAGATCTTGAACATGCCGCCCCACTCGATCTGGCCGCCGGTGACAGCGCTCGGCCTCGCGGGGATTTTCGCGATGCTGCTGTTGGGTCACCTGTTCATCGCCGCCGGCTTCGCCGCAGTGATCGCCCTGACCCTGATCGGGTGGCACCACCACGGGGTGCAGCCATGACCACAACCCGCCATAGCCTGAGCGCCGCAATGGTCGCCAGATGAGCGCCGTACCGGGACAACCCATCGAGCGCGACAGCCCCGCGGGCGCGGTGCGCCTGGCCCATCGTCGGCGCGCGCAACCGAACGGGTGGTGGGGTATGGCCCTCTTCCTCTGTTCCGAAGTGACGATCTTCGGGACGATGATCGCGACCTACTTCTACCTGGAGTTCGGCGTCCACCACTGGCCACCGCGCGGGATCGCGGCCGAGAAGGTGGCCGCTCCCGCGATCGCCACGGGTGCGCTCGTCGCCACGAGCGTCCTGGTGTGGTTCGCGGCCCGGGCCGCTCGGGCGGGGGCTCGAGGCATTGTGCTGTGGTCGGTCGGGCTCGCCTTCGTCGTCCAGGCGGCGTACCTCGGCGTCCAGGTGGCCCTGATGAGCCACGACCTCGAGCATTTCAGCCCCCGCGGCACCGCGTACGGCTCGATCTACTACACGTTGCTCGGCACCCATCACGCTCACGTGTTGGTCGGCTGCCTGCTCGACCTGACCGTCCTCTGGTTCGTGGCTCGCAAGGGGCTCACCAACTACTGGCTGACGGCCACGCGCAATCTGGCGCTGTACTGGTACGTGATCAACACCCTTGCCGTCCTGGTGCTCTTGACACAGCTGTCGCCATCGTTGTGAGAGATCGCGAAGCCACAAACGCGCACGAGTCAGGCCGCGCAGCGGGCGAGCCTAACGGCCTCGAGCCCAGCTCGATCGACGCTGTCGCACCAGGGCCCGCCGTGACCCCGGGCTTCAACCCGCCGACAGCGGTGGTCTGGTTCGGGGTCGCGGGCGGCGCCTTCGCCTGGGCGGCCGTGCACGTGGCGGGTTACGGGGGCAGCTTGAGGCGGTGCCCGGCCAGAGGCACGGGTGTTGCATTTCCGCTGCACGCGTGGCAGATCGCGATCGCCGCGGGCGGGGCTATGGTCGCGCTCGCGGCGATCGCAGTCTCCGTATGGATGTTCCTGCGCACGTTCCGCGTCGGCGACGTCGCCGGCATGGAACGGCGCGGCGACGGCAGCCCCCCGCCCGTAGGCCGCATCCAGTTCCTCTCGATGGTCGGGCTCACGGTCAACTTTCTGGCGCTCGCGATCATCGTCCTCGACGGAGTGGGTGCGCCCCTGCTCACGGCGTGCCAGCAGTCATGATGGGCCGCGGGTGGATCAAGTTCAGGGGGGTCGCCGCGGCGACGCTCGTGGTTGCTCTCGGCACCGCGGCGATCGCGGCGGCCCAGCCGCAGTCGGGGATCGTCCGCCCCACCTACGAACCGCCCAAGCCTTCTTTGAAGCTGGGCGAAGAGCTTTATGCCGGCAACTGCTCGACGTGCCACGGGATCGCGGGCGCCGGCATCACAAGAGGCCGCCTCGGCGTTGGGCACGTCCTTGGCGAGGGGCCACCGCTGCGCAGCGTGGGGGCGCAGGGGGCCGACTTCTACCTGCGCATGGGGTTCATGCCCCTTCGCAACATCTACTCGCAGCCGGGACCCCAGCGCGTGCGCGTGCTCTTTACAAACAAGGAGATCGAGGCCCTGGTCATGTACGTCGCCTCCCTGGGACGTGGTCCCGGCATACCGCATCCCGACCCGGCGAAAGGCAACCTCTCGACCGGGCTCCAGCTGTTCACCGAGCATTGCGCCGGCTGCCATCAGGTGGTCGCGCGCGGCGGTTTCGTGACGGGGGCCCTGGTGCCGCCGCTGCAGACGCTGACCGACCGCCAGATCGCCCAGGCGGTTCGCATCGGGCCCTACCTGATGCCCCGCTTCTCCCCAAAGCAGATCTCCAACACTCAGCTGGACTCGATCATCAAGTACGTCCAGTGGACCAACCGCCCTGACAACCGCGGCGGGTGGGGAATTGGCAAC
>JAFAPR010000210.1 GCA_019247075.1 Solirubrobacterales bacterium
GTCGACCCGCTCGACGACATCAGCGTCCAGCCCGACCCCGGCGGAGAAGGCGAAGTAGCGGTCATTCAAGCACCCCAGATCCACCAGCCGGGGCTCGAAAGCGTCGGCGATCCGCAGCAGGTGCTCGGTCGCGTCCACCACGTCGGCGGGGATGCCGAGCATGCGGCAGTAGACATTGGCGCGGCCGCCGGGCAGGCAGGTCAGCGGCGTGGCGGTGCCGGCCAGGCCGTTGGCGGCCTCGTTGACCGTTCCGTCACCGCCGAAGGCCACCACTACCTCATAGCCCTCGGTGGCCGCCTCCCGGCACAGCTCGGTCGCGTGCGCTCGGGCCTCGGTCTCGATGGCCGTGACCTCGTAGCTACCGCGCAGCGCGTACACGACCAAGTTTTTGAGCCGATCCGAGACGGTGGTCGCGTACGGGTTGATGATCACCAGCATCCGCCGCCTGGGCCCCGCTCCGCCCTCGGCGAGCACCGCCTCCAGGCGCTCGAGTTGATCGGTCTGGGTGGCGGTGGCCATGCGGGGTTTCTTCTCAACACCGCCTGCGCGCGCTAGTTACCAAAAGAACTTGCCCGTCGAAGGTGGCCGTTTGCGGCGAAGGTTTATACTGCCGTCGCACATAGCTGTACTGCATCGAGAGGGGTGGAGGGACATGGCCCAGTGAAGCCCCGGCAACCTCCCGACAGGGAACGGTGCCAATTCCATCAGGCTCCAACGACAAGCCTGGGAGATGTGGAAGCGGCGGTTGTCAAGGCCTCCGACCACAGACCCCGGCGGAGGTTTTCTTATATGCCGCCAGAGTCGCTTCGCTGTAAAGAGTGCAAGACCCCCTACCCGCTCGAAGCGCGGTTCGTGTGCGAGCGGTGCTTCGGCCCGCTGGAGATCGCCTACGGGTCCCTAGACGCAGACCCGGCCGAGCTTCGCCGCCGGATCCACGGCGGTCCCCGCTCGCTGTGGCGCTATGCCGACTTCCTGCCGGTCGCGGCGCCGCCCCCGCCGGCGCTCGAGGCGGGGTTCACGCCGCTCCTGCGGGCCGACCGCCTCGCCGAGAAGCTGCGACTGGAGGAGGTGTGGATAAAGAACGACGCCGCCAACCCGACCCATTCCTTCAAGGACCGGGTCGTCTCGGTGGCGCTCGCGCGGGCGCGGGAGCTCGGCTTCGACACGCTGGCATGCGCGTCCACCGGGAACCTCGCCAATGCGGTAGCCGCCCACGCGGCGGCCGCCGGGCTTCACGCCTACGTCTTCATCCCGGCCGATCTCGAGGAGCAGAAGGTGCTTGCGACGGGCGTCTACAGCCCCAGGGTGGTCGCGGTCGACGGCACCTACGACGACGTCAACCGTCTGTGCACAGAGCTCTCGAGCGAGCACGACTGGGCCTTTGCGAACATCAACATGCGTCCGTACTACGCCGAAGGGTCCAAGACGCTCGCCTTTGAAACCGCCGAGCAGCTCTCTTTCACGCTTCCCGATCGGGTGGTGTGCCCGATCGCGTCGGGGTCGCTGTTCACAAAGCTCGCGCGCGGGTTCGAGGAATGGCTCTCCGCGGGCCTAGTCGGGGGCGAGATGCCCGTCTTCTGCGGCGCACAGGCCACGGGCTGCTCGCCGGTCGCGATCGCGTTTGGCGAGGGCCACGACTTCTGCCGCCCGGTAAAGCCCGACACGATCGCCAAGTCGCTTGCGATCGGCAACCCCGCCGACGGCAGCTACGCGCTCGACCTCGCCCGCCGTACGGGCGGGACGATCGAGGCCGTCTCGGACGAGGAGATCGTCGCCGGCATCCACCTGCTCGCGACCACGACCGGCATATTCACCGAGACCGCCGGCGGCGTCACGATCGCCGTACTCAAGCAGCTCGCGGAGCGCGGCGAGATCGACAGGTCCGAGCGGGTGGTCGCCTACATCACGGGCGATGGGTTGAAGACTCTCGACTGCGTCCGCGATTCGTTCTCGACATGGCAGATCGAGCCGTCGGTCGAGTCCTTCGAGCGGGTGGCGGGCGAGCTCGCGGTCCCGGCGTGAGCACTTCAGCGGGCGAGCGCGCTTCGCCGCGTCAGGCTTGATAAATAAGGCCCCGAAGATGGCAGTCAGCGTCAAGATCCCGACCCAGCTGCGGGCCGCCACCGACGGCGAGGCGACCGCGATGGTCGACGGCGAGACGGTGGGGGAGGTGCTAGACGCGCTGTACGAGCGATACGGCGAGCTGCGCAGCCGCATCGCGGAGGACGGCGGCCTCCGCCGCTTCGTCAACGTCTACGTGGAGGGCGAGGATATTCGCTTCCTCGACGGCCTCGAGACCGAGGTCTCCGACGGAGACGAGGTAACGATCCTGCCCGCGGTGGCGGGCGGTTAGGTTCGCCCGCTCAGAGCGGGCCGGCTCGCACGCGAGCCGGCCTACTTATTGGCGGTGCCCAGGTCCAGGGGAGCCCAGACCTGCCGCGCCTAGGGGACGGTTGGGAGTGGGTCCTACGTCAGGATGCGCCCAGGCGGGCGCAAACCGGGGCGCGTGTGGTCGCCCAGCCCGTTATGGAACCCACTCCCGAACCGACAACGGCTCCGGCGGCCGGATGTCAGGGTCTACTGCCGCGCCTGCGCTGGGCAGGGGTTGATCAGGAGACCTTCAGCCCGGCCGGACAGCTCACGCCGGTCCCGCCCAGCCCGCAGTACCCGAACGGGTTTTTGTGGAGGTACTGCTGGTGGTATTCCTCGGCGTAGTAGAAGCGTCCGGCCCGCTCGATCTCCGTGGTGATCTCGCTGTACCCGGCCGCGCTCAGCCGCTCTCCGTAGGCCGCCTTTGACGCCTCCCCCTCCGCGCGCTGGGTCTCGGTCGTCCACAGGATCAACGAGCGGTACTGCGTGCCGACGTCGTTGCCCTGGCGCATCCCCTGTGTCGGGTCGTGACCCTCCCAGAAGCGCCGCAGAATCTCGTCGTAGGTGATCTTCACGGGATCGAAAACCACGAGCACGACCTCGGCGTGGCCGGTGCGGCCGCTGCACACTTCCTCGTAGGTTGGGTTGGGGGTGAAGCCGCCGGCGTAGCCGACAGCGGTCGTGTAGACGCCTGGGGCCTGCCAGAAGATGCGCTCGGCGCCCCAGAAGCAGCCCATTCCCACGATGGCTTGGTCTAGCCCCTCGGGAAACGGGGGCTTCAGCGGCGTCCCGAGCACCGCGTGCTTCTCTGGCACCTCGATCTCGCGCTCGCGGCCGCGCAGAGCGCGGTCCGGGTCGACCATAGTTGTCTTGTGTCCGAGTCCGAAGATCATGAATCAACTGTAGGGGATGCCTCTCGCCGCGCGCAGTTGGATGTTTACCGCGCATATCGCGGGTTTCATCCAAGAGACTTCTCCGCCCCGCCCGCATCCGGGCCACCTCACGGGTATGACAAAGGCGGCGGGGCCGCGCCCCGGGCGCTCGTGATCTGGGCAAGCAGGGCCCGGGGGCTGGTCCCGCCGAGCACCCGCAGGCGGGGCAGGCGGAAGCGGTCCTCGCCGGGGCTCGCCCACCCCGGCACGACCGTCTCCGAACCCACGAAGCCGGCCGCCTTCAGCGCGGCGATGACGGTCGCGTCGTAGTGACCGGAGGGGTAGGCGAACCAGTCGACGGGCACGCGGAAGCGCCGGCGCAGGATCTGCCTAGCGGTCGCGATCTGGTAGTGCAGCGCCGCCGGGCCGAGCGTGATCAGATCGGCGTGGCTCATCCCCTGCGTGTCGAGCTCCCAGCCAGCCCTGATCAGCGACCGCACCTGCGCCTCGCTGAGGCCGCCCTGCGCGGGCGGCAGACCGGTCAGCTGGATGTTCTCCACCCCCGGCCATCCCAACCGCCGGAGCACGGGCAGCGCGTTGGTGTACTGGGAGACGTAGCCGTTGTCGAAGGTCAGCACGATCGGCTTTCCGGGCGGGAGCGGCACCCCCCGCGTCCAGTAGGCCAGCAGCTGATCCATCGTCACGGCGTGCCAGCCCGCGGCCTCCAGCGCCTGCATCTGGGCGGCGAACTGGGCCTTTGGCACGTACAGGCCGGGGTACGGCGCGGCGGGGATGGGCGGGTTGATCACGTGGTACATCAGGACCGGCACGGCAGCGGTTCCCGGCTTGCCCGTGGCCTTGCCGGTGATCGTGGTGCGCGCTGCGCCCGGAGCGGAGCAGCCCGCGTGACACCCAGCGCGCGCACGTCTCGGAGGGCGGGCGGAGGCGCCGCCGCACCCCGCGAGCACGGATGCGCCGAGGAGGACCGCGAGTGCCGACCTCAGGCACGTAGCCGTTCTCATGGACCAGCCAGCGTATAGATTGCCGCGGCTGTGCTCGATGGCGCGATCACGCGAATTGTGCGCTCCGGCGAGGTCGACCTCGCACTGGTTCAGGCGGGCGACCGGGGCCGGCCCGCGCTGATCTTCATCCACGGGTATCCGGACACCAAGGAGCTGTGGGCAGACGTGCTCGCGCGGCTCGCGCCCAGCTATCACGTGGCTGCCTACGACGTCCGGGGAGCCGGAGATTCGAGCCGTCCGCGCCGCGCCGCCGCCTACGACCTCGCCCGGCTCGGCGACGACCTCGAGGCGGTGATCGAGGCCGTGTCGCCCGGGCGGCCGGTCCACCTCGTGGGCCACGATTGGGGCGCGATCCAGGGCTGGGAGTTTGTGACCCAAGAGCGCTTTGCAGGGATGCTCGCCTCCTTGACCGCGATCGCTGGTCCGCCGCTCGATCAGGTGATCGCCGCCGGCAACCTGCTGCTGCGCCGCCCCACGCCGGCCCGGGTCGCCGAGCTCGCCAGGCGGGCACGCCGCTCCTGGTACATCGTCGCCATCTTCACGCCCGGCGTTCCGACTCTCGCCTGGCGCTGGCTGGCGCGCGGCGGTAGGTGGAACTGGCTGATGCAGAACCTCGAACGGGTCGGCACCGACGGCGGTCATCCCGCCCCGACGCTGGCCGCGGACGGACGCCACGGCGCGAAGCTCTACCGGCGCAACATCCCCAGGAGGCTGTTGGGCCCCCGCGCGCACGTCGTGGCTCACGCGCCTGTACAGCTCGTGATTCCCGCCCGCGACCACTACATATCCACCAGCTACTACGACAACGCGCGGCTAATCGCTCCCGTCCTGAGAAGGCGGCTTGTGGGGGCAAGGCACTGGGTTCCCCGCACCGAGCCCGGGCTGGTCGCCCGCTGGATCGGGGAGTTCGTCGACCAGGTGGAGGCGGGCTCGGAGCCGGGCTCGCGGACGCCCTGGGCGCGCGGAGGCGGGATCGAGCAGCTGTGCGGGCGGCTGGCGCTCGTGACCGGCGCCGGGAGCGGAATCGGCCGGGCGACCGCGGCGGCGCTCTGCGCTCAGGGCGCGCGCCTGCTGCTGGTCGACCGGGACCGCGCCGCCTTGGCGCGCGCCGGCGAGGAGATCGGAGCCGAAGGGACATTCGTCTGCGACGTGAGCGACGAGCAGGCGATGGAGCGGCTCGCTGACGAGGTCGTCTGCCGCTTCGGGGTTCCGGACGTCGTCGTCAACAACGCCGGCATCGCCGTCGCGGGACCGTTTCTCGAGACTACCGGGCAAGATTGGCAGCGGGTGGTCGGCGTGAACCTCATGGGAGTGGTCCACGGCTGTCGGGTCTTCGGGCGGGCACTGGTGGAGCGGGGGGAGGGGGGCCAGATCGTCAACGTCGCTTCGGCGGCCGCGTTCCAGCCGGCCAAGGATCTGCCCGCCTACTCGGCCTCCAAGGCCGCCGTGATGATGGCCTCGGAATGCCTGCGCGCCGAGTTGGCGCCGTACGGCATTGGGGTGACCGCCGCCTGCCCGGGGTTCGTCAGTACCAACATCACCCGCGCCGCGCACTACGTCGGCCTGCCGGAGGCGGAGGAGCGAGCGCTCGCGGAGCGCCTCACACGCCTCTACGAGCGACGCAACTTCGGTCCCGAACGGGTCGCCACCGCGATCGTCGAGGCGATCGGCGCCGACCTGCCGGTCGCTGTGATCACGCCGGAGGCGCGGGTGATGAGGGCCCTGTCGCGGTTTGCTCCCGGCGTGCGCCGCCGCCTCGCCACGCTCGACACGCTGCCCGCGTGAAGTCGGCGCGGTGCCGCGGCGAGCTCCTAAAGAAGCGATGAAGGACTCTGTCCGCCCGGGGCGAAACGCACCTCATGCCGCTCTTCAATCGCCTCCCGAGGATCGAACACCAAACCCCCAACCCGACGAAAGGACAGGAGCACCTGCGGCCGAACTGGATCGCGGTCTTGCGGTGGCTGCAGGCGCACAAGGTCGAATATGTGTTGGTCGGGGCCGTCGCGGAAGCAGTCCGTGGCAACACGCGCATAGACGGTCCCGTCGCGGTCGTACCGGCGCCGTATCGCCGCAACCTTGAGCGGCTCGCCCGCGCCCTGAACGCGGAGCACGCCCGGGTGCGCGTGGATGCGAACGGAGTCAGCGAGGCCGAGGCCTCGTTGCTGAAGCTGGATCACGACAAGCTTGCCGAGAACACCCGGTGGACCCTGCGGTGCGGCAGCCACGATGTGGACATCGAGAGCGGCGTCGGCGCCGCGAGCAACGGCATGCCCAGCTACCAGGAGCTGCTGTACGAGGCCGGCAAGTTTGAGCTGGAGCCAGACCTCATCGTCGAGGTGGCCGCGCCGGAGGACATCGAGCACTTCTTGCAGCTACGTCGCACGGGCAAGCCGCCGGAGATCCGCATCATCCAGCAACAGAAGGCCAGCGCAGGCGCGCAGCAGAAAGGCGAGCACAGGCGCGCAAGCTAACGCGGGCTATCCGAGCTCGAGGAGCTGGTCACCCGTTGGGCTGGAAGGTGGCCGCTGCTTGGAAGTTTGCCTTCCTCGCCGCGCGGCGCAGCACCGGGAGCACGCCGGGGCCGAGCAGCACGATGCAGATCAGGTCCGTGGCGGCGCGGCCGGTGTCCCAGCCGAGCGACGTGGTCGCGTCGAACAGGAGATAGCGGTGCCATTGGACGGTGAACGAGGCACCGGGGAGGTACGAGATCGAGCTGCCGGGGTCGACCGAGAACGGCCAGAACTGGAGGTTGAGCAGGAACCCGAAGAGGTAGCCCGCGACCACGCCGTAGGCGGCGAGCATCGTGATCTCGAGCTTGCCCCGGCAGGGGGGCAGCAGTCCGGCGAACAGCCCGACCCAGGCGCAGCCGAACATCTGGTAGGGCATCCACGGTCCCACGCCGCCGGTGATGATCGCCGAGGCGAACAGCGAGATGCAGCCGAGCGCGAACCCGAAGCCGGGGCCGAACACGCGGCCGGCGAAGACGAGTATGAAGAAC
>JAFAPR010000242.1 GCA_019247075.1 Solirubrobacterales bacterium
CTTTGTCGTGGTCCTCGCGGTCGCAGCGGCGCTCCGGATCGTGGTCTCGCTGGCCTACTGGCCGGCCCTCGAGCTCGGCAGTGACTCGTTTCGGTATCTCCGGGGAGCCCAATCGCTGACGCCGGACACCTGGCACCCGTTCGGCTACAGCCTGTTCCTCAAGGTTCTGTCGATCTTCGGCTCCCTCGGCGTGGTGCCGATCGTCCAGCACCTCCTCGGTCTCGCCCTCGGGGTGGTGATCTACGTCCTGCTGATCCGGCTCGGGGTCCGCCGGGGACTGGCCGTTGTCGCCGCGCTCCCGGTGCTGTTCGACGGCTACCAGCTCGATATCGAGCAGTTCGTCCTCGCGGAGACGCTCGTCGACGCGTTCGTGCTCGTCGCCTTCGCCCTCACGGTCTGGGACAGGCAGATCTCGTCGCGTCGCGCGGCGGCCATCGCCACGTTGCTGGTCGCGGCTACGCTCACGAGGGTGGCGGCGGCGCCGCTCCTGGCGGTCGCCGGCCTGTACCTGATGCTGCGCCGGCAGTGGCCTCCGCTCGCCAGCTATGCGGGGGTGGCCATCGCGGTCCTGGTCGCGTACGGCGCGTGGTACGGCGCCACCTACGGCTCCTTCGGCTACACCGACTACGGGGGGTACGAGCTGTACGGGCGCGTGGCCCCGTTCGCGACGTGCCATTACGACCTGCCCTCCAAGGAAGGCCTCCTCTGTCCCCGCCAGCCGGTCTCACGCAGGACCAAGGACCCCGATTTCTACACCTGGCACAACGGCTCGCCCCTCCACCAGCCGGGGCTCGGCGACCACCACCAACGGAATGCCCTGGCCACGCGGTTCGCGATCGACGTCATCGAGCACCAGCCAGTCGCTTACGCGACGGCGGTCCTGTCCGATACCTGGCACTACTTCACCCCCGGACGGTGGATGGCGGAGGCGCGCATCGAGCTGGCGCGATTCCGCTTCCCGGATGCCGCGGTCTCCTACTACAAGGACAACCTGCACATCACGGTGGCGGACAAGGGCTTCGACAATCGGCCGATCCGCTCCGATCCCCACCCCGCGTTGGACGGATTCCTGCGCGCCTATCAGGCCGTGATCTACACACAGGGGCCGTTGCTTTTGGCGGCCTTGATCGGAGGCCTGGCGGCGGGCTTGGGCCTAGTCCGCAGGAAGGGTCGCCGGCGCGAGGCTCGCTGGGCGGCCGCTGTGTTCGCGGCCGGGGGCTTTCTGATCGTGTTCTTCCCCACGCTGGAGGCGCCGTTCAGCTATCGCTACGGGCTTCCGCTGTTGGTGCTGCTGCCGCCGGCCGGGATCGTCGCTGCCGATCTGGGACTCGACGCCCTCCTGGCCAGGGTCCGCCGTCGCGAGCGCGGCATGGCGGACTTCGATGGGTCCGCTCCAGCCCGTGCCGCCGGCGCTCGCGAATAGGCTCCCGCCGACGCCTCGTCAAGGGGTCAGTTCAGTCGTTAGGGTGAGAGCCCCTCGCTCCGGCGGCGGGCAAGGACGTCGAGGCCGACGTCGGCCGCAAGGGCGCCCGCGGGCGGGAGCAGGACCAACAGCGGAAGCCCGTAGCGGTAGCTGAAACCGACGGTCAGGGCCGGCGTCATGACGACCGCGATTGCGCTGATCGCCAGAACCAGTGAAGCCCACCGCGCCTGGCGCCTCCCGGACCGCCGTCGCACCAGGCCCAGCCCGGCCAGCACGGCGCCGATCAGGCACGCGAGCAACAGCGGCCCCGGCGTGTAGACGTACCACTGATACGTCCGCAGGAAGGGCATCAACGCGGGGTCCGGCGAGGCTTTGATGGGGCCGTCGAACCCCTGCCTGGCGATGTGCACATGATAGTTGCCCCTCTGCGCGTCGCGGTGAGGCGGCGGGAACCTCCACCGCTGCATGGCGATGACGTCCGACGTCATCCACCTTCCGGACGCGAAGTAATGCCAGGTGTCGGCGAGGACGGCCCCGGCGTAGGCGAGCGGCTGGTGTTCGATCACCGTGATCGCGAAGCTCTCGCCCAGGGCGCTGCGGTGATTGCGGGGTCCGAGGTGCAGCGCATTGATCGGGGAGCTGGCCTGGTCGGCGAAGTACTCGCTGTTGTTGGAGCGCACTCCGACCGGTCGCGCCGGGCACAGCTGCCTCAGGTTCGCGGGCATCGGGTAGTCGCAGGTGGCGAAGGGGGCAACCCTCCCGTAGAGCCAGGTACCTGTGTAGTTCGAGTAGCCGAAGTTGCCGTTGACGGACGCGTACCACGCTCCGTAGCCGACCATGAGCACGATGCCCACCGCGCAATAGGTGAGCAGGCCACGCCACCTGCCGCTCCGGACAAGCAGGTAAACCGCCACCACGACGAGTATGGGCAGGATCTCGGCGCGCGACAGCGTGGCCGCGACCAGGAGCAGCGCGAGCACGGCAGCTCGCCACGCGCCCACCTTCTCCCGCCACAGCAGGACCGCCATGCCGCCGAGGAGGAAAAGGTCCGTCAGTGTCTCGGGCAGCACGAACTGCTCGATATCGAGCTGGTAGCCGTCGAGGAGGACCGGCAACGCCGCGAGCGCTGCCAGCCAGCGACGAGCCCCCAGCCGCAGCGCGAGCGCGTAGACGAGCACCCCCATGGCGATCCCCATGAGGTGCTGGACCACCACCACGGCCCCCAGCTTTCCCGTGACCGAGAGGACCGTGAGAAACAGCGGGTACCCCGAGGGGTGCCAGGTCCCCGGGTCGACCCAGTGCGCAAGCCGCAGGTAGTCGTATGAGTCCGCGAAGAGCTCGATCCCCGGCCAGTACGCGACCGTCGCTAGGACCCTAAGGCTGACCGCGATCACCACGAACGCGGTGAAGAGCCAGTGCCGACGGATCGCCCGGCCCGTACGACTAGCCAGCTCGCCTGGCCCGGTGCGGCTGTGCAGACGCCCGACGCGCGCAACGCCGCGCGCGGGCGCAGAGGAGACGGCCCGAAGCTCGGACTCCCGTGCCCTGCCCGGGGCCTCGATCACTGCTGGGCTAACTCCCGGAAGCCTTCGGGCTCGCGGGGGACGCACCATTTCCGTTAGCGACGCTGGCGTCCGAAGATACGCCGGCGTGCTGCGGGGAGATTGCCTCTCCCACCATGAAGCGCACGTAGCGTGCTCCATCGCGCCGGCGGCGCAGCTTGGACTCCCCCGTCCTGGGGTGATAGGTGATCAGCACGGGGTTGCCACGATAACGGTTGAGGTAGGGCATCGCGCCCGGAAGGATCGTCCCCGCGAAACGGGACCCGAGCACGTAATCGGTCCGCGAGCAGAGGGCCGATGAGCACGGCATCACGACCGAGAGGTCGACCGCGTGGTGCGGGACTTCGCAGTCCAGCCCTGCTGTATCTGTCATCGTGATCCTGTACGCCGGCGCCTGTTCGAGCAACAATATCGCCGCGGGAGGTCGATCCTGGCCGCGAGACTGGCTGGAATTTGCGCGCGCCAGGCGCTAAAGGCCGATAAAACCGCGCGAGGCCAGCGTCGCATGCAGGTCGCCCATGCCGATCTCCGCCCTCCTGCTCGTACTTGCCGCCGCGATCGTCCACGCGTGCTGGAACGTGTTGCTTTCGGGCAGCGAGGACACCTACAGCGCGACCGCGGTCGCGATCGCGGTCGGCGTCTTCGTCTTCGCGCCGGTCGCCGCACTGACCTGGAGGATGGAGCAGAGCGCGTGGCCGTACATCGCGGCCTCGAGCGCGCTCGAGCTGCTCTACCTCGTGCTCCTCTCGGCCGGGTACGCGCGCGCGGCGATGAGCTTCGTCTATCCCATCGCGCGCGGCTCGGCGCCGGTGATCGTGCTGCTGGCGAGCGTCCTGGCACTAGGTGTAGGCGTCTCGCTGCTCGCGGCGGCGGGCGTGGTGGTCATCGCGGTGGGGATCCTGCTCGTCCGCGGCTTGCGAGGCGCGGGCAGCATGGGCGAGCTGTCTATCGCCCTCGGGGTGGGCGCCTGCATCGCCGGCTACACGCTGGTCGACAAGCACGGGATCGCCCACGCCAACCCGTTCTCTTACCTCGAGGTCGTCTTCGCCTTGACCGCCCTCGGCTACGTGGCAGGCGCGCTGCGACTCAGGGGTGCTGGCGCGCTGCGGCAGGGGTTGCGCGCCTCGAGCGTGCTGGCCGGCGTGGGTTTCTTCGCCGCCTACGCCCTCGTGCTGGCTGCGCTGCGACTCGCGCCGGCCGCCTCCGTGGCCGCCGTACGCGAGTCGAGCGTGGTATTCGCGACCGCCTGGCTGGCCCTCTCGGGTCGGGAACGGGTCACGCGCGAGCGCCTCGCCGGAGCCTGTGCGGTGGTCGCCGGCGTCGCCCTCGTCTCGCTCGGCTAGCTCGAGAACCGGCAGCGGAGCAGCGTGCCCATCACACGAATGCCGTCCACCGATGTCAGCTTCTTTCCCTGCGCGCTGGTTCGCGCGCAGTAGTGGACGGGAACCTCGAAGATGCGCTCACCCCGCTGCACGAGCCGGGCGGCGATCTCCGGCTCGACCGCAAAACCCGGGCTGCGTAGCCTGAGGCTGCGGAAGAGGTCCGTGCGCATCATCTTGTGGCAGGTCATGATGTCGTGCAGGTAGACGTTGAAAAGCACGTTGCACGCCAGCGTCACTGCGCGGTTGCCCATCACGTACACGAACGAGTGGCTGGTGTAGCCGTCGAAGGCGCGCACGCCGAAGCAGACGTTGGTGCGACCATCGAGCAGCGGCGGCAAGAGCAGGCGCAGGTCGGCGGGGTCGTACTCAAGGTCGGCGTCGAACACGGTCGCGTACTCCCCGCGGGCCTGGGCCAGGGCCGTTTTGACGGCGGCGCCCTTGCCACGGTTGCGTTCGTGCGCGAGCAACCGAACCCGCCCGTCGTCGCCGAAGCCGCCGAGCAGCTCGGCGGTGCCGTCAGTGGAACCGTCGTCCACCACGACCAACTCGAACGGGGTCGGCAGCTCCGTGGAGAGCACCTGCGCGACCGCCTCGCCGACGCGCTCGCGCTCGTTGAAGACCGGCATCAAGATCGAAAGCATCTGGGCTTCTGCTCAGCCAGGCCTGGCCCCGGTACTCCTCGCGGCCGTCACCACTATTTAGGCCCTGAGACCAGTTTGTGCTCGAGCGTCATCGAAGCGCGCCCGGCGGGCGTCTGGAGTAGGTTGATGTTGTTTCGGTTGAACACGTAGGTCGTGTCGGGGCCGAGCGTCAGCACAAGGAAGAGGGTGAGCGCGACGGCGACCGCGCGCAGGCTGGTCCGCCGCGCCAGCGCCGCCAACGGCAGTAGCCAGATGACGTACCAGGGCATGAGCCATGGCGCGCTGGCGACCAGCGCCAACGTCACCCACCCGGCGCCCGCGAGCCAGTCGCGATCCGGCTGCATCGCCATACGCACGAGCTGGTAGACGGCCACAGCCACCACCAGTACCTCCATGCCGCGCAACACGGCCTGCGTGCCGCCTCCGGCGCCGACGGCCAGCCCGAGGAGATTGGGGATGCTGAGCTGGGTCAGGATGTGGCTCTGGTCAAAGACGTTCGAGAATGTGAGCCCGAACAGCGAGATGCTCAGCGCCGCCAGCGGGACCGCCGCGAGCACAGCGCCCATGACCAGATGCAGACGCCGGCGGCCCTTGCGCGCGGCCACCAGCATGAACGGAAGCAGCAGCAGCCCGGTGACCTTGATGCCGAATGCGACCATCATCAGAGCGCCGGCGGTGCGGTCGCGACGCGATAGAAACAGCGCCACCGCGGCCGTGGAGGCGAGCAGCATGAAGAGGTCCACGTGGAAGCCGCCGATGGCGTACACCAGGAAAACCGGGTTGAGCCCGACGAAGGCGACCGCGAGGCGCGGGTCGCGGCCCAGGCGGCGGGCGCACACCGCGACGAGCCACAGAATCCCCACGCTCGCCAGCACCGCCGCCACCTTGAAGATCCAGGTGGCCACCGGCAAGGACAAAAATGCCAATGGATACGTCAGCGCGGTGAAGAGTTCGCCGTAGGGGCTGTGCAGGCCGTGCCAGGTGCTGAACAGGTAGATCGGATCCCGCCGGATCTCGCCGATCACATGGGTGTAGGGATTGAGCCCGTGAAGGCCGCCTAGCCGCGCGTAGCCGAGATAGTTGAACAGATCCGTCAGCTGCAGCGGGGGCGTCACCAGCAGGAGCGCCATCAGCACGCCCACCACGATCCAGAGGGCCCGCATCGAGACGGTGCGAACCGCTAGGAGGGCGATCACATAGGCGATCGTCATGCCCACGAGCACGGCGCTCAATCCGAACTCGAGCGCGCCGCGGCTGTGTGGCAGCGAGCCAAACAGTCCGTGTAGGGGGCCCGCCAGCCAGCCGGGGAAGGCGGCAGTCGAGCGCGGCACCAGGATCGATGGTTGCGCCGCAGCATAGACGGCGATCGCGGCCGTGGCCGCGATCAGCGCGCCGAAGGCGAGCCAGGCGAAGAAGGGACCCAAAGCCGCCCAGGAGAACGGCAGCGAGAAACGCTGGCCGGTTTCCAGACCGCGCGGAAGCGCGACGGCTGGCCCCTGTCGGTTGCCCTGACGGGTCGTACCCGCGGTCAGGATGCCGTGCTGGGCAGATCGCCGACTTTGATCGGCTGCGGACAGGGCCAGCGAGGTCCCGCGCTGACTCACGCGTTCGCGCGTCATCGCCAATATGGTCCCAGAGTCCGCCGTCGCGCTGACATCCACCGCCGCGAAGGGCAACCCGCGCGTGAGGGCCATGCGCACCAAGTACCCTCAAGCCGTGAGCGTCGGCACTCTGACTCGCGGGGCGCGAGGGCCCGCACCACCACGGCTGGCGGCGGTGAGGCCGCTCGGAGTGGAGGGGGCGGTTGTGGCCGCCCTCACCGTCGTTGCCGCCGTCCTGCGGTTCGCGTTCATCGCCCATCAGGGCTTCTGGTTCGACGAGGCCAACACGTCCCAGCTCGTCTCCTTCTCGCCCGGGCCGATGCTCACGCTGATCAAGCACTACGAGTCCACCCCTCCGCTGTACTACTGCGTGGCCTGGGTCTGGGCGCGCATCTTCGGCTTCGGCGAGGGGGGCCTGCGCTCGCTGTCGGCGTTCTGTGGCGTGCTCGCGGTGCCCGTGGCCTACGGCGCGGCAGCCAAGCTGATCTCGAGGAGAGCCGGCGTGATCGCCGCGGCCCTGACCACGTTCAGCCCCCTGCTGATCTGGTACTCGCAGGAGGCGCGCGCCTACGAGCTGGTGGTGCTGCTGACTGGTCTGTCGTTGCTCACCTTCGCTTATGCGCTGGCGAACCCAAGAGGCAGCACTCTGGCGGCGTGGGCGGTGGCGTGTGCGCTTGCGTTGGCGACCGAGTACTACGCCGCGCTGGTGATCGTTCCCGAGGCCCTCTGGTTGGTGCACACGCACCGGCGCGACCCCGGCTTCAGGCGCGTCGTGACCGCCGTAGCCGTGCTGGTGCTCTGGTCGATCCCGCTGTTGTGGCTGGCGATCAGCCAGAACGGGACCGGCCATGCCAGCTGGATCGCTCCCCTCCCGCTCAGCCCGAGGCTCGGGCAGATCGTCCCGCAGTTCAGCTCGGGCTTCCAGCTGCCGGCACAGCAGGTACTCATGCGCCTGGCCGAGGGCGCGGCGCTGGTCGGGCTCGTGCTGCTCGCGGTGCGCTCGGACCGGGCGGAGCGGCGCGGAGCGCTGATCGCCTTGAGCATCGCCGTGGCCGGCTTTGTGCTCAACCTGCTGGTGATCGCGGGCGGCATCGACGATCTCCTCACTCGCAACGTGATCTCGCTCTGGATGCCGGCGGCCGTCGCGGTCGCGGGTGGGCTGGCGGCCCGCCGGGCCCGCACGCTTGGGGCGGTCTGTACGGTCGTGCTGTGCGCGGTCGGGCTGACCGGCGCGGTCGCGGTCGCGGCCAACCGGAACTACCAGCGTCCGGACTGGCGCGCGGTGGCACGCGTGCTGGGCGCGCGACCAGCCCCGGGGGTCGGGGCCCGCGCGATCCTGATTCAGCGCTACCGCGACGTGCTGCCGCTATCGCTGTACTTGCCGGGACTCGAGTCCTGGCCGCACACGGGCACCAACAAGTTCAGCAAGTACGCGGGCACGAACTCGGTCGGCGAGTTCGACGTGATCACGATCGCCGCGCCCCGCGTCTACCTGTGCTGGTGGGGGGCGGCGTGCAACCTGGCGCCGACGCGGCTGCAGAGCGCGTACCGCATCCCCGGCTTCCACGTGGCGTGGATTCGGCACGCCTACCAGTTCACGATCATGCGCATGGTGGCTGCCCGGCCGGTGCCGCTCCCCCCCGACGCGGTCTCGAGCGCCCTCACGGAGACGCGCCTCGAGCACGACGACCTGCTGCTGCAGCGCTGAGGGAGGTCGCGTCCAGTAGCGCGGCAAGCTCGGGCTCGCGCAACCGACGGTGCGCGCCCGGCCTCAGCGAGCCGAGCTCGAGGCCCCCAATCGCGACGCGCTCGAGCCTCCTAACGGGGTGGCCAACGGCCTCGCACATGCGCCTGACCTGGCGGTTGCGGCCCTCG
Source organism: Solirubrobacterales bacterium (assembly GCA_019247075.1). GTDB lineage: Bacteria > Actinomycetota > Thermoleophilia > Solirubrobacterales > Solirubrobacteraceae > Palsa-465. Next base: position 8,485 of record JAFAPR010000242.1, read on the forward strand.
CGGATCGTGATCTGGACCGTGTCGGCGGAGAGGCGGCGTACCCTGGCCGGCGCGGTGCGGCCATCGCCGAGCTCGACGCCGGCGCGCAACTGGCGCAGCGCACCATCCAATACCGGCCCGTTCCCCACCTTCGCGCGGTAGGCCTTGGTCACCTCGAAGCGGGGATGCGTGAGGCGGTGGGCGAGTTGCCCGTCGTTGGTCAGAAGGATCAACCCGGTGGTGTCGATGTCAAGCCGGCCAACCGGATATAGCCTTTCTGGGTGGTCCAGCAGCTCGACTACTGTCGGTCGTCCTTGCGGGTCACGCGCCGTGGAGACCACGCCCGCGGGCTTGTTGACCGCATACACGACGGGATCGGCGGCCTGCGGCACCGGCGCGCCGTCGAGGGCGACCTCCTCGCCGGCTGCGACCGCGTGGGCGGGATCCGTGATCGTCGCGCCATCGACCGACACGCGCCCCGACCAGACCAGCCGCTCCGCCTCGCGCCGCGAGGCGACGCCGCGGGAGGCTAGGTCTTTGGCGATCCGCACGTGGCGAAGTTTGACCCCCGGGGCAAGCGCCGGCGCCAGGGATACGGTGGTGGCGCATCGCCAATTCGCCAGTTGGTAGACTCGTTGTGTAGTGCCTTTGGGGGAAGCTGTGCGGCGTACCATGCCGAAGAGCTTTTGGGCTGTGATCGCAGCGACAGCGTTGGGTACTGGCATGACTGTGGCGGGCGCCGGTGCGGGGTCGGCCGCCGTGATGGCTGCCCGTCATGCCACCCCCCTTGCCCCCCCGTCCAGCGGCCTAGATGTGTTGCCGTTTCCGGGCACCGAGGACGCGCCCCCCGGAACGCCGATCATCTTCCCGGAGGTTCCCCCGGCACAGATCAGCGCGGTCAACGCGGTGGGCTCGCGCACGGGAGTGCATGCGGGTCGTCTGAGCGCGCAACCCGACAACAGCGGCAGCCATTTCGCGCCCACACGACCGTTCGCTGTGGGCGAGCGGGTCTCGGTCGCTGCGCTGCTCCGGTCTTCCCACGCCGCGGAAGCCTCCGGCGCGCCGGGCACAAAGACGCTGCGCTTCTCCTTCTCGATCGAGCGTCCCGCCGCCGTGCCCGGGCAGGCCGGCGCGCTCCCATCGGGGTCCGGCTCGTCCGCGGCAAGCCCTGACACGCTGGGGATGACTCCGGCAACCGAGCGCCTGACGCACGCATCCTCGTCTACCACCCACGCGTTCGTGACCCAACCGTACTTCCACCCCCCGATCGTGACGATGTCCGGCAGAGACACCGACCACTCGTCCGGCGACGTCTTTCTCGACGCCCAGAACACGGGTCAGAACGCGCCCTACGTCCTCACTGCAAACGCCGACCTGCGCTGGTATCACCCCACCGCGGGCCCCGGCTCGGGCAAGGGTCCGGCGGCGTTCGACGTGCGCGTCCAGATGTACAGACGCCACCCCTATCTCACCTACTGGGAAGGCCATCTGAACTTCGGCGTCGGCAACGGCGTGGGCCTGATGCTCGGCGAGCATTACCGGCGCGCCCACACGGTCACCGCGGGGGCGGGCTACGAGCGTGACGGCGTCGACCTGCACGAGTTCAGCATCGGGCCTCACGGCGACGCCTTCGTTACGGTGTACGCGCCCGTCCACGCCAACTTGACATCGGTAGGAGGATCCGCCAACGGAACCGTGTTCGACTGCATCGCCCAGGAGATCAACATCTCCACCAACCGCGTGCTCTGGGAGTGGAATGCCCTGAACCATGTGCCGGTGAACGCTTCTTATGCGCCGTACGTGCCGGGTCAGCCATTCGACTACTTCCACATGAACTCGATCCAGGAGCTCTCCAACGGCCATGTGGTCATTTCCGCCCGCAACACCTGGGCCGTCTACGACGTCACCAAATCAACGGGCAAGATCAATTGGGTGCTCGGCGGCCGTCACCCCACCTTCTTTATGGGCTCCGGCACCCACTTCTACTGGCAGCACGACGCCGTCCTTCACAGGCACGGCCTGCTCACCGTCTACGACGACGGCGCCGGCGACGGAATCTTCAACGAGCATCAGTCCCGCGGGATCGCGATCCATCTGAACACCAAGGCTCGGCACGCCTCGCTGAGGCACGAATACCTCCACTCGCCGTCGGTTCTCACGCAGAGCATGGGCAGCACCCAGCTGCTGGGCAACGGCAACGTCTTCGTCGGCTGGGGCGCTGCGCCCACCTATTCCGAATACACCACGGGCGGCTCGCAGATCTTCTCCGCGTCTTTCCGCTCGCCCGTCGACTCCTACCGTGCCTATCGCTCCAGCGAGTTCAAGGGAGAACCTCTGTCTCGGCCGGCGATCGCGGTCAGGCGCTCGTCCTTGAGCGGTTCGGACAACGTCTACGTGAGCTGGAACGGCTCCACCGAGGTGACCCGGTGGCGGCTGCGGGCCGGCAAGAGCAGAAAGCATCTGGCGTCGATCAAAAAGGTCCGATGGTCCGCTTTTGAGACCACCATCAAGGTCCGCCGCGCGAGCTACTTCCAGGTTCAGGCGCTCGGCTCCAGAAGCCGCGTGCTCCCCCGTGGCACTTCGCGGATAGTCGCGGGCCGTTAGACCGATGAGTCATCCTGCGGTCGCGGCGGGGCGTGCAGTGGCCGTGCTGGTTGCGGCTGGCGCGTTGCTGGGGGCTGCTTCCGGTCGCACGGCCGTCGCGGCCCGTCCGAGCACCCCGGGCCTGCCCTTCGCTTCGCAGGGGCTCGACGTGCTGCCCTTCCCCGGTACCCCCGACGCGGCACCCGCCACCAACATCGACTTCCCCGCCATCCCTCCACGCCAGATCGTCTCGATCACCGCCGTGGGCTCGCGCAGCGGGCTTCACAGCGGCCGCCTGAGCGCCCAACCCGCCGGACAGGGCACCGCTTTTACCCCCAGCCGCCCCTTCACCCCCGGCGAGGCAGTCTCGGTCACCGCCACCCTGCACACCCCCGCCGCCGGCACCGCCTCGGGCGCCCCCCACGCAACCCGCCTCCGCTACAAATTCGCCATCGCCCAGCGCGCGACTGTGCCGGTGCAGAGCTCGCCCTCCGCCGGCATCCTGGGCGCGACGGCCCCGAACAGGCGCTCCACGCACCGCTTCGTCACCGAGCCGGGCTTCAGGGTGCCCGTGGTGA
>JAFAPR010000025.1 GCA_019247075.1 Solirubrobacterales bacterium
CCGAGATAAGCATGGGCACCCGCGCGCACACCTCCCACATCCCTCCACACTCCGGCGTCCCTCCATGACCGGCGGGCGACCCCTCACACACACACCCTCACCACCACAAGCAAAGGCCCTTGACAACCGGGCGCACACAGATAAGCGCAAGTCAGCTTAGGACGAGGGCGCGAATCGGAAGCGAGCGTCGGGATTCGGTCGCTTGGCTGGTACGCCGACTGCTGCATTCTGGGATCCGACAGCCGAACCAACGCCGATCCCCTTGGCCCTCACGAGCAGTCACTGGTGGCGCCTCCGGTTTGGCGACAGTGGCAGCAGTCTGGCTCTCGGCCCGAGAGGGCTCGTCGCACCACCGAGTCACGCTTGCGCTCAGACCCCCGCTGGAGGCGGCTACATCGTCACGTTTGTGGCCCCTTTCGTGACTCAGCCCGCATCGGGGGTCGTCGAGCGGCTCGCCGGCGCGCAGCTCGTTGACGAGAGGACCTCGACGGAGCCCGCCGCCGTCTCAGTTGAGGGTCGCCTTGCCAGGACCAGGTGGTGAGAGCGTCAGTGGCGAGGGGTTTTTGGGCAGGACGTACAGGCGCAGCTTCGGCCGGACGCCAGCCGCAGTCATCCAGCCGGCGGCCCGCTGCCCAACGAGTCTCCAGCCCAGTCGCTCGTAGAGCGCGATCGCGGCCGACCGGGTCTCATCAACGACATCGAGGACGAGACCGAGTTCATGCTCCCCGGCGTACTCGGTGACGGTGTTGAGCAGCATCTGGCCGAGGCGCCGGCCGCGACGGGTGGGGTCCACGAACAGCCTCGACACTGCCGCCAACTCGCTCGCCGGCCGACCCGCAGCCGCGATTAGCAGGGAATCATCAACGCCGGCGACGAGGGCAATGTGGCCGCCGAGCGAGCCGCCGTCGACGGCGATCCAAGCAGCAACCAGGCTTGTTGGGCTGAGCCAGCCTGCTGGGTCACGCGGCCAGCGTGTGGGATAGCCATCTTGCCGATGCACCTCGCGAAGCGCCTTCACGCAGGCTGGCAAGTCATCAACACCTCTCAACCGCACGATCGCCACAGACTGAGGTTCCCAGATCCCCATCGCCACCGGGTGCGGCGCATTGCGGAAACGGTAAGCGCGGCAGGTGCGGGCCCGGCGGGCCGCGACTCACCCGCCACCTTCGGCGGGAAGTTCGAATCGAGCGATAATGCCCGGATCGCCATGCTGGGGCGCCGGGAAGTCCGCGTTTCGGGTCGCGACCCAGGCGATGCCCTGCTCGGGGTACGCCACGACGTCTGGGAAGCGACCGGCCGACACTGCAAGGATGCGCGCCGGCTCGTTCGTCGGGTTCGAGAACGTGTGTAGGCCGTCGCGGCCTTCCGGGCAATGCACGACGTCTCCCGGCGCCAGCTGCTCCTCGGTCTGGCCGTTGCGCAACGTGGGCGTGCCGCGTACGACGAAAAACATCTCCTCGGCCCCGTAGTGCATGTGCAAACGGAAGCCCGGCGAACCTGGGAGGAGCTCGTGCAGGGACGCGCTCAGCATCTGATCGAGCTGCCTGTCGAAGATCCGGGTCCGTATCTGCAGGTCCTCGTGGAGCTCGTTCCAAGGCTCGTCGCGAAGGAAGTTCTGCCTACCCATGGGTGGTATCTCCTTTGGCATCGGAGGGCGCCTAATGCGGAAGTCGATCGGCGTGCCGAGGTTAGTGGCGAGGACGGCAGGTCCTCGGGTCCACTGCCGCCCGGAAAAGCAACCTCCACCGACGTTGAGACGCCTCCCGCGCCCGCGGCGGGAGACCATGATCCCCGTACACCTCGTCCAAGGGTCGTCACCGGGGACGGAACACCCGACGGCTCCCGCTTGCCGCCGACAAAGCACTAGCTCGGGGGTAGAGCTGCTCGCGCCCGCTGCAGCGGTTGCGTTGGCAGAAAGATGACATGAGCTGGATCCCGGTTCGGGTCGTCGCGGTTGGGTTGGTGGCAGGTGGTCGGCCCCCCGTGTCGAACGACTTGGGTTGAAGGCGGGCGCGGTTGCAGCCCGCGCCGCCGGTCATTCGAATAGGAGGACCAACCGTGAGTGACGGTATGGCATCGGGTGGGCGTGACGCCGACGCGGTCACGCGCGCGCTGTTTGTGCTGGGCGAGGAGCCGGGGGTGATCGCGGCTGGGTTTGATGTGCACCGCCGGCAGATCACCGTCGACGCGTTGGATACCGCGACTGGCGAGGTGTCACGGGGGCAGATCGAGTCCACGCCGGCGGCGGTCGAGCACTGGGTGGCCGGGTTTCCCGGCCGGGTGGTGCATGTGGCCGTCGAGGCGTGCACAGGCTGGCTGTTTGTGTGCCGGGCGCTGGAGCGCTGCGGCGCGGTCGCGCACCTGGCCGAGCCGGTGGAGACCAGCGCGCTGCGTGGTCGCAAACGTCGGGCCAAGACCGACCGCGCCGACGCCCGCTGGCTGCGGCAGCTGTTGTGCGACGGTCGGCTCCCGGAGGCGTGGGCACCGCCCGAGCACGTGCGCCAGTGGCGCACCCGCGCCAGGCTACGCAACACCCTAGTCTCAGAGCGCACCGGTTGGACCCAGCGGATCCGCGCGACGCTCTATCACCACGGTATTGCCGGCGCCCCCGATGAATTGCGCACCCTGGGCGGCCGTCAGTTCCTCGCCGGCCTAAAGCTGCCCGCCGACGCGCGCGAGCGGATCACGATCGCGCTGGAAATTATCGACCTGCTCGACGCACAGCTATCCGAGATCGAACATCACCTGCGGGCACTCGCGCGCGAACAGACCGGCTGCCAGGCGCTGATGGCCCAGTACGGGATGGGCGAGATCTCAGCGCTGGTGACACTGTGCGAGCTCGGGGATGTCTCCCGACTGCAGGCCTCCCGCCAGGCAGTCCGGATGGCCGGGATCGACATCGGCGTGCACCGCTCCGACCGTCACGCGCAGCTGGGCAAGCTCACCCGGCAAGGCTCCGCGCCCCTGCGCTGGGCGCTATACGAGGCCGCCCAGTCGGCGTGTCGGATCGGCAGCCCCGACTACCACGACTATCACGCCCTCAAGGCACGCGGGCTCTCGCACACCCGCGCGTCGCTGACCATCGCGCGCAAGCTCGCCCGGCGCTCCTACCACATCTTGAAAGCGCTCGGCCCCGCCGCGCTCGACCCCGTCACCCCCGACCACCGCTCCGACAAAGCCCACCCATCACCGATGCGCTCCCAACACGCGGCCAGCTCCCGAAGCGCTCGAGGTACCCACGCCCAGCGTGGCGGCCCACGAAAGACAGAGCGGCCGCAGTCGCTCCACCGGAACGACCGATCAACCATCACGTCACCGGCCGCCAACACTCACGGCCGCGGACCCAGATAAGGCAGGGCGTCCACGGAGCAACCCCCCCATCCGCCCACCTTCCGCTTGTCATCCATAACCAGCGGGCGACCCCCTCACCCACACACCCCACCACCACAGACACACACATCACCACAGCACCAGGCCTTGACACTCCCGACCCGGCTCAGATAAGCGAGCGTCCGCATCAACCTGCTTGGCCTGGCTCGCCAGACCGCTGAGTGCAACCCCGCTGCCGGGTATCGGGCGGAGTGAAGGTGACCCTATCCTTGCAGGTGCTGCGGTCACGTTCCCGCGCGACCCGCCCTCCCAGGCCGCTATTGGGCCACGGAAATGGCCAAAACGTGACTGAAGGCGGTGGGAGCGTGTCCACGGGCGTCAGCTGCCTGGCCGTGGCGGAGGCAGCAGTTTGTCGGGGACGCAGTCGGGCGCGAGCCTGGTCGGCACGGCCGCAAACGTCGCCTCGACTCCGGATGGGGTTTGCTTGACGGCCATGATGGCGGTGTAGTCGGGGTCGAGCCAGCGGTTGCCGACCGTCACCTTGTAGTCGAGGCTGGTCTTCCAGTGCGAGTAGCCCAGCAACACCTGGTCCTTTGCTCTGCAGTCGGCGCGGACCGGGACCGCCTTGGCTCTGATCCCGAGCGCGGCAAGCCTGGCGTTGAGCGCGCCGATGGCGGAGATCTGGCGCAGTGTCACGGTCGCGGTGCCGTCGTGGTTGTTCGTCACGGCGAACGCAGGCGGGGTGGCGCTGGTCGCGGTCAGCGCGATCACTATGCCTGCTGCGATCGCGGCGAGCCCGGCTGCGCCGGCGCTCGCGAGCAGGGGTCGCTGCCGCCGCCTCGCAGCCGTGGGCGGCGCTGCCGATACACGGTCTGCTCCGTGTTCGATGACCAAGTAGGACCACAGCTGATCGTCGAAGTTGGTCATGGTTTGAGTGCTCCTTTCCTTAACCGGGCGCGCGCCCGGGAAAGCCGGACGCGCAGCGCGCCCGGCGAGGTCTGCAAAGCCGCCGCGGCCTCCTTGGGCGAGAGCCCGACGAGGTCGACGAGCTCGATCGCGAGGCGATCGCGCTCCGGTAGGCCCGCCCATCGCTCGATCAGTCTGCGTCCAGCTCGCTGCTTGTCGATCTTGTCGGCCAGCTGCTCGATCGCGTCGTCATCGACCGTCAGGTGTGCGGCGAGTCGGTTGGTCGCGTGGCGCCCGTGAGCCGCCGCAGCACAATGGTCGGCATAGACGTGGCGGGCGATCCCGAACAACCACGCCCGCGGCGAGCCTTTGTGCACCTCGAACGTGTGGAACGAGTCGATTGCCTTAACGAACGTCTCCGAGGTCAGGTCCGCGACCGTCTGAGGCTCTGCGCAGCGCCGCGCAAAGAACGCGGTAACAACGGCGACATGCGCCCGATAAATGCCCTCGAACTCCGATGAACGAGCTCGGGCCGATCTGTCGGCTATCCGCGGGAGCGCGTCCATGGCCCTAGTTCGGTCGGGCTGCGATCGCGTTACAACAAGAGCGAGCGGCAGTACGTCCGACGGGCCTCGATACGGTCACGCCTATAAACGAGGACGTGACTCACCGTCTCCTTTCCGCCGCACCGCCCGACATCAGCCGCCCCACGCTATCCGGCCACCCGGCATCGACGAGCGGCCGGTAGCGTGACGCACCCAGCCGACGCGGAGAGCTGGCACCCAGACACAATCTCGAAATGCTTGGCCCGCCCGCGAGGGGCGCTCATGCCACGCGCAAGGGCGCAGCTCTCTCGGTCGGGGTGATGATGCTTGCTCGCGTCGCAGAGCGAGCGTGGTCGAGCCGCACCTCGTGTGGCGAAAGCAGGCGTGCACAGTTGGCGACGCGAGATACTTCGGGCATGGCGGGTGTAGATGAGGGCGCACCGAGTTCGTATTTGTTGCTGGCCCGCGATACCCCTGTTTACGGGTCGGTGCCCCAGCTGGGATGGTCAAGATGGTGCTGTGCGAGCCGGCGCAGGACATCTTCGATGGCCTCGTGGTCGCGAGTCCGGCCGGTGATCGCTACGTGTCCGCTGAGGATGTCGCCGTGATCCACGAGCGTGGCGTTGACTTGGCGATCAGCTGCACTGAGGTGGCGGCTTCGCCGAGGCCGCATTCAGCTCGGAGAATCAAGTGGGATCTTGATCAGCCACCGGCGCGACTGTGGGAAGAGATCGAGAACTGGCTGCGCGCCCATCTTCCCCCACACCACACGGCGCGAGATGCTCCACTCAGTCACGCGCAAGCGCGTCTCGCCGCTCGAAGTCGCGCGCTCAAGCTCGCGAGGGACAACCCCGAGCTCGCCATGGAAGCCGGGATCGGCCGCCCGGATCTTCCTGGCGCAGATCACGGCTACGTCGTTGACATCAACCACGCGGCGCTCGGGGTCATTGGGACGCTTCCCGGGCTCGATGAGCGACTGGCCCGACAAATCGCCGAGGCCCGCGATCGCATCTCAGGCTTTGCCTCGCTCGAGGAACTGGGAATGGTCGTCGATTTGACCGGGGACGAGGTCGAACGCCTCCGTGGCCACGTCGTGTTTCTGCCAAACTGAGACTCTCACTCGCCGCAACGCGCAATCGGCGCAAAGCACTCGTCAGCTCGCACCAGGTCGCAGAGAGAAGAGCGAGCGTCCGTTCGCGGCCACAGAAGTCTGCGCCGTACTTCTCCTTCTCGCGCTTGCGACAGCCGAGGTGAGCGCTGATCCCCCTCGATCGTTGCGGCGGCGAGCTCCGCGTTTTCGGGGCAGCCCGTGTGCCTAAGGACCCGCGGCTCGGTCGGCGCCCGCGCGCGCCATGTGTGTTGCGGAGGGCCCGGTGAACCGGTCGTCGGTTCGCTTTGGTGAGATGGCGTAGAAGTCCTCGTGGGTGCGGGTCACTAAGAGGTTCCAGGCTGGGGCTCGGTGAGTCGGCTGCGGGCCTGCTCGGCCCCTACCACGTTTCCCTTTTGTTCGTATAGGCGGACCGCTCGTTCTAGCGCCCGCCTAGCGTGCTCGTTGCTCCCCGCGGCGTGCAGAACCTCGGCGAGGGCGGCGTGTGCCTCTGCCGTGAGGTCGAGGTGATCTGTGCGCTCCGCCATCGTCACGGCCTCGCGCGCAAGGCGCTTTGCCTGCTCGAGGTCGCTACGGCGTGCGAGCAGCCTTGCGCGCACTCGTCGCCATCCGACCTGCGCGTCGACGTCCTCGGGGACGATGTGTCGTTCGATGACCTCGGTCAAGCGCAGCCCCTCGTCATCGCGTCCCTGCGCGAGGAGGGCATCGACGAAGCGCGGAACGATGCTCGCGAGAAATCCCCAGTGCTCCATGCGTTTCAGCGCGTCGTATGCCGGTTGGAGCTCCCGTTCCGCGGCCGCGGGATCGCCCGCCAGCAACTCGATCGGTCCGGCGTTCAAGGCGATGCGAGCAAGGGTCACCTCCTGCCCCAGTTCGGCGGCGAGATCTTTTGCCTGCGAGATGAGGTCACGTGCGGTCTGAAAACGTCCCCGCATCGCTTCGAGGCTGGCGCGGGTGCGCATGACGTGCAGTCTGAGCGAGCTGCTTTGCGCCGCAGCCGGTGAGAGTCCCTCGATCCTTGTCAGGGCTTGATCGACAGGCGTGGGCCCTAGGAGCATCGCCGCAAGCGCGCCCCAGAGACTCTCAACCTCTTGAGCCACCTCACCAGCGTTGCGCGCGTGGTGCGCGGCCCGCGTGAAGTCTTCGATTGCGGCGGCCGCCTCGCCGCGCCAGTGGCGAAGGGTTCCGGCGATCCCGAGTGCCCGCGCCAACCCGGCCTCGTCGCCTGAGTGCTCGTAGAACGGGATCGCGCGCTCAAGCTCGCGCCACACGCCTGCCTGCCCGACCGCAGCGTCAGCATTGTTGAGCCGCAGAGCGGCCAGCTCGAGTGCCGCGTCAACCGCCACACCGTCCTGTCCCGTTGCCCGCGCGCTCTCGACGGCCTCGGAGAGCACCGAGTCGGCTTCCGGTATCTCTCCGACTTCGACAAGCGCTCGACCAAGCGGCGGTAGGAGCGCCAAGCGGCGTGGATCGCGCGCCGGGAGCAACGCCGCGGACCGCTGGAGAAGGTTTGCCGCCGCGCGTGTATCCCCCCGTGCGGACGCCCGGAGACTTGAGGCAGATAGGCATTCGGCGGCCCGTTCGGCCAGCGACTGCGCCCGCGCGTCAGGCGGCCCAAGCTCCATGAGACAGCGGTGCGCCTGTTCGAGGTGGTAGCCGACAATCGCCTCGAACTCCTCGCCTCGACCCTGAAGCCAGTCGGCGAAGCGCTCGTGCAGCTGCGAGCGAAGCGCCTTCGGTAGGCGCTCGTAGGCGGCGTCGCGGATCAGGATGTGCCGAAAGCGAAAAGCGTCCTCGATCGCGTCGTGCGGGCGGATCAAGTCCTTGCGCACAAGCGCCGCAAGCCTTGCGCCGCCCGGCCTGCGACGATCGGGCGCAAGCTGAGCGAGGGCGTCCCACTCAAACTCGAGCCCGATCACCGATGCCCTTTCGATCAGTTCTCGCTGCTCGTTAGGAAGCGAATCGAGTCGCGCGGCAAGCAAGGCATCGATCGTTGGCGGGGCTCGTCCTGGATCACCGCCTTCGGCGAAGTGCGCGAGCAGCTGTTCGACTAACAGCGGATTCCCGTGGGCCAGCTCGCGAAGCCGAGCGCGCATGTCGTTCGCAAGCCGGGATTCGCCAGTAAGCCCCTCGACTAACTGGTCGGACTCTTCAGGCGAGAGCGCTTCCAATGGGATCACTATCCCGTCCCATGCCGGCCGTCTGTCGATCAGCTCTGGCCGAGCAAGACAGAGCACAAGCAGCGGCGCCTCTCGAGTCCACTGGCTGAGATGCTCGAGCAGGTCTAGCAAGGTCGGCTCGGCCCAGTGAATGTCCTCGACAATGAGCGCCAAAGGCCGCTGGCGCGCGCGCCGCTCGAGCGCTTTGCGGACGGCCCAGAAGATCTCCTCGAGCGCTCCCACGCCAAGCGCAGTCTCGAGCTCCTGCTCCGCTCCGGCGCCACGGAAGATCTCGACCAGTGGCCAGTAGGTGATGCCCTCGCCGTACGGCAGGCAACGGCCAGAGAGGACCTTTGCGTCTCCCGCTAGCGCCGCCGCCACCTCGGCCGCTAGACGCGACTTGCCGATCCCAGGCGGCCCGAGCACCGTGACCAATCGGCAGCGCCGTTCAGAGATGGCCTCGTCAAACGCTGCACGGACCCGAGCCAGCTCAACTCTGCGACCGACAAGGGGCGAATCCAGCCGCCGCTCAAATGCAGGCGCGCCTTCCACCACGCGCAAGAGCCGGAAAGCAGAGATGGGCTTGGCCTTCCCCTTTACAGCAAGGGGGGCAACCCGTTCCCATTCGATCGCGCCGCGCGCGAGCCGCCATGTCTGCTCGCCGATCAGGATCTCGCCAGGCGAGGCGCTCTGCTCCAGCCGAGCGGCGGTATTGACGGCGTCCCCGGTGGCCAGTTGCTCATCTCCGGTGACAACAACCTCCCCCGTGTTCACCCCCGTGCGCAGCTGCAACGAAACGGCGTAGTCACGATCAAGTTGCTCGTTGAGCGCGCTGAGGGAGCCGCGAAGGTCCATAGCCGCACAGAGCGCGCGCAGCGCGTCATCCTCGTGGACGGTCGGCACGCCGAACACAGCCACAACCGCGTCGCCGATGAACTTCTCCACCGTGCCGCCGTGGCGCTCGATGGACCGTTTTGCGGCATCGAAGTAGTGCGCGATTACGCGGCGAAACGACTCGACGTCGAGCTGCTCGCCAAGCGCGGTCGAGCCGGTCACGTCCGCGAACAGCACCGAAACCGTCTTGCGTACCTCGCGGCTGCCTGCCGAAGTCAGCTCGGCGCCACACGCTCCGCAGAAACGAAAGCCGTCTGGGTTCTGCTGGCCGCAGCTAGGACAGGAAACCACGGCGCCAAAGTATGCGGCCACAAGCCGGCTGCCAACGAGCAAGCCGCCGGTTTCTGATCGTGTCTCTTCGCGGCCACGACCGTCGAAAGCAGGCTCCGGGCGAGCCGCAACGATCGAGCAGCAGCAAGTCTGCGAGCAGCGATGTCGAGACGCTCGCTCGCTGGCGAGGGCATCACTATCGTCGTCACTCCAGGCGTCGCCGGTGCGTGGACTCTGCTTAAGCACCTGGCGACCTCGAAAACGCGGAGCTCGCTTGCGCTTCGGGCTTACTGGAGATGATTGGCGGGTCGGCGGATGTCGGGAAGAGCGCCGCTTTGGGCTTGCTCGTTTAGAGGGCCGCTTCTAGACCAGCGCCTTCCCGATGTTCCGTCGAGGTGCCCATAGAGCGGCAACAGGAGGTCGCGCCCTTAGAGCGCCATCAGTAAGCAACCGCCAGGGTACCTCGCGCCGATGCGTGTCAACCACATCGGATGAAGGGAGTGAGGATGATCAGTGACGGGCGGTTCGCTGGGGTTGACTGGGCCAGCGAGGAGCACGCGGTGTGCGTGGTCGACGAGCAGGGCCGGATCATCGAGGGCGGCGCTATAGCCACAGCGAGCCGGGGATCCGGGCATTGTGCGCCAGGTTGGTGCGGCTCGGGGTGGCGCTGGTCGCGCTGGAGCGGCCGGACGGGCTTTTGATCGAGCGGCTGCTCGACGCGGGCTTGGCGGTGGTTGCGGTGCATCCCAACCAGGTCAAGGCGATGCGCCCGCGGTTCAGCGTCGCCGGTGGCAAGAGCGATGGTTTTGACAGCTTCGTGCTGGCCGAGCTGGCGCGCACCGACAGCCATCGCTTTCGGGTGCTTGTGCCCGACAGCGACCAGACCAAGGCGCTTCGGGCGATGACCCGGGCGCGTGATTCGCTGGTGCGTACGCGGGTGGGGTTAGCCAACCAGCTGTCAGACCAGCTGGCCACCTTCTGGCCGGGTGCCAGCAAGGTGTTCTGGTCGGTAGACACGAAGATCGCGCTGGCTTTCCTGAGACGCTATCCCACCCCAGGTGACGCTCGCGGGCTGGGCGAACAACGGCTGGCGGCGTTTCTTAAGCGCCACGGCTATACCGGGCGGAAGCCCGCCCGCGAACTGCTTCAGCGGCTGCGAGCAGGCGCGGAGGGTCGCGCCGGAGAGCTCGAAACCCAAGCCCGACGTCAGGTTGTCCTGGCCCTCGTCTCCGCGCTTGAGCCGATCGTCAGCCGCATCAGCGAGCTGAACATCGAGATCCGCCACGCGCTCCAGGCGCACCCCGATGGCCAGACGTTCCGCTCGCTATTCATCGCCCAGGACTCGTGGCTGTGCGCCGCCACGATGCTGGCCGAGATCGGCGACTGCCGCCAGCGCTACCCCACCTACCGCGCGCTCGCCGCAGACGCCGGCCAGTGCCCAGGGGCCATCGAATCGGGCAAGTCCAAGCACGCCCAGTTCCGCTGGGCCTGCGACCACCGGCTACGCATGGCGTTCTGCATCCTCGCCGACTCAAGCCGCCGCCACAGCCCCTGGGCCGCCGACATCTATAACCGAGCCCGCGCCAGAGGCGCCAGCCACACCCACGCCACCCGCATCCTCGGCCGCGCCTGGAGCCAGGTCATCTGGCGCCTATGGCACGACCACGACACCTACGACCCCCACCGCCACACGGCCCTACAGCGACTAACCGCAGCCGAAGGTTGACACAGGGGGTCTACAAGTAACACGGGGAAACGGCCTCTTCGGGGAACTAACGCCTTCCGCACGGCGCCGGTGGAGCAGCAGTCCAGGATGTGCGCCGGTGCATCGCTTGATCTTGGACAATCGACACCACGGCCGAGACAGGAGATATCGTTCGCCGCGCGTGTCGTTCCCAAACCCACCCTCGCCGCAGGTCCCGACGCCGAGAGACCCGGACCGCGGCCGGCTGGCTCAGGCCCAGGCGCTGGAGGGAAAGGCGACGTTTGGCGTGAGCGCCACGTTCATGGACTCGGAGCAGCGCGGCCAACAGAACCATCGCAAGGGCGAGCTATTCATCTCGGCGGACGCGATTGCGTTCATGAGCCATGACCTCGGCCAACCCACGCGCTTCGCTCACTCCGAAGGCGACATCACGATGGTCACGGCACGGCTGTGCCCGCCGTGGGCGAACACGTTCCTGTTTTTGCAAGACAGTGATTCGACCGTACGCATAGCGGCCTCGATGTCTGCCCGCCGCGGCCTCCGCCGCGCGTTGCGCGACGCCGGCGTGACCGTTCACGAGCAGAGCTCCTCGCGCGCCCCTGACCTCCCGGGTCGGGGCGGTCGCCACATCTAGCCCGACACGCCCGAGAAAACGCCTCGGTCTGGCGCCTCGGTCGTCGCGAAGCGAGCGTCGGCCTCATGAGGGCGGTGATCAGGAAAGCGAGAGTTCCACGTCCCGCTCGCGGCGGGACCGGTTCTCTTTGCCCACGCTGTACTGGATCAGAGTTCGTGAAGCCGCTATTTGGCGGCCAGCACGTCGGCCGGGAGAATCTCCGGCGCTGCCGCGAGGAGCTCGGGAGCCTTTGCGGTGAGCGCGGCCGCGATTTCTCCATTGATGTGCGCTTGTCGCGCCTCTTCGCTACCGAACGTGTCGAAGATCCAGAATGTGGTGGGAGAGGTTCGCGCGGCGTACCAGTCGACGGTTCCCTGCTCGGCTTGTGCGAGCGGCAGCGCACCTGTCAACAGCTCAGCGACGTCCCCGGCCTTCTCGGGCTTTGCCTCGATCCGGGCCACGAATGCGTACGGCGTGTCCATCATCGGCTCCTCATCGGTTCAACCAGTTACCGGAATTCCCCCCCAGTATTGCGTGACGGCGACGGCGGCCGCAGGATACGTGAAGCACGTCGAACTGAAGGCGGACCCCGCCAACCGTGGGTCTGAATCCCCTGCTCGTCCCCGCCGGTTCATCGCAAACGGAGCGCGGGATCGCTGATGACTGCTCTGATGAAAGCGGAGCGCCGGGCCCGGATGCTGGATTTACTGTCCTGAACTGACGTCGCGTGGTCCGGACTCCGGGGCTCGAGACCCCAGGGTGATTCCTGGGGAGCATGACGACCGTCGGCGCCCTGGCCCGTCCCAGCGGAGGCGCGTGCGAGAGAGCGAGAGTGACGAGAGCAGACATCAACGAATAGCTGGATGGCCTCGGAAACCCGATGAAGGTATCGCCGGCCCGCTTACGCCAGGATTAGGCTATGCACTGCGGCTTAGATCTGGTCGAGTGCCCCTTCCCCCCCGCTAGACCTAGGAGTGATCTCGTGGCCACCACCTCCGAACTCGTCTCGCGCGTCGACTTCGTTCCGCTCTCTACGCGTGACATCGACGCGGCCTGTGCGTTCTACGGCGACGCCCTGGGGCTGCGGCGGTCGGTCTACATGCCCGAGCGCAATTACGCGGAATTCGAGACCGCCAACGTGACGATCAGCATTGTCGACGGGGAGAAGATGGGCATCGGTCACCACGTCCAAACGATCGCTCTCGCACTGCATGTCGACGACGTTGCGAAGGCGCGCGCGACCCTCGAGGGGCGCGGTGTGCAGTTTCACGGCGACATCCTCGATACCGGCGTCTGCCACATGGGCTTCTTCGCCGATCCCGACGGTAACGCGCTAATGCTGCACCACCGCTACGCGCCGCGCGTATCGGAAACCTGATCGCGCTGGCGGTATTTGGGCGGGAGCGACAGCGAGGGATCGCGCTCGCTAGTTGCCGCCTGCGGGGAGCGCATCCGTCGGACCGGGACCACTTAGAGCGTGATCGCTTCGCGCTCGCCCCACGTCAGCCAGAGCGCTCCAAACCCAGGGGGACGGCGGCGCGTGGCGAGTCCGCTTCGGCCCCTTACCCCGGATCTCCGGAGCATGTCCTGTCCATCCGGTAGGCAGGTCGGTGCGACTGTCGCTGAGCAGGGCAAGGTAGGGCCTCTATTCAGATGCTCCTGGGTTGGACGGTTGCGGCGCTGACAAGCGCTGCATTACTACCTGGCCGATGAAGTACGTACACGCTCTTTGCGCTAGACAGCCCAGTCGTTCCCGTCTTCCCAGCCGTTTAGGAGTGGGGATTGTCCCCAGTTCTCCCAGTACTTGACCTGGGCCGGGGGGCCGCCGGTGCTGAAGTCCGCGATCAGCACGCGGCCTCCCACCTGGGTTCGGTTCAAGAACATAACCTGATCGTGGCCGGAGGCCATGAAGTCGCCGACCAGGCACCAGTCGTTGTCATCTTCCCAACCGTCTAGGAGTGGGGATTGTCCCCAGTTCTCCCAGTACTTGACCTGGGCCGGGGGG
>JAFAPR010000255.1 GCA_019247075.1 Solirubrobacterales bacterium
GCCGATGTGGATGATCGAGGCGTGCATGAACATGCCGGTGAAGATCGTCTGCCAGCCGGGCAGAAGGTTCTCGGCTGGGATGTGATTGGCGTTGAGCAGCCGCGTGTTGCACAGGATCTCGGGTCCCGATGTGCCCAATGGCGTGTGCCGAATCACCTCCGCACAGTGGACTCCGGGATGGGTGAGCGCAAAGGGGATAGCGCCATACCTGAGCTCCTGGGCCTGGGTGGGCCCGCTGATGAACGACCCGCCATGCCTGATCGCGAGGAAATACACGACGAAGTTCGCCATGATCAGGACCAGCGTGACCAGCGGAAACTGGTCGGTGGGAACGTTGTCCTTGAGCGGGATCACCGGCCTTTAGAGGTTATTTGGACGGTCAGCCGGCAATTCCACCGGTCGCACCGGCAGCGCGTGCGGCGGCGCCACCGCAAGAGACGCCGCGAGGCACGCGCCGGTCAGCTACGCGCGCGCGGCGGCCGCCATTGGCCCATTCCCGGGCGCTTCCTGAGGCACGTGCTCGTCGGCGTGGTAGCTCGAGCGGACAAGCGGGCCCGCCGCCACGTGTTCGAAGCCGAGTTCGTACGCCGCTCGCTGCAGAGCCTTGAACTCGTCGGGATGCCAGTAACGCACGATCGGGAGGTGGTCTTTGGTGGGGCGCAGGTACTGGCCGATCGTGAGTACCTGCACGTGGTGCGCGCGCAGCGTTCCGAGCGCATCCACCATCTCCTCGAAGCTCTCGCCCAGACCGACCATGAGGCCTGACTTGGTCACGACCTCATCCCCGCCCAACTCCTTGGCGTTGCGCAGGACGCGACAGGAGCGGTCGAACCTCGACCCCCGGCGCGCCAGGGGGTAGAGCCGCGGGACGACCTCGACGTTGTGGTTAAAGACGTCGGGTCTCTCGGCGACCACTTTGGCCAGCGGCATCTCCTCGCCGCGGAAATCGGGCGTGAGCACCTCCACCTTGCAACCGGGCGACTGGCGCCGGATCTGCCTGATGACGCCGACGAACGCGGAGGCCCCGTAGTCGGCCAGGTCGTCTCTGTCGACGCTCGTGATCACGGCGTGGCGCAATCCCATCCGCGCTACGCTGCGCGCCACTCGCGCCGGCTCGAGGGGATCGTTCCACGTCGGCGTCCCGGTCTTCACGTTGCAAAAGCCGCATCGCCGCGTGCAGACGTCCCCGAGGATCATGAACGTGGCGGTCCCCCGCTGCCAGCACTCGCCGATGTTCGGGCAGGCGGCTTCCTGGCAGACGGTGTGAAGGTGCTCCCGCTCGATCATGTCGTGGAGCTCGCGGTACTTGGGCCCGCCCGGCGCCGGAACCTTGAACCAGGGCGGCTTGCGGCCGCGGTACGGCTCGACCCGGGGACCGAGGATCGTGGACGGGTCCACGATCCCGCCGGGATGCGATCGGGAGCGGGTTTCTCGTTGCCGAAGTGTCACAGCGCGCTACCCATACGTCACGCTTCGCCAATCACCATAGCTGCATGGCTGAGGCTGGGCGAATAAGCGACAACATATGTCGTTCTTTCGCCCAGCCTGCCTTTGACGCCGCGATCGCGTGCCTTGCGGCGCGGCAACACGGGGTCGTGGGCCTCAATCAACTGTGCGAGCTTGGGTTATCCGCCAGGGCGATTCAGCATCGAGCCCGGGTAGGCCGCCTCCACCGCATATACCCCGGCGTCTACTCGCTCGTGCCTGCCTCGCTGCTCAAGCGCGAAGGCCGCTGGATGGCAGCCGCCCTCGCCGGTGGCCCCGGCGCGGTGGTCAGCCACCGAACCGCGGCAGCGCTGAACGAGCTCATGCGCACGGAGCGAACGAAAATCGACGTGACGATCCTCGGCCGTACCGGGCGCAAACACCCAGGCCTCGACATCCACCGCTCCACGACGCTGACCGCAGCGGACACCACCAACGTCAACGGCATCCCATGCACCACGGTCGCTCGCACCCTCTTCGACCTCGGTGAGGTCATCGACGGCCGCCGCCTCGAGCGTGCTTTCGACCAAGCGGAAATCCTGGAGATCCTCGACATGCGCGCAATCGAAGACCAGGTGTGCCGCAACGCAACACGCCCGGCAGCACAGCGGGTCAAGCGCGTGCTCGAGGCGCACTACATCGGCTCGACCCCAACCGAGAGTGAGATCGAGGAGGCGTTTCTCGCGCTCTGTCGCCGGGCCCGGTTGCCCCAGCCCGAGGTCCAGCAGTGGCTCCACCTGCCTGACGGAGGACCACCGATCCGCGCGGACTTTCTGTGGCGCCATCAGCGGGTCGTCGTCGAGACCGATGGCGACAGGTATCACGGCACTCATCAAGCGGCCAGGCGGGACGCCCGGCGCGACCAGCGGCTGACCGTCCACCGCTTCAAGCCCATTCGGACCGGCTGGCGGCAGATCTTCTACAGGCCGGCTGAGCTCGAGGCCACGCTCAGGGCGCTGGTGCTCTCGTAGGCCGCCTCAAGGCGCGCCAGGGACACCAGTCGCTGTCGCCGCCGCAGCGCCCGGGCCAGCTCGAAGGCGACACGGCGCCTGAAGCACCTCATCTGGCCCTGGAGCCTTCCGGTCTCCTTGACCAGCGAGGTCATCCGCACGCCCTCGAGTCCACACGGCACTACCCAGCTGAACGGCTGCAGGTCATTCTCGATGTTGATCGCAAAGCCGTGGGTGGTGACCCCGCGCGCAACGTGCACGCCAATCGAGGCGAGCTTGCGGTCGTCGACCCATACGCCGGTGTAGTCGGGCCCATCCTCTGGACGCGCTCGGGCTCGAACTCCTTCCTCCACAAGCGCCGCCACGAGCGCCCGCTCCAAGAGCCGCACGTAGGCGACGACGTCATCGACGCGGACAATCGGGTAGCCGACCAGTTGACCGGGGCCGTGGTAGGTCACCTTGCCACCGCGGTCGGTCTGCACGGTCTCGATGCCCTGGGCCAGGTACCACTCCTCGCCCATCGGCAGCTCCCCAGGAGCGGACCGGCGACCCCGGGTGTACACCGGCCAGTGTTCCAGGGTCAGCAGCACGTCGGGAACCAGGTCTTCCTGCCGGGCCGCCCGAACGTGCTCTTGCAGCGCGACGGCCTCCCGGTACTCGACCGTGCCGAGGTGACAGACCCACAGCTCGGGCTGGCCGCCGCGGCCTGGCGGTCGCTCACCGGCGAGCTCGGGCTGACCACCGTTGCCTAGCGCACGCTCGCCGGCGAGCTCGGGCTGACCACCGGCGCCGGCGCCCATCGCTTACGTGCCGCTCCAGCCCTCGATGTGGCGCTTGACGGTCGCGAGGAACTGAGCGGCGACGGCGCCATCGAGTGCGCGGTGGTCCCAGCTGAGGCCCAGGATGGTCATCGGCCGGATCGCGATCGAGTCGTTTCCGTCCGCATCGGCCACGACCACCGGTCGCTTGAT
Organism: Solirubrobacterales bacterium; assembly: GCA_019247075.1. GTDB lineage: Bacteria > Actinomycetota > Thermoleophilia > Solirubrobacterales > Solirubrobacteraceae > Palsa-465. The sequence goes on from JAFAPR010000255.1 coordinate 3,407, forward strand.
CACGGCTTCGAGGTCGAGGATCGCCACCTGAGGCAGGTTGATGATGGGCGTGGCCATGATCGAGCCGAACTGACCGGGGTTTGTGATCGTGAACGTTCCGCCCCGCACGTCGTCGGGAGTGAGGCCGCCT
>JAFAPR010000293.1 GCA_019247075.1 Solirubrobacterales bacterium
GCGTCTGTCAGTGCCGCCCTCGCCGCTCTCACCTCGACCTCGCCCTCGAGCGCCTCCCAGGTGCGGAGCAGCGCACTCTCGCCGCCGGGGAGCTCCTCGAGCTCGCGGCCGGCGTGGATCCTGATGGGCACCCGGCTGGAGTGGCGCGTGAGCTCTCCCACCGGGGTCGGGCAGACGTCGATCTCTCTCTCCACGGCCTCCTCCCACGTCGTATACCGCTGCCCGCCCGCCGACACCTCGTCGACCTCCCGCAGCTCGCCGCCGGTACGCCGCGCAGCCGCGCGGCGTACCACGTGGAGGAAGCGCACGGTCACCCGCACGTGTGCGTCTGCCGCGGCGAGCAGCAGCACCTCGGTGTGCATGGTGCAGGGATCGTCGGGATGGTCGCGGCTGTGCGCGCGCGGGTACACCCCGCCGAAGGTAAACCGGCGCTGGTTCTTCAGCGCCGTGCGGCGGTACGGCCAGAGGATGTAGCCCTCGTACAGCACCGCGTCGGCGATCGCGCGCACCGAGTCGGGAGCCTTGCCCGGACCAGCGTCGCTCACTCGTCGGCCCTCCCGAGCAGCGCGTCGAGCGTTGCATCGAAGCTCTCGAGCGCATGCCGCGACTTGTATGCCCACAGCGCCTCGAGGCGCTCGCGGCTAACCCGCAGCCAGGCGCTGTTGGGGAAATGGCGCTCGATCGCCCGCCTCCACACCGCCACCGGCATCCGGTAGTCCAGCTCGTGGTCCCAGGCGATCCGCGTGGCCTGCAGGGCTCCATCCGGTGCGGCGAAGAAGACGGTGCCGCTCAGCAAAAGCTCGAGCGGCACTTCACCGTCCTCCAGCGCCGCGAGGTACCGCGCTGCCGTGACCTCGAGGTCGTAGGTGCAGGCGACCGGCACCTCGACATCGGTGGAGCCGGTGAAGGGCGGCACGACCACGGTGATCCGCGTCCAGGGCAGCGTCCGCAGCGTCGTTCCCCACCGCTCGGGCGTGCCGAACAGCTCCAGCAGCCGCGCCTGTGCCTCGGCCGTGTACCCCCGCTGCCGAGCGGCGATCTGGATCTGGACGTCCAGCAGCAGCGAGCGGATCGCTCGCCCAGGCGGCGCCTCGATCGAAAGCGTGAAGGCGATCGTGGGGACCGCGGCGTGATCGACGCTCGAGGCGCCCCGAACCTCGAAGTGAAGCTCGGGTATCGAGCGGTCCGCCGCGATGGTCGCGTCGGGTGTGGCCGCCACCGTTGCCCTGGGTCCCCTAGGCGGGAGAGAGGTTGGGCATGCTCGGATCGATCGGCTGCTCCTTCTTCGGGTTTATGCCTGTGGAGCGCTCGGCGGTCGAGCTGCCGTCGGGGTTGTGGCCTTTCATCTTCTCGTAGCTGCCTCTGGCGTTGCCCTGCTGGATTCCCGGCGTGTGGGCCGGCAGGTCCGGGGTCACGTCGGGGGTGCCGACGTTGATGTTCGCCATCTAAAGCTCCTTTTTAGCTGGTTGGAAATCGGGTTCCGGCTCGTGCTGGCGGTGGCGGCGGGCGCGGCGGTCGAGCTCCTCGAAGAAGCGCTCGATCTCGCTCCAAACCTCCCTGCCGCCGGCGAAGCCGCGCCACCGCGTGCGGATCACCGCGACCAGGCGATAGCAGTCGTCGACGGGCACGATCCACTCGCCGTGCTTGCCGCGGGCGCGGTTGACGAGCAACGCCTCGACGTCGTGCGCGATCATGGCGAGGACGGGGTTGGCCAGCTGGAGCTGCTCCCACGCGCTCAGCTCGAGTCGCGACTCGGTCGCGCCCATCGGGCTCGGATAGAAGGCCACCACGCGCTTCGCCGCCGAGCTGAAGAAGAAGAAAGCCATCTCCACCGGGATCCGGAGCTGCTCCCAGGCGAGGTCATCGAGCTGGAAGTCGTCCAGGCGCAGCCGCCGGTCGGGAAGCAGCCGGTAATGGCCCCCTCCCGCCGCGCGCCGGTCGAACAGCATCGAGCAGGCGCGGCAGGCGCACAGCAGCTGGCGCGACTCGAGGTCCAGCAGGTGGCGGTGCTCCGCGGGGAGCGGCTCGCCGCAGAGCTCGCAGCGCTCCCGCTGCCCGGCCGCGGCGCTCTCCCCCGCGGTCGGGGCGCGTCGCTGGTGTGCCACGCGGCTCAGGCGGGGAGAGGCGAGGCCCCTATGCGACGACCCGTAGGGCAACCTTCACCAACCCGTCATCGCCCACCAGCAGCGGGACCGGCTCGAGGTGGAGCTGGGGTGAGTCTCGGCAGCGGCCGGCGCGGAGCGCGTCGTAACGGTGGCCGCACGATTGACACCGGATATCGCCGCCCTCGAGCGATGCTCGCTCCAGCGAGTCCCCGCAGGCCGCGCACGCCGGCCGGTAGCCGTACACCCGCCCGGCGGTCTTCAGGAACAGGATCGGCTGGCCTCCCACGGGCTTGACCAAGAGGCCGCCGCCTGAGAGCTCGGGAAGACCCCCGGCCATCATCCATTCACCGTCCACGGGAGCTTCGCGTGAGGTGGCGGGCGCACCGGGCGCTTGCGCCATCCCGGGCGCGAGCTCGATCTGCAAGAGCCCGGGCTCCGCCGCGGTCGCGCCGTCCTCGGCGACAACCTCCGCGATCTCCGGCGCGGCCTTATGGATCGCATTCTCGATCGCCAGCTTGAGCGTCATCGTCGACGAGGGGCAGCCGCGGCAGCTGCCCTGGAGGCGCAGCCGCACGGAGTCCTGCTCGATCGCGAGCAGCTCCACGTCGCCACCGTGGGACTCGAGGTAGGGCCTCACCTCGTGCAGCGCCGAGATCACCCGCTCCCGCACCGGCACGGGGTGCAGCCCGTGCAGGAGCAGCAGGTGGGAGACGAGCTCGTCGCCCGCGAGCGCCTCGGCGAGCTCGCCGTCGTCGCGCGCCGCCACCTCGTCCACGATCCGCTCGAGCCCCGCGCCGTAGAGATCGAACAGCGCCTGCACGAGCTCGGTGGACTTCTCCCTGGCAGCCGGGTCCGGGAGCCGCTGCAGCTCGTCGAGCAGCCGCTCGACACCGGCCACTAGCTCTTGCGGCTCTCTGACCGCCTCTGTCACCGTCCCGGCTCCAAAACGAGTCCCTATCCGTGCTCGCCGAACATCGGCTGATGGACCTGGCGCAGGGTCTTACCCTGCCCGAGGTACATGTGCACGCCGCACGGCAGGCAGGGATCGAAGGACCGCACCGCCCGCATGATGTCGATGCCGCGGAAGTGGTCCTGGTCGTTCTCCTCGAAGATCGGCTGCCCCATGACCGCATCCTCGTAGGGACCCGGGGTGCCATAGGAATCCGTGGGGCTCCCGTTCCAGGGGGTCGGCGGGTACGGGTGGTAGTTGGCGATCTTGCCGTCGCGGATCACCAGGTGGTGGGAGAGCACGCCCCTGACCGCCTCGTGGAAGCCGCAGCCGATCGCTTCGTCGGGGACGTCGAAGTCCTCGAACGTCTTGGTCCGCCCGGCCCGCAGCTCGTTGAGCGCCATGTCGACGAAGTGCAGCGCCATTCCCGCCGCATATGCGACGAAGTAGATCCGCGCACGGTCGCGTTCGATCGCGTTGGACCATTGCGGAACCTTCCACTCGATCGTCCAATCGGCCGTGTTGGCCGTCCGCGGCAAGTTGATCTGCACGCTCTGTCCCGTCGCCTTGACGAACGGAGTGTTGACCTTTGCGGCCAGCGCGGTCACCCACAGCCGCGCCAGCGCGCCGCCGCCGGTGTCGAGCGCGAGGTTCTCGCCGGTGCGCTTGTCGTACCAGCGGGGGCTCATCACCCACGAGTAGTTGCCGCCCTCGAGGTCGCGCTTTTGCGGCTTGGGTATCGTGGTCTGGTTCCACGGGTGGCGCTTGTCGACAGGATTGCCCAGTGGATCGGTGGGGACGAACGTCTCCTCGTTGACCCAGTCCTCGTAGTAGGAGGAGCCGAGCATGATGCGGATGCCGAGGTTGATGTCGACGAGGTTGGTGGTGACCAGCTCGCCGTCCACCACCACGCCCGGGGTGACGAACATCTCGTTGCCCCAGTGGTCCATGTTCCTGTAGCTGTAATCGACGTGCATGGGGTTGTTGAAGGCGCCCCAGCAGCCGAGCAAGATGCGCCGGCGCCCCACCTCTTCGTAACCGGGCAGCGCCTCGTAGAAGAAGTCGAAGACGTCGTCGTTCATCGCCACGGCCTTCTTGATGAAGTCCAGGCAGCGCAACAGACGGCTGAGGTAGTCGGTGAAGAGCGTCGGGGTCGCCACCGTCCCGACCCCGCCCGGATACACCGTCGAGGGGTGCACATGGCGGCCCTCCATCAGGCAGATCATCTCGCGCCCGATCCGGCTCATCAGCAGCGCTTCCTTGTAGGTCTCGCCGGTGAACGGGTTGTAGGAGCGCATGATGTCCGCGATCGTGCGGTAGCCGTGGAGGTTGGCGTGGGGGGCATCGGTCCTCTCCGCCTTTTTGAGCAAGCCGGGGTTGGTCTCGTTGACCATCTGCTCGCAGAAGTCCACGAACACCAGGTTGTCCTGGAAGATGATGTGGTCGAAGATGTACTCGGCCGCCTCGCCGAGGTTGACGATCCACTCGCCCAGCGGGGGCGGCTTGACGCCGTAGGCCATCTGCTGCGCGTAGCAGGAGCAGACGGCGTGGTTGTCACCGCAGATGCCGCAGATGCGGCTGGTGATGAAGTGGGCGTCCCGCGGATCCTTGCCTTTCATGAACACGCTGTAACCCCGGAAGAGCGAGGAGGTGCTCTTGCATGAAACGACCTCGTGGTTGTCGAAGTCGATCTTCGTGTAGATCCCGAGGTTGCCCACGATCCTCGTGATCGGGTCCCAAGCCATGTCGACGAGCTTGCCCGCCTCGGGCCTGACCCTTTCCCTTACGGCCATTTCGGTCTCCTCTCGCTGC
>JAFAPR010000332.1 GCA_019247075.1 Solirubrobacterales bacterium
GTAGTACCACTTCGTGGAGAGCTCCCGCTCGGGCGGGATCATGCCGCCCTCGCCAGAGCAGGTGGCGCTGCCAGCCATCGAGGCGCCCTTTGCCAGCGCCATCTTCGCCTCCAGTGACAGCGCGCCGAAGCTCATCCCGGTGATGTACATAGGGATCTCGAGCTCGATCGGCTTGGCCGCAAAACGCGCGCCCAGCACGGTCTTGGTGACGCACTTCTCGCGGTAGCCCTCGATCACGAAGCGAGTGAGCGTCCCGGGCAGGAACATCAGCTCATCCCAGTGCGGAATGTCCTTGAAGAGCGAGAACCCCCGCATGCGGTAGCGGCCAAGCTCGGACTTGACGTGGATGTCGTCGATCACCTCGGGGGTGAAGATGCGGCTATGGCCGAGGACGTTGCGGCGGACTGGTTCGGTTTCGTCTGTCAAACCGTCCTCCTCCTAGAGCACGAGCTTGCGCTCGGCCGGCTCGAGCAGGTCATAGTTGTAGAGCTTCTTGCCGCAGACGAACTTCTCGAACCGCGGCGGAGTGCCGAGCTCGTAGATCGAGAACTTGCGCTCGATCAGCTCGGAGTCGGCGTCGGTCCACTCACCCGGTACGCAATCGATCCCCAGTGAGCGGACCTTGCCGGCGACGTAGATCACGCCGTCATACATGGAGTCTCCAAGGCCCGCCCCCACATTGCCGCAGATGATCTGGCGGCCCCGCTGCATCATGAACCCGGTCATGGAGTCGGCGTCGCCGAGCACGATGATCGTGCCGCCCTTCTGATCGATTCCCGTGCGCGCCCCCACCTGTCCCTTGACCACGAGGTCCCCGCCGCGCAGGGCCGCGCCGGCGAGCGACCCCGCGTTGCTCTCGACCACGACCACGCCGGACATCATGTTCTCGGCGACCGACCAGCCGACTCGCCCGTTGATCTGAATTTCCGGCCCGTCGATCAGTCCGCAGCCGAAGTAGCCGAGGCTGCCGTCGAAGGTGATCTTGCAGCGGCGGAGGATTCCCACCCCCAGCGAGTGACGGGCCCCCGGGTTGCGCACCGTGACCTCGCGTACCCCTTCTTCGTACAGGAGCCAGCGCAGCTCGAGGTTGATCCTGCGCGTCGTGAGCTCCCGGGCGTCGAAGGTGGCGCGCTCGCCGTCGATCTCCGAGATCCTCGGGACGGTTCCGTCCAGCTCGACGAGGCCGCGCGGATCGAACCGCGGCTCGTGCGCTACCGCCTCCACACCATCACCTCGCTCTCGTACGGGTCGTAGGTCTCGATCTCGCGATCGATGACCGCGCGGATCGCGATCTCCTCGGAGGCGAGCGCGACCAGCTCGTCGCCTTCGTAGAGAACGAGCGGCTTGGCGGCCAGCTCGTCTTTGGCCATGCCCAGGGCCTCGTCGGTGACGCAGATGTAGGTGAAGACCCCGTCGAGGTCCTCGAGACTCCGGCACATCGCCTCCTTCAGCGAGTCGCCCTCGCTCATTCGCTGCGCCAAGTAGACGGCGATGATCTCGGAGTCGCAGTCGGACGCGAACCGGTGGCCGAGGCGCTCCAGACGCCGCCGCCAATGGTGGTAGTTGGTCAGCTGACCGTTGTGGACCACCGCGACATCGGAGAAGGGATACGCCCAGTACGGGTGTGCGTTGGAGATGTCGACGTCTGACTCGGTCGCCATCCGGACGTGACCGATGCCGTGGCTGCCGACGTAGGCGTCCAAGCCGTAGGCGCTGGCCACGGTGCGGGCATCGCCGAGATCCTTGACGATCTCGAGCGCGTGGCCGGCCGAAAGCACCTCCGTGCCCGGCACGGACTCGGCCAGGTCCGCGAGCCGCTTGATGTCACCGTCGTAGGACAGCGTCAGCGCGATCGTGTACTGGTTGACGTCTTGGACCGCGCCGATCTCGGCGCCCCCGGCACGCACCCGCGCTTGCACCCCCGCGCGCCGCCGTCGCAGGGCGTCGGCGAGCTCGAGGTCGCCGTCGGCAGGTCCGTCGGCCAGCTTCACGCGCATGATGAGCTCCGGCGCGGGGTTCCGGTAGAGCGCATACCCGGTCGAGTCCGGACCGCGGTGCCTCATGGACTGCAGCATCCGGGTGAGGTCATCGCCGAGGCGGTGACCGCCGTTGTCCCCGCGGTATATGAGTCCGGCGATTCCACACATGTCGCTCGCCCGCCTAGGGCAGCACCTCCAGATACTCCTCGCGCTCCCAGTCAGTCACAGACGCCAGGTAACGCTCCCACTCGTCCCGTTTGTAATGGTGAAAGACCCTGTACAGGCGGCCGGGAAGGGCGCTGCGGACCACCTCGTCGCGCGCGAGGGCGTCGAGCGCCGCACCGAGACTGTCGGGCACCTTCTCGATTTCCTCGCCCGCCTGTAGCAGGTCGTAGGTGTTGGCTTGCTGGGGCGGCCCCGGGTCGAGCTTGCGCCGTACGCCGTCCAGCCCGGCGCGCAGCAGCGCGGCGACCGACAGATACGGATTGCACGAGGAGTCGACGCCGCGGTACTCGAAGCGACCGCCGGCCGCGACGCGCACGGTCGTGGTGCGGTTCTGCCAACCCCAGTTCTTGTAGATCGGTGCCCAGAACCCTGTGTCCCACATGCGGACGTAAGAGTTGACCGTCGGATTGCACACGCACATCAGCGCGGGGAAGTGCTCGAGCATCCCCCCGAGAAAGTGCCGGCCGAGCTCCGAGAGGCGTGCGGGACCGTCCGGGTCGTGGAAGACGTTGACGCCGTCATCGCCCACGAGCGTGAAGTGGTGGTGGTGCCCGTTGGCCGACACGCCGGTGAACGGCTTTGGCATGAATGACGCGAGGAGTCCGTGCCTACGCGCGACGGCCGCGCAGACCTGCCGGTAGGTGGTGATGTTGTCGGCCGTCCTGACGGGACGGTCGAAGCGGAAGTTCAGCTCGAGCTGGCCGGGGGCGTCCTCGTGGTCGCCGTAGCTCATGTCCAGCCCCAACGCCTGGCCGTACTCGACGACGTCGAGCAGCACGGGCCGGAGCTCTTCGAACTGGTGGATGTGGTAGCAGTAGGGCTTGGTGACGCCCTCGGGCGATTCGCCGTCCTCGCTGCGCTTGAGCCACATCATCTCGGGCTCGATTCCGATCAAGAACTGGTAGCCCAGCTCCTGCTCGAACTCGCGGGCGATCCGCTTGAGGTTCTGGCGCGGATCGGCGTCCAGGAGCTCGCCCGTCTCAGTGTCGTAGCAGTCGCAGTACACCCGGGCCACGCGCCGGTCCCAGGGCAGCACGGCGAAGGTATCGAGGTCGGCCACGGCGGCCAGCTCTGACTCCTCGGGCCCGAAGCCGATGTAGTGGCCGAGGCGGTCGGTGAACAGATTTGCCGTCGCGCCGTAGACGAGCTGGTAGCCGCGCTTGGCCACTTGGGGAAAGAAGGTCGAGACGACACCCTTGCCCATCACCCTGCCGGTGACCGAGACCTGCTGGAAGAAGACGTACTTGATCCCCTCCGCCTCGATCCTGCCTGCGAGCTGCTCGATCTGCTCTGCCCGCCCGGGGCGGTTACGGGCCTCCTCCAGCGTCGCCGGCGGCGGCTCGATCCGCGGCGTGCTCAACACCTGCTCTGCAGTTCCCCCGAACATCGGCGGCGGTGGCCCCTCGAGCTTGCGATCCTCGACGCCTATTGCCATCTGCGCTCCTCTCTCCGCCCGCTCGACGCCAGCCTAAAGCCAGACTATAACTAAACAAATTGGTACACGGGAAAGCCCGCTTATACCAATGGGTTCACGCGATTGTCAAGGCGCGCGAGACCGCCAGAGGTAAGGCGCCGGGAGCGCGCCAGGCGACCCCGTTGGCTCCGGGCAGCGAATCAGACGATTCCGTCGTTTGACCCCGCTCCGGGCTCGCGCTATGGTACACATACCGCAATGATCTTGCGCATTACGCAATGAGCATCCAGGTTCCGAGTTCCACCCCCGTGCTTGTCGTGGGCGCCGGCGTGCACGGGCTGTCCACCGCCTGGCACCTGGCGCAAGAAGGCGAGCGCGTCCTGGTCGTCGACAAGACCGGCGTGGCCGCGGGGGCGTCGGGAATCGCCTGCGGGGTCATCCGCAACAACTACTTTCAGCCGGCGATGGCGGAGCTGATGGCGGCGTGTGTCGAGGTTTGGGAGTCGGACCCCGACGCCTTCCGTTACCACGGCAGCGGCTACGTCGCGCTCGGGCCGCCGGCACAGGAGGGCGATCTGGCCGAGGTGCACGAGCGCCAGCAGCGGATCGGCTATCCCTCCGACCTGTACGTCGGCGAGGACGAGGTCGCTGCGCACATGCGCTCGCTGTTCTCGGACTGGCGTGCCCCCGGCCTGACTGTCTGTCTGCACGAGCGCGCTGGAGGGTACGCGTTCAACCGCGGCTCAATGTTGGGCCTCGCCGACAAGGCCCGGGCAGCCGGCGCGGAGATCGTGAGCGGCGTGGAGGTCACGGGCTTCGACCTCGACGAGTCCGGAGCGGCTACCGCTGTGCGCACCAACCACGGTGCGATCGAGGTGGAGCAGGTCGTGGTTGCCGTCGGTCCTTGGATCGCCTCGCTGTGGGGGATGCTCGGCCTGCCGGACCGGGTCGACGTGCGCCAGCCCGACGGCTCGCTGCACCCCGGCCGGCCGATGTGGACCTACTGGTATCTCCAGGAGGGAGAGATCGACTTCGATCCCGGGCGCTTCGTCACCAACGATGGCAGGCTCTCGCCGGTGCTGCATGTCGACAGCGACAGGCCGCTGCGAGACGACGACGGACGCCCCATCACCGGCGACCCCTGGGGCATCTACGTCAAACCCGACCGCCGCACGGTCCAGGGCGGGGCGCAGCCGCTGCGGCTCGGGCACGCTTTCGCGCTCGATCCGTACCCGACCGGGTCGGTCGAGCCGGGCTTCTCCGACATGTGGTGCGCCGCCCTCTCGCACTGCCTGGCGCGGTTCGAGGGCTGCCGTGCGCGCTACCTGCAGGAGCGCTCCGGAGGGGTCGGGGCATTCACCGTCGACAACTTCCCGGTGTTCGACTACATGCGCCCGAACGTGTTCGTCGCCGCCGACTCGAACCACGGCTACAAGATGATCGCGGTCGGCCGGGAGATTGCTCGCGTGCTCCGCGGCGAGCACTCGTCGCTGTTGCACCCCTTCCGATACGAGCGCTTCAGCGCCGGCGAGCTTCACCCCGTGTCGCATAGCCCCTACCCGTGGAGCTGAGGAGCTCGGTCATGTCCGCGGCGCTGATCGGTGTATCCAGCGGCTTTACCGATTACGGTGACTACCTCGGGGTTGCCTTCGCCCGGCCGCTCGAGCGACTGGGCGCGAGCGTGGTCACCCTCCCCTACGCGGAGCGGGCCGAAGGTCTGCTGCCACACCTCGACGGTCTGCTCTTGGCCGGGGGACGCGACATCGAGCCGGCGCGGTTCGGCGCGGCATCCCATCCCGCAGCGACGGCGCACTCGCCGCTGCGGGACGAGTTCGAGCTGAGGCTGGCGCCGGCGGCGATCTTCGCGGGCATTCCCGTGCTCGGTATCTGCCGCGGAATGCAGGTCATCAATGTTGCGTTTGGCGGCACGCTCGAGCTTGACCACAGCCTGCTGCCGCCCCCGGCCAACATACATCCTGGCGGCGACTGGGATCGCTGGCGCGCGGTGGTACGCGCCATGTTGGGCGGCTGGCCGCCACCCGAACATCCCTCGCACGAGGTCGCGATCATGCCGGGGAGCACGCTGGGTAAGGTGCTCGGGGATCGCGCGACGGTCAACAGCTACCACCACCAGAGCGTCGCCAAGCTGGGCGATGGCTTGGTCGCCACCGCCCGAGCCCCGGATGGAGTGATCGAGGCGATTGAGCTCCAAGGCGCCGCGGGCCTGTGCCTGGCGGTGCAGTGGGAAGAACAGGAGCAGCCCGGGACGCCGCTGTTTGCGCTGCTCGCGCGTGCCGCCGCCGAGCGCGCCGCGTCGAGGACGCGCCGGCCGGCCGACGGCAGCAGGCGCGCCGCGATCAGGGGCGCGAGGGCAGCCCCGGGCCGCCGAGCGAGCGGCTGAGCTCACCGGCCGCGCGCCGTAGCGGCTCCCGCAGAGAGCGGCGGGTCGCGGCGGGTAGGCGGGCAACCGGGCCCTGCAGGCCGAGGATTGCGACGAGCTCGCCGCCCCTGCCCAGCACCGGCGTGGCCAGCGCCGCCAAGTCGGGCTCGCGCTCTCCGATCGCTTCCGCGACTGCCGACTCGCGGACGCGCTCGAGCTCCTCGGCGAGCGCGCCTGGATCGGTGATCGTCCGGTCGGTGAAGGCCTCGAGCTGCTGCCTAGCGAGCGAGCGAGGATCGGGACCGGCGAGAGCGAGCATCACCTTGCCCGCCGCCGTGGCGTGCGGGACGCTCGGCCGCCCGATCCGGGCCAGGCTGACGACACTCGAGGGAGAGCTGACGAAGTCCACCGTGATCGCCTCGCCGGCGCCCGGCACCGACAGGGTGGCGGTCTCGCCCGTCTCCTGAACCAGCCATTCCAGCCAGGGACGGCCCAGCTGCCGCACGTCGAGCCGCTTGAGCACGCGGTCGGACAGCGCGACCAGCTTCAAACCCAGGCGGTAAGACCCGTTTGGCGCGCGCTCGACGAGTCCGCCCAGCTCCAGCGTCGCCAGCAGGCGCGAGGCGGTGCTGGCATTGACGCCGATGCGACGCGCCAGCTCGCCTACCCTCAGGTCGGCGTCGCTGGCGGATAGCGCGTCGACCAGCGCGAGCGCACGCGCCACCGATCCCACCACCGGTCGAGCACTGGACTGCGGTGCGATGCCGCGCCCGGACAACGCTTCTTCAGCTGCGACCGTTACGGCCGCGCCGCGCGCGCCGACCATCCGTCGTCGCGGCGCGCACGCGCGTGCGCCGTGAACCTCCGACCGGAACCGGCCGCGTGGCTTCGAGGGTGCGCAGCACCATCACGTGGATTCCACCGGGAGCGAACAGGTCGCGCGAGTAGGCCACGCGCTCATCGCGGCCGGCAAAGATCAACTCCTCGAGCTCCAGGGCCGCGGTGATGCGCTGCACGCGCAGAAGCTTGCCCGCGCGCTCGCGCGGGGTGAGCACGTACGGCATGACCTGAGTTCGCGCGTACGTGACGGGCACGCCGGCGTCTATCAGTACGTCGAGCACCATCTTGCCCCGTTGCAGTGCGGTGCGCATACCGTCCTCGGCTGGGAGCGTCACGCTCGGGTGGACCACGTCGAACATCACGGCGACTGGCGCGTCATCGGCGATCAGCGTCCGCGAGATCGAGAGCGCGGGCGCTATCGGCGCCAAACCGAGGGCCTCTCCCACCTCGGCGCCGACCGGCCGGCGCTCGATCTTCAGGTCGACCGAGGACAGCCTCAGTCCCCTTCGTGCAGCCAGCGAGGAGTACGGCTCCAGTCGCTCCAGCCGTTCGTCGAGCGCGCTTTGACCGGCCAAATGCCCGACGAAGGTGCCACTCCCCTGACGGCGCACGATCTCGCCGCTCTCCTCGAGCCGCTCCAATGCGCTGCGCAGCGTGCCACGCGACACGCCCAGCATGCCCGCGACCTCGTTTTCGGGCGGCAGCCGGTCCCCCTGCCGGTAACGCCCGCCCGCCAGCCAGTTACGCACCGCCTGCTCGGCGCCATCGACCAAGGACCGGCCGTCTTCGGAGCGCGCCTCGCGCCGGGCGGGCGTGGGCCGCGTGCTCACGCGCGGACCGATCGAGCGCCGATCACG
>JAFAPR010000336.1 GCA_019247075.1 Solirubrobacterales bacterium
CCCCCACCAGCGCCTGCCGCCTTCTTCCAGCGCGTACGTAGTGGGCGTCCGCTTCGGCGGCAGCGGCCAGGGATGACGTGGGTCGTGGCCGCCGGACTGGAGCGCGGCGTAGACGTCGAGCAGCGTCACGGCCTGGGCGCCCTCACGATGGGCGTTCGAGATGCAATCCATCCCGGTATCGCCACCCCCGACCACCACCACACGCTTGCCCGCGGCGCTGATCTCGCTCCCCGGCTGGGTCGGTCTCGACGGGCGACCTTCCTGGGCGGCCACCCAGCGATTTCGCTGGTAGAGGTAGTCCATGGCCATGTAGATGCCGCCCAGCCCCCGGCCAGGCGCGTCCAGGTTGCGCGACACGCGCGAGCCGGTCGAGACGACCAGCGCGTCGCAGCGCTCCCGCAATTGCGCGGCGGTGAGATCGCGGCCGACGTCCACGTCGTAGAGGAACTCGACTCCCTCCTGCACGAGGAGCTCGACCCGGCGGTCGATGATCCGCTTCTCCAGCTTCGCGTCGGGTACGCCGAAGCGCATCAGTCCGCCGGGCCCCTCGTCGCGTTCGTAGACGGTCACCTGGTGGCCACAGCTATTGAGCTCGGCGGCGACGGCGAGACCAGCGGGGCCTGAGCCGACGACCGCGATCGTCCGGCCGGTGCGGCGGTCGGGTGGTTCGGGGACGACCCAGCCCTCCGCGAACGCCCGCTCGGTGATCGCCAGCTCGATCTGCTCGATCGTCACAGGGTCGTCGTTGATCGCCAGTACGCACGCCGACTCACACGGCGCGGGGCAGATCCGGCCAGTGAACTCGGGGAAGTTGTTTGTCGCGTGGAGCTGATCGATCGCCTCGCGCCACTTGTCGCGGTAGACCAGGTCGTTCCACTCCGGGATCAGGTTGCCGAGCGGACATCCCTCGTGGCAGAAGGGGATCCCGCAATCCATGCACCGGGCGCCCTGGCGCCGCAGCTCGGGCTCGGGCTGGAGCGCGAAGTACTGGTGATAGTCGCGCACGCGCTCCCCGGGGTTGCGCTTGTCGAACCCGACACGGTAAATCTTGAGAAAGGCGCCAAGCTCGCCCATGGGAGCGGGGAGGGTACCAGGGGGCCTGAATCGCTCTTGAGGCGCTCGAATGGCTCAACCCTGTTGGGCTAAGACTGGAGCGCCAGCGCGCCCCAGGGCGACGGCGACCTGCGCTACGACACTGAGCGGCCGATACTCGACCTCGTCGCGAGTCACATGGTTGGGATCAATGCCGCCGGCCTTGAGCGCAGCGTCCTTACGGCGGTCGCGGTTGAAGGCGGCTCGGCTCGAGTGATAGCGGTGCCCGTCCACCTCAACGGCGACCCCTAAATCGTCCTAACGCGGGGATGGGGCGACTTGTGACGGGGCGTGATGTTTGGGAGCCGCTCGCCACAAACCCGAGGCGCTCGCCACGCCGAGGCAGCCCGCCGGGCGGCCCCCAAACGAACAGCGCCTATGCCGCCGACAACTCCGTGCCCGCCTCGCGGGCCTTCCTCTCGGCCTCCTCGACCAGCACGCGGCGGTAATCCAGCGGCACCACTTTCACGAAGCGCTCCTGCGCCCGCCCCCATGAGGCCAGCAGATTGCGGCCGACGAGCGACCCGGTGCGGCCCACGTGCTCGGTGATTAGCGCTCGCACTTCCGCGGCGTCCGCCTCGGTCAACCCCTCGAGCTCAACCAGCTCCAAATTGCACCGTCCCTCGAAGCCCCGGTCGACGTCGTAGACGTAGGCCATGCCGCCGCTCATACCGGCTGCGAAGTTGCGGCCGGTGCGGCCCAGCACGACCACGCGTCCGCCGGTCATGTACTCGCACCCATGGTCCCCCACCCCCTCGACCACCGCCACCGCGCCCGAGTTTCGGACCGCGAAGCGCTCGCCGGCGAGGCCCCTGAAGAACGCCCTCCCGGCGGTCGCGCCGTACAGCACCGTGTTGCCGACGATCATGTTCTCCTCGGCGCGAAAGCGAGCGCGCTCCGGAGGACGCACTGACAC
>JAFAPR010000146.1 GCA_019247075.1 Solirubrobacterales bacterium
GGACTCAGGTGGACCGCCGCCGGGATGCTGGAGGCCGAAAAGCAGTTCCGTAAAGTCATCGGCTACCTCCAGCTCCCGCAGCTCGCCGTCGCGATCGAACGACGGCTCCACCTTCACCACCCCAACCCCACCCAGGAGGCACCAACCACAGTAACTATGTAACGATCACACCCGGGCCGCCGTCACGAAGTTCCACGACGAATGGGGCAACCCCGGATGAGAGCCTCGAACCCACCTTTCGCCTCAAAGCTCGGACGTCTGCGATCTGATCAGGTCCGGCCATGCTCGATAACCAGTTTCCGGGCGGTTTCGTGGGGCACCCCAAAGCGGCGCCCCAGCTTTCGGAAGGAGTCCCCGCGAGCGTGTTGAGCGAGAGCCGCTTCGGCATTGACGACCGTCATGTGCACAATGGTCCCCCGCGACTGGGACGAAGACGGCTTTCCTCCGACCAGAGCCGTACGTTGATTCGCACCCCCAGAGCAGTACCCGAGAGGCCCCGTTCGCGGTCTTTCGATCAGGGGGACAGGAGCGAGCCCCCTGTCCTCCATTTGTTCAGAACAATCGAGGCCACAACTCCGGCCCCGCACGATCAAATGTCAATTGATCAAAATTCGGACAGGAGGTTTCTGAACAATCGACATCGGATCGCCGGCAATGATGCCTCAACGTCGAGCGAGCACGTCGTATTAGGAACCCTCAGGAGGCTCCCTCGCCACCAGCGCTCCGGGGGGTTCCCTTGCGGAGAACGGAGCTGGAGCGTTCCGCGGCCGCTCTCGCTCGGCTTGCCCAGCAGGTTCTGGAAGGGACCCTACTGCGGGCCGTGGCGGCATCAACGCATGAGCGAGGGCAGCATCGCGCACCTTCCTGCCAGGCGTCGGTGGAGCTGGACACCCACATGTGAAAGCCCCGGTCGATCGACTCGGCCGAGGCTTTCGGTGTGCTCGGCGGGTAGAGAGTCCTAGGGCACTCGCGGGATTGTGTTGAACACGCCCCAGGGGGTGTGCGCACCCGCTCCGTTGATGCTCTTCGTCCCAGTAACGCCCTTGATATATGCGTCCTTGATGAACAGGTACAGGGGGCGACCATTGTAGGTCACTTGGTGGGTGCCGTCGGGCCTCACGACGATCCCGAGGGCATGCCGGTTCACACCGGCCTCGGCTTTAGGCCGCTTTGAGGTGAGGACCGGTGGCCAATACACGGTACACAGCCCCTTACAGGGGCTCTTGTGCCCCTTGTGGCTTCTCACGTAGACGGGGAAGCTCGCGTGGGGAAACACGCTGAAGTCAGGGTTCATCACTACCGCCAGTACGGTCCGGTCGGGTCCAGTGCCGCCGACGGGAGCGCTCTCGAGCCGCAATCGAGCCTGACCCGTCGCGGGAACGCCCCCACGCGGGTTGACCAGGTACCAGATGCCCCCGGGACTGGGCACCGGATCGAAAAGGTTGGCGCCTTCCGTTGCCCCCGGCGTTGCGTCCAAGAAGAACCGGTACAACGGGTAACCGCCGTATGTCACCTGCCGCACCTTCGACATGCCAGGCAGGTCTGTACGGCTCACTGTCCCGAGAAGTTTGGGGTTGACCCCCTTCCCTGCGAGGGGAGCTCCCTTGGTGAGAAGCGCCGGCCAGAGGACAGTGTCGCAAGGCTTTTTTAGGACGTTCGCGTTGTCGCTGCACGCGAAGTGCGCGCCAGACAGCGCATGGAGCTGGTCTGACGTGAGCAGGTACAGAGAACAACCGGCGTAAGCGCCCGAACCGACGACCAGGACCCTGCCAAAGGACGTCGATCTAGCCGACACGGTCGCGCGGCCCGTCGGTGCCCTGGTCACAGGGTGGCCACAAGAACTCCTTTTGGCGCTCGCCGCTGAAGTGAACTGAAGGGCCACGGCAACCAGGGCCAAGGTAAGTGCAGCGGCTGCGGCAGGACCTGCAATAGGCCTGCGGAGCCGACGAAACAACGTCCTCATTACGACCTCCAATCGTCTCCCGGGGCCCGCTGGCCTGAACCACAAACGACCAGGCCTCGAATCGCCACCCCGGTGGAATTGCATCGACCAACCCGTCGGCGAGAGCCGGAGCGAGACTCGCGAACGCCGCCACGCCAAATACGAGAGCGAGCACCCCACCCGCAACCAACACCCAGCCCTAGCACGACGCCCAGTACCACTCCCCCGCGAGCGTACAGCCTCTCGCAGCGACGGTCAACCACTGTCGGGTTGGCTGCGAAGCAGAAGCGGGCGCAGCCTCTCGTCCGGCTTGCCGTGGCCTGGTTTGGCCAGTACTCGGACGGCGAGCGTTGGATGGCCGGGTGCCACCGCCAATCGACGGTGGCGCCCGGGAACTGTGCCTTAATGTGTGGCTGACCTACCATTAACCGGTCACCGCGGCCGAGGTGCCGGTCCTGCGGGAGCGACGCTGTGAGAGGGCAAGCCCGCCCCCGACTCCCAGCATCGCGATCGTGAGACCGCCCGCGGCGCCGATACCAGCATCGCCCCAGGCAAAGCCGCCGTCGGAGACGATGGCACGCGCGGCCGCCGAGCCGCTTGGATAGGCATTCATCTCCGCGTTGCTGTACCTCGCGCCACTTGGCAGGGTGGGCCCCCGTGCCGCCTGCCGTTCGGCTCGCTGGATGGCTGCCCTCTGCGACGCGGTCGGCGCGGGCAGAATCGGTGGCGCGCCCTGCCCGCCTGTGGAGCTAGGGCCGGCCGCGCACGCTTACCACGTCATCTGACACATACCGACCGGCGTCGTTTGACTCCAACGCGAGCGGCCGCCCTGCTCCTGCGGGTTGTCGAATCGATCGAGCAGCGCAAGCGGTCCCCTGGGCGCACAGAGATCGCCGGTTAGCCGAAGGACTTGCCTTTCGAATCAAATCCTCTCAATCCGCTGT
>JAFAPR010000301.1 GCA_019247075.1 Solirubrobacterales bacterium
CGCCGGTCTTCATCTCGGCGATCGCGCCGTCGTGCAGGACCATGCCGCCGATCAGCTGCACGTCGAAGTGGCGCATCCCGAGCGAGCGCTTGCCCGCCTCGCGCACCAGCGCGAAGCACTCGTACATGAGCTCGTCCAGGCTCTCGCCCTCGCGCGCGCGGCGCCGCAGCTCGTCCGTGGCCTCGCGCAGCTCTCCCTCGGTGTAGTGCTCTAGCTCCGGCTCAAATCCGTTGATGCGCCCCACGCGCTGCTCGTAGGCCTTGAACTTCTTGCCTTCGCCCATGCGAAGCGCGCGGTCCAGGAAGGACATGGGGCTAGCGTAGCAGTGGCCCTATCGGGCTCAGACCGGTCTCAACAGCGTCCGGACGGCTACGGCAGCGGGGGTGTCGCGGCCTCCGTCACCGGGGGTACGGGCGCGGCCGCCGCGGCCCTCGACTCCCTCCGCTTACGCCGTTTGTCGCGATGGCGCTTGACCTGCCTCGACATCTCATCCGCGCACAGGTTGATCGAGTGCACGAGGTCCGGGGAGGCGTCACGTGCTCGCAGCGTGACCCCTTTGAGATGCAGCGTCGCCTCGGCCACCTGACGGTCAGCGATCGCGGGATTGCGCTCCTCGAACAACTCCAGCTCGAGCTCAGCCAGCTCCGAGACCTGCTTGGAGACCTTCCCAAAGCGCTTCGCCACGTGCTCTTTGAGGTCCTCGGAAACGGGCAGATTGCGGCCTTTTACCCCGATCCGCATCGCCTACCTCCTTGCGGAAGGATGGATGTTGGTGAACCCACCAGACTAGTCCTCCGCTCGGCGTTTGTCGATGCGCGAGAATCCCGATCAGTGGCGCCTCAGATTTCCTGGTCTTTTGAGCCGAGCGCGATCGTCGGGGTGCTGGCGCTCGGTGTCGTCTACCTCAGAGGCTGGCGGATCGCGCGCGCCTCAGACGACCCCCACAAGCCGGGCTACGGCCGCCTCGCCCTGTTCTTCGGCGGCCTCGGGATGATTCTCGCCGCGCTCGTCTCGCCCCTCGACGGTCTGGGCGACCAGCTGCTCGTGATGCACATGGGCCAGCACATCCTGCTGCTCGACCTCGCCCCGATCCTGATGATCCTCGGGCTCAACAAGGTTCTGCTGCGCCCCGTCACCCGCCGCCTGCAAACGGTGGAGCGGAAGGCCGGCTACCTGATGCACCCGGCCTTCGCGGTGCTGGCGTACGCAGGGTTCATGTGGCTCTGGCACATCCCGGCGATGTACGACGAGGCGCTCCGCCACACCGGGGTCCACGCCGTCGAGCACGCCTGCTTCTTCGCCGCCGGCACGCTGTATTGGTGGCACATCCTCTCGCCGATCAGGGGCCGCATGCGCCTCGGCGGGCTCGGCCCGGTCATGTACATGGTCAGCACCAAGCTGCTGGTGGGAATCTTGGGGATCGTGCTTGCCTTCGCCCCCCACTCGATCTATGCCTTCTATCAGCACCACCCGCATTACTGGGGGCTGAGCCCCGGCGTCGACCAGTCGATGGCCGGGCTCGAGATGGCGCTCGAGCAGTCGATCGTTATGGGGATCGCCCTGGTCTGGCTGTTCGTCCAAATGCTGAGCGAGTCCGAGCGCGAGGCCCAGCGGGCGGAGCGCTTCGAGCTGGCCTAGCTGGAAAGGGGCCGCTTACGCGGCGTCCGTGGGGCCCGAAATCCGAGCTACCGCGGGCGGCCGGCCGCCGTCTCTCGCCGCGCGCCTCATTCGGTCGCGAGCCAGCAACGCCGCCCCGAGCGCCCCGCCGAGATCCCCCAGCGCCACCACCTTGACGTCGGGCGGCCGCGTGTCGTTGAACAGGTGGGGCTGCATCGCCTTGCGTATCCGCTCCACGTACGGCTCGCCGAAGCGGACCCCGAGGCCGCCGCCGATCACCACCAGCTCGACGTCGAGCAGGTTCACCGCCGAGGCGATCCCGGCGCCCAGCGCCTCGACCGCGTTGGCGATTAACTGGGTGGCCAGCTTGTCCTTGCGGTGGACCGCCTGGTGCCAAACCGCGCTGGTCAGCTTGGTGCGTCCCCGCTCCTCCATCAACTTGAACAGATCCGTCCGCCGGCCCTTCTCGACGCGCCGCCGGGCTCTGGCCTCCATCGCCGCCCGACCCGAGTAGGCCTCCATGCACCCGCGGCGCCCGCAAGTGCAGCGCGCGCCGTTGATTCTCACCACCATGTGGCCGATCTC